>NZ_CAXTTT010000059.1:0-21334 GCF_964247315.1 uncultured Nostoc sp.
GGAAAGCAGGGGAGAAGTTGCAGTAAGTTTTACCCCTTTGCACCTTTGCACCTCTGGCTCTTGTGTCCAATGCCCTATTTCCCATACCAAATACCTATTGGGCACAAATACTTACTAGCTGCGTCAACTATAACTATCTTAATTTGTCTGCTTTAGTTTTTTGGTGCAAAAGTTCCATAAGTAAGGAACAAACAACTACTAACTAATCAATCCTGTAGTAAGCATAAATACTTGTAAACTATATGGTTAGTAGATTCAATTTTAAAAACTAGCAATGGCGTGTGTGGGTAGCTAATGCATCATTCAAATCCATGAAATCAGTTTTTATTGTTCAAAGTTGGCGGCGTAGATGCACAGCAGCTTGTCGTCAGACATCGCTCAAGTATCTTTTTCCGATTCTCATTTTAATATCCTTTATTACAGTATTATTGGTAGACAGTTTTGCCCCTGCGATCACCGAAGGTGGGCGCTTCAGCGCCATCGCACAGATACCCCGTCAGGAAATTCGCGGGGTTTGGATGACCACTAATGATTTTGACACCCTCAAGAATCGAGACAAAGTACAGGATGCAGTGAGTCAACTGCGGCGGATGAACTTCAATACAATCTATCCTGTGGTGTGGAATTCTGGCTATGTGATGTATCCCAGTGCCCTAGCACAAAGTGCAGGTATTCAACCTTTTGTCTACAAAGGTTCAGATGGACATGATATTCTTGCAGACCTGATTAACCAAGCCCATCGCCAAGGATTGCTAGTGATTCCCTGGTTTGAGTTTGGTTTTATGGCTCCCCCAACCTCAGAATTAGCACTAAATTACCCGAATTGGTTTACACAAAAGCGGGATGGTAGCCAAACTTCAAACAGTGCGGCTGGTGAGGTGATGTGGCTCAATCCGTTCCTTCCACAAGTGCAAGAGTTTATCACCAATCTAGTGCTGGAAACTGTTACTCAATATGATGCCGATGGTATTCAGTTTGACGATCACATGAGTTTGCCTCATGAGTTTGGCTACGACCAATATACAGTTGCTTTGTACACCAAAGAAACCAAGAATCCTCCCCCAAAAAACCCCCAAGATGCGGCATGGGTAAAGTGGCGGGCAGATAAGATTACGGGGTTCATGGTAAAACTTAATCAAGCTGTGAAACAGAGAAAACCCCAGGCGATTTTCTCTGTTTCTCCTAATTACTATGATTTGGCTTACAAGTTTCACTTGCAAGATTGGCTAGGTTGGATGCGACAAAATATTGTGGACGAGTTAATTGTGCAAATTTATCGTCCCGATTTGAAAAGTTTTGTGGCAAATATTTCCCGCGCAGAAATTCAAGAAGCACAACAAAAAATTCCAACTGGAGTTGGCATTATGACAGGGTTACGAAATAATCCAGTTCCCATGCAGCAAATTAAGTCTCAGGTGCGGGCTGCCCAAGAACGAGGTCTAGGCGTAACCTTCTTTTATTATGAAAGTCTTTGGAACGATGCCCTAGAATCTTTAAATGAGCGACAAGCTGGATTTGAAAAGTTTTTTCCATCTCCTGCACTCCGCGCCAGAGTTGAATAACTTTTCTGTTTCAATACCTTTGCCAAAATAAGAGCCTACAAAAATTTAGAATTGGTATTAGCCCTCATCATTCCGTCTTACGAGGTTCTTATGTCAGAAGGAGCAAAATTAATCGCTATCAACGCATCTGATGCACCGACAAGAACTAGGCCCTCAAACTATCCTGAACCGTTTGCATCGCGTATGGTGGGCAGAGAGAAACACCCACTTGCTGACCTGTTTGGGATCGCGAACTTTGGTGTAAACCTAACACGCCTAGCTCCCCAGGCAATTTCAGCCCTTCGTCATGCTCACAGCAAGCAAGACGAGTTCGTGTACATCTTGGAAGGGCATCCAACGCTACGTACCGACGAAGGTTGTACACAACTCTGCCCAGGTATGTGTGCCGGCTTCAAGGCTGGCACTGGTAACGCCCACCATCTGCTCAACGAAACCTCAGAGGATGTTCTTTACCTTGAAATCGGGGACAGAACACCGCATGACGTTGGCAGCTATCCCGATGACGACCTTATGGCCAATTTAGAGAATGGCTTGTGGAGATTTGTCCACAAAGACGGCACACCATACTAATTTTGTCAGAGCTAGTAAAGCGATCTCGGCTCCATGTCATATAAATTTTTTGTAGTTAGGACTTACGCAAAAATCGCCCAAAATGCCAAGCTTACTTATGCATAGACATATTCATCCCGTTTCTACTCGCGTTGAACCTGGTAATTTGGCGAAGGTATTTTGTTTAAGATAATGTTAATGAGTTTGTAGTTAGCACTAAAGTTCTTACTACAAACTCTTCATTGCTAGCTTGATATAACTTCCTAACCCTCTTTTATTACTTTCGGGAGAGAATAATCTGGAAGGCTAACAACATAAGACTTTTACCAAAAATATTGATTTCAGCCATTCTGTTAGAAAATAAACGCTCAAATGCGCGTTCTATCTACAGTTCAAAATTTGGCTCTTATTTTTCTTTTCCCAGAGTGACAGGAGAGGGCTAAGTAGGTCGGCAGAATAAAACCAAACTATATTAAAAAAATCAACGAGGCTAAAACCCTCTTCCCTCCTGCCTCTTGCCTACTACCTCCTGCCTTATCCCAACGATAAATATTTACGCTCACCTATTTACTTCCCACTCCCTACTCCTAACTCAGCATGGCAATCTTCTACCGAAGTGCGTTGTCGCATGGCATTAACTAAAGCCTCGTAGCTAGACCAATTTTCTTCTAGTAGAGTTTTTGCCTGGAGGTTATGAAAACGCAGTTTTTGCTGATAAACTGATTCAGAAAAGCCTAAAATTGTCAAGACTCCTATCAGCTTGCTTTTATCATCAGTTCCACCCTCAGCATTATTAAAAACCAGGGTTTCAGCAGCAATACCCGCCATCCAAACAGTGCAGTAGCGGTCTAGCATTTGGGCGCTGATTTTACCTAGTTCTAGTTGAGATGCTAATTCGCCATCATCAAAGCTAACGCCACCTTGCCCAGGTTGCCCCTGTTTCCAAGCTTCCCAAGCGCTGAGTGTGTAGCCGGTAACAGGAATACCCAACAGGTAAGCAACTAAGAAATGCCCTGCTTCGTGATGGACGATGCGATCGCGGTGTTCTTTTGAAAAACCAGCAATCCAATCTAAAAAGATAGTACCACCCTTGCCTTGCAAGCTGAAGCTATCTAATGTCGCTATGCCTAAGATGGTGAAGGTAGCAAGTGCTGGGACTGTCGGTGATAAGTTGAAGAATGGCCCCAGCAGTACCGATAGAGTCATGAGAAAGATAGATATTGCAACTAAATTGAGGCTAGTTTGGCTCATTGAGAGTTTTCTGAGTATCTGCTTAATCTTTATTTATTATGAGGCAATGTCTACGACGGGCGTAGATGCAACACAGCTTTTGTATCAAGCTAGTTGTAGCGATCGCCTAATTTTTTCATCTCACACCTAATTAAATTACTGACTTAACATCAGTCTTCAGAATTTTGAAGTTTTACCCCGATTTATCGAGCCGTTACTGAATAAGTCTTTAAGCTAAGTAGCTGGTTACAAGCGCTATTAATCAGTAGAAAGTGGTGAATTTTACCCACTACTGACTACTTTTTAGTTGTCGCTGAAGACCTCAATAATTATGTTGATTTCTATTCAGTTACTTATCTTTATTTTTTATACACATTTCAAAGCTTATGCGAATCATACATATTTTGAACCACGTTCAAGAAATAGGTAACGGTATTGTGAATGTGGCTGTGGATCTGGCTTGTCTACAGGCGAAATCTGGTTATGAAGTCGCGGTTGTTTCTGCTGGTGGGGAATACGAGGTTTTACTAGATATATGTGGTGTCAAACATTACCAATTAGACCAAAGCAGAAAACCGATAAATACGATTAAAGCAGCTATACGTTACCGAGCGATCGCAGCTGAATTTCAGCCAGATATTGTTCATGCCCACATGATGACGGGAGTAATATTAGCACGTATTTTTAAAGGACGCAAATATGCTTTAGTTTCTACAGTCCACAACGAATTTCAGCGTGCCAGCCTGCTGATGGGTTTAGCTGACAGGGTAATTGCTGTCAGTCAGGCTGTATGTGATTCTATGATTAGGCGTGGTATTACAGAAAACAAGTTGCGGGTAGTATGTAACGGAACTTTAGGCAGTCCCCGCACCCGACAAATACAAGATTATCAACCATTACCATTACAGCATCCAGCGATCGCCACTGTAGCCGGAATGTATCAACGCAAAGGAATTGCTGAGTTAATTGCTGCCTTTGAACAAATCGCCTCAGATTTTCCTCAAGCCCATCTTTATTTGGTAGGAAATGGCCCTGATAAACAGCTATTTGAGACACAGGTACAAGCAACTTCTGTAAAAGAACGCATTCATTTTGAAGGCTTCCAACCAGAACCTCAACGCTATCTGATATCTTGTGACATATTTGTGCTTGCTTCCCACCGCGATCCTTGTCCTTTGGTACTTTCGGAAGCTAGGGAAACTGGAACTGCGATCGTCGGCACTCAGGTAGACGGGATTCCTGAAGCTTTAGACAACGGGCGAGCAGGTCTTTTGGTGCCAGTAAAAGATAGTCATGCTTTAGCTGGGGTTTTAGTGCAATTACTGAGTAATGCCGAGATGCTGGACGAGTGGAAACAGCGGGCAAAGAAAAACTTAGAGAGGTTGAGTGTTGCCCGCGTTCATCAGGAAACAATGACAGTGTATCGGGAGTTAATTACAAAATGAGGGCATTGGGGATGGGGCATTGGGCATTGGGCAGTGGATAACTAACTATTAACTGATTAACTGTCCACTCCCTGCTCCCCTGCTCCCCTGCTCCCTTGCTTCTTCGCCAGTCCCCAGTGCCCAATCCTCTTAACAGAGCGATCGCTTTAGTTTGAAAGCTACGCCTAAAGCGCCAAAGACTAGTACACCCAAAATGTTAGTTGATTCAGGAACGGCAGTATAATAAGCAGCCACCCTGATCGGCCCATCTTTATCTTCTTGCTCTACTGGAATTGGTGGAATGATTCCAGCACCTGGCGCTAGATTAGGCAGGGTAGCGAATGGATTATAAAACAAAGTTCCGTTTGGGATGACGCCACCACTAAAAGTGATAGTACTACCAGCAATAGTAATGTCTGTAAAAATATCCTTTAGTTCCGGGTTAGCAGAGTTACCAATCTTCCCATCTCCATTAACATCTCCCCACTGCACTGGTTCATTATCAAATGGTGGAGTAGAATTCGGATTACTATAGGACAGGGTTTTTAAATCAAAGACCAAGCTGTTTATATCGTGACCAGTGGCATTTAGAAAGTTATTAGCTACATCTGGAACACCATATTCTATTACTTGTCCTGGTAGATAATCTGTAAGGGTTCTTGGTTTTTTTGCATCGAGTACATCTTGATTTTTAGTCGTCACAATGGGTTCTACAAAGATGACGGCTTTTGCTGGTGTCCAAGACAAAAAACTAATTCCTGCTGCTCCGAGAACAGACAAGGCTATTTTTGTGGCAATTCTAGTCATATTTGTGTCCTTTGAATATTTATTCGTAGAATGCTATACCGCATGGTTTAAATCAAACAGTAAAAACTCACTTTGAAACTGCTATCTACCAGCTAGATAAATAGTGGTTAATGTGTGCTTGCTGACTGAGTTGATATTTACTCATAGGTTGATTTATAAAGCAATTCTTCTAATGCTTTATCACGATAACTAGTAATTTCACGCAATCTTTATAAAAAATCCAAATTAGAACTTATGCATTGACAGATTAGACAATATGTGAATTATAAGTAATTATCCTGATTCTTAATAAATTATGGTTCATTGCTATCTTAACGGGACGCTACATAGCAGGCTTGAAATGAAATGGTTATAAGATTTAGAGACTATGGCAAACGGCTTGCTGATTTTGAGCAAGAAATTTTAGTACGTTGTCCCCAATGCGATGCCTACGGCGGGCTGCGCCTACGCATTGCCAAGATATTGACTGTAAGCTCTGAGGAATCAAGTCTTAGTTGTATCAAAAGAATTACTTGTCAGCACTGTAGCTATACAAAACAACAGTCAAAGAATGGCAATCGAAAAGCCGCATTGCTACTGTGGCAGAACAATTACAAGAATAAAAGAAATTCTCGCTATGGAATATTAGACCATTTTTTTGGCTTGCCCCTGTGGCTACAAATCTCTTGTTGCGGTCAGGTGCTATGGGCATATAATGAAGCTCATTTGAACTTCCTGGAAAATTATGTTCAATCAAGGTTGCAAGAACGCTTGCCAGATGACTTATTAGGCTGGCATAATGGCAGTCTTGCCAGTCGCCTACCCCGATGGATCAAGCTGACGCAGCATCGAGAAAAAGTTTTACAGAAAATTCAACAGTTAAAGCACAGGTTGTAATCAACGCTTTAATCTTGTTGGTGAGCGAATTTATAACCACCCCACAAAGAAAGAGCGATCGCAACTACCAGCAAAATCGGTATGCTGTACCAAGGAAACTGAGACAATGGTAGATGGGCAACTGCACGCAATCCAATGCTGGCGTAGGTTAGTGGCAACAGGTAAACTAGAACTTTGAGAGCCGCTGGTAGTGTAGCAGGGTCAAAGAAAGTCGCTCCTAAGAACGACATAGGGATAATGATAAAATTATTGTAAAGTCCGACTGATTCGAGCGATCGCACACTCAACCCTACAATCACTCCTAATCCAGCAAATACCGCACAATTGAGCGCCACCAACAGTAAAAACAGTGGGTTGAGAAAATTCCAGTTTCCTGTCAACAGCAGCGCTACCAAAATCACAGAAGCGGAAGTCATCAAACCCCGCACGACTCCCGCCAGCATTTTACCGATATACAACGCTAACGGATGTACCGGAGTCAACAATAATTCCTCAAAGGTTTTGGTAAATAGTCTGTCTCCACAAATCGAAAATGTCGTTCCAGCAAAGCTAACCGTCATCGACGATAGCGCCACCATTCCCGGTAATATAAATTCCAAATAGTTGTCATAGTTACCACTAATTCCTGAACCTGGTTTGATGGAACTACCCAAACCCAAGCCAAAAGCTAAAATATATATCAGTGGCGATATTAAGCCTGATGCAGCAACTGGTAGGATTCTCACGCGTAAATCTAACCAATCTCCCCAAAAAATAGTCAGACTATCAGGTAGGAAGATTTGAAGTTGCGAAGTTTTGAACCTCTTGCCCGAAGGTAGCACTGTTTGAGATGTCACGTACTTTCAATTACTTATTAAAATTTCATTAATTTTTAATTTACATTGTTTTACATATCAATTACTAGGGGTAACAAAAATATCTCATCCTAAAAATTGAAAATTCACAACAAAAGTTAGATAGTTTAAGCATTCTGACTAGATTAATTGTGAAAACTAAATTAGCTATAGCAATCCTATCTGAGTTGTGAAAAATACTTTTTTTAACGTAGACACAAAGCGGTGAAGCAGCGCGGTCTTGGGGGTTTCCCCCATGAGCGACTGCTGAACCCGTTCGCGTAGCGTCTCCGTCAGGAGAAGGGCTTGCCGCAGGCTACCGCAGAGGCGCAAAGGACGCGAAGAAGGAGAATAAGGGAAAAAGAAATAATTTATATATGAGAATAATTAAAAATATGGTATAATTTTCAAACTGAATTCATAAATTAATTGATAAAATCAAGCAGCACAAAAAAACGCAAAGGTCATAACTAATAACAATTAATTAATCTTCAAATAAATATACTCACTAATTATTCCAAATGGAAAAAATAAGCGATTAGTATGGCTTGACATATAGCAATCCTTGCAGGAGTCGTGAAAAATGTAGATAAGAAACGAACCGCCTTCGCGTAGCGTCTCGTTAGAGAAGAACGCCAAGGACGCAAAGGGAAGAAAGAGATATAGAATTTTCACAAATAATTTAGGACTGCTATAAATTCAGCTATTATTTTAATTAGCCACACAAGGTCTGGAGCAACTTGTCTAAGGTAGGCAAACTTTCGCCACAGTGTACTATATTAAAATTTTGTCCCGATATCTAGATAAGCTCCTATTTTTCTCATTTAACAAGAATATCGCAGAGAAAATCACAGGCAATTACAGTCAAGAATAGGCATACTGAAAGAGGGAGAAAACTTTAGACCACTCCCTCCTAAATCGGCGTGAAGGTGATTAAGCAACAATGAAACGTAAATCTACTGGTAGATCGGCTACTACTTCTAAACCCTCTATTTTCCAATCCCCTCTATTTAACTTCACCACCATCGCAATTATGGGAGGGGTGTTGATTTTGGGTATTGGGATTGGCATTGCTTTTAGTTCTACAACCACCTTAGCTCCATCAAATGTAGCTTCCCGTGAATTCATTGATCTCAAAGCACCAAACCCTGAAATTTGTGTGCAGTATGGAGCTAGCGCTATGGTGACGGACGCTAGATTGTTCATTACTCTCAACCCCTTTAATGTTTATGTTTCCCAACCAAGTATGCGTCCTGGATGTGTAATTCGACAAAATGACTGGGCAATTTTAGAGCAACGTAAGCTGGTGACATCCGAGCAGGTAAGAGATTGCAAAAATCGCCTGAACACCTTTGGTTTCACAGGTAACTTGGACGGTGAGAAACCTGATATTAGATGCATATATCAGAATGAAGCCGCTCAAAACTTCTTCACTGCCCAACCAGGAGCAGTTGGAACACCTCAGCAAACGGACAGATTTTAGATTTGGGTATTGGGGTTAGTTAGGGAAGAAGTGACAGGTAACAGGGAATAATCTGTACCCTATTCCCTTATTCAATCCCCAGTCCCTAGCGATCGCATCTTCTTTCATCAGCTCATTCGTACTCATCACGTATAATTGTCAAACCTAAAGCTTTATAGGCACTTAGCATATTATTAGATACTGTCGGTGCGGTTACTAAGTAAGTCAGGGCATGAATGGACTCCACTAGATAAGGAGCAGCTGTATCTAATTTTTCTGCTGTTACTAATCCTACTACCTCAGCTGATCCAGCAATCATGGCTCGTTTGACGTGCGCTTCGTCTAGGTTAGGCACACTAATCCCAACTTCTGGATGCAAACTGCAAACTCCTAACATGCACAAATCTGCACGAATCATCCGTAATGTCTCAATTGTGACAGTACCCACGTTCACCAAGGCTTTTTTGTAGAGTTGTCCACCTAGCATCACAACCTCTATATGGGGATGTTCTGCTAAAGCAACAGCAATTGGCGGACTATTTGTGATCACTGTTGCGTGCAAATCTAGGGGCAAATGACGGGTTACTTGGAGAGTTGTCGTACCTCCATCTAAAATCACCACCTGTCCTGTACAAACTAATTTTGCTGCTGTCCGAGCGATCGCTTCTTTTTCTTTTGGCGCTTGCTTTTGGCGATCGGCATAACTGGCTGTGGCTGGAGATTTAAGCAGCGCTCCCCCATGAACGCGTTGCAAAAGTCCAGTTTCTGCCAGTTCTCGCAAGTCCCGCCGAATCGTATCCTCAGAAACCTTGAGAACAGCACTAAGTTCTGTTGAAAGTACTTTTTTATCACGACGCAGAATTTCTAAGATAAATTGCCGTCGTTCAGCAGTTAGCATAATTAATTTTCCTGAAATTGCGTTTTTAAACTTGAAATTGCACGTTTGTGAGTTTATACTTATTGATAAGCAAGTCTTTGTACGGTAATCCGTAACTTCAATTGAATTCAAGCACATTCATGCACAATTGAATGTATTGATTTTGGCTTTTGATGAAATCACACGGTTCCACAATGGTTCTGAGTGGTTGGCTTGAGCTTGGATAATTGTTGCCCATCGGGGTTTTAACAATTTTTTTTGTAGTGCGATCACGCGTTCCCTCTGTTCAAATTGTTTTTTATTGAATCAAGAAATCATGACTATTACGAATTCCCAATTTCCAATTGATCTCGGTGCTTACAAACCTTTAGCGCTCAATCCCGCAAATTCCAGCCTCACCGCCGAACAACGAGATACTCTCAAAGCGAATATTCAACTTTGCCGAGATGCGATCGTCTTTTTTACAGCGACTGGCTCTGCTAGCGGAGTCGGCGGTCATACTGGCGGGCCATACGATACAGTGCCAGAGGTAATGATTCTTGATGCCTTTTTCCGGGGAGCATCGGAGCAATTTGTACCGATTTTCTTTGATGAGGCAGGACATCGAGTTGCCACTCAATATCTGATGGCAACATTGCATGGTGATTTACCTGCCGAGCAACTTTTACGTTATCGGCAAGCACATTCCAATTTACCGGGACACCCAGAACTAAAACTAACTCCTGGTGTGAAATTTAGTTCTGGGCGCTTGGGTCATATTTGGCCTTACATCAATGGTGTGGCAATGGCGAATCCAGGCAAGGCTGTTTTCTGTCTCGGTTCTGATGGATCGCAGCAAGAAGGCAATGATGCTGAAGCTGCTCGCTTGGCTGTTGCTCAACATCTTAACGTCAAGCTGCTCATTGATGACAATGATGTAACGATCGCCGGACATCCTTCTAAATATTTACCTGGTTTTAATGTCGCCAAAACCTTAGAAGGGCACGGGTTGAAAGTACTTCAGGGAGACGGGGAAGACTTAGACGATTTATACCGTCGCCTGAGCGAAGCTGTGAATACTCCCGGAGCGATCGCTCTGATCAATAAACGCCCGATGTGTCCTGGTATTGAAGGTTTAGAAGGTTCCATTCATGGCCATGATGTAATTCCTGTAGATTTAGCAGTTAAGTATCTAGAATCTCGCGGACAAACTGCGGCTGTCGAATACCTTAAAAGTATTGAGAAACCCAAACAAACATATACGTTTCTGGGTTCCAGTGACAAATGGGGCGCTAACCGTAGTGTGTTTGGTGAAGCCGTGGTGGGTGTCCTCAGTCGCATGAGTGAAGCGGAGCGTAAAGAAAAAGTCAAGGTTATTGATAGCGACCTAGAAGGCTCCTGCGGTTTGAAGATAATTCATGAAACATACCCAGAAATATTTATTTCCTCCGGCATTATGGAACGGAGCAACTTCTCTGCTATGGCCGGATTCGGGATGGACAAGGGCAAGCAAGGTATTTTTGCGACCTTCAGCGCCTTCTTAGAAATGTGTATCTCAGAAATCACAATGGCACGGCTGAACTATTCCAATGTTCTGTGTCATTTTTCCCATGCAGGTATAGATGACATGGCAGATAACAGCTGCCACTTTGGTTTGAACAATATGTTTGCCGACAATGGCTTGGATGATGGCTACCCAACACAGTTGTACTTCCCGGCAGATAATAATCAAATGACAGCTTGTGTAGAAGCTGTGTTCTTTGAGCCGGGACTGCGGTTTATTTTCTCCACCCGTTCCAAAGTGCCCAATATTCAGGACAGCAACGGCAATGACTTCTTTGGAAGTGGCTACAAATTTGTTCCTGGTAAAGATGAGGTTATACGAGAAGGGACGCAAGGCTACATTATCAGTTTTGGCGATGCTCTCTATCGTGCCGTTGATGCTGTAGAGCGTCTTAAGCAAGAAGGGTTAGACGTTGGTTTGATTAGCAAAACAACTTTAAATACCATTGATGAAGAAATGATTACCAAAGTTGGTAATGCTCCTTTTGTGCTTGTAGTAGAACCCTTCAACCGTCGCACTGGCTTAGGTAGCCGTTTCGGCTCTTGGCTACTAGAGCGGGGGTTGACTCCCAAATATGCCCATCTTGGAACTTATAAAGAAGGTTGCGGCGGTTTGTGGGAACAGTACCCATATCAAGGTATCGATCCAGTCGGCATCATCAACAAGGTAAAGGAGTTAGTTGGAAAAAAATAATTCATTTATTAGGGCATAGCGCATAGCAAATGGGGCATTGGTTCCATTTCCCATGCCCCATGCCCCATGCCCAATTCCCTATTTTTATTTAGTTTTAGGTAAAGGTTGACCAAACTCAATGATCTGGGGATCGGGAGCATTGGGGATTGTTGGAACTGGAAATTCTGATATTCCTAAAGGAGGAATGTTATTTAAATTATTGGGTTGATTTGGGAAAGAAGGAGGGGGAAGAATCGAAGCAGGTTGTTGAGAGGATGTATTTGGATTTAAAGGAGGTACAGTGACAAAAGGCTGCCCTGAATTAGTAGTAGTTGAGGGCAGTTGATTGGATGGAGTCGGAACTGTGAGTGAGGGCGATTGTGGATTAGTAGTTACAGGTGGGTTACTAGGCGGCTTTTGGAGTGTTTGAGGTTGTTTCTTGGCTGAAGCTGCGGACTTTCCTGGTTTTACGGCAGTAGTTTTTTTACCAGAAATAACCGGACGTAACACCCAGCGAGTGGAGTTTTTTCGGGAAACGGGTTGTAGTTGTACCTGTTTGGGATTAAAAACAGTTCCTGCTGCTAAATCTAAGACAATACGTGTATCGTTTGCGTTCAGTTGAGAAATGCGAATGCTTTTGATGGCTCCAGAATAATTTTGTTGCGTGGTAATTTTGCCCAACTTAGTATTCGGTAAATCTACAACCAGACGAGAGGGTTGTGCTAAGTAGAAATAACGAGGGGTTGTGCCTGCTGAAAGGGTGATTTCGAGTTGCTGTGTCTTGGGAGAAAAACGCCAATTATTTAGCTTTGCCCCTGGTGTAGCAGCAGTAGTGCAAGTTTCGAGGGCGATCGCTGCATAAAAGCCTAATATACTGATGCTAAATAACTGCTTGCCCCATTGATAAAATTGCTTAGTCTTTAGTCCCCGATCCATTCTGTTTATTTGCTCCATAAAACTCATACAATGCGCTCACATTGCTGTTTACTTCGCGCTTCCAATCCCGTAGACGCGATTAATCGCGTCTTCACCCACTCCCCATTCAATTAGCTTTTTGGGGCACAGCCGTAAATTTCAGAGTTTGTGGAATACCATTTACGGTTAATTGACCTGTCATATTAGCTTTATCCACAAGTTGCATTTGAATTGTGACTGAGTTCAGAGGATCGTTTTGGGGGCGAGGAATATTACAAAGGATTGATCTGCCTACTTTCCCAGATAAATTTAATTGTTGATTTCTGAAAATGCCTGCCAGAGAGTGCTTTTCATCAGTGTCGGCTTTAGCGTTTGCCGGTAATACAGAGGCATTTAAGTAAATACCTGACTGCTCAATGTTTAACGTCAGAGTATCCGATTTTTCACAATTAGGCAAATTCTCCGCTAGGGTTAGACGATACCGACCGCTAATTGGAGGAGGAGCCTTGAGATTGTTTTCTCCGTAAGCACTGACAGTTTTAAACAACAGTAGTACTGAAATTATTGCTACTCCGTAAAACGTTAAAGATTTGAAGTTGAAATGATTCATGTTCTCAACTCCTCAATGTTGGCTCTTGACTACTAACCTCAGTAAGTACAGAAGCCAGATGAGCGCTGACTTGACTGTAGCGGCGGGTAATCAGCAAGGAGGAGGAACATTGAATGGCTAGTTGATCTGTATATCTTCCCAAGGTTTGACGCTCGATACCCCAAGTGCGACTAGTACCAGCAATTGTCAAGTCTACATTTTTTGAGGCTTCGACTACAGTTTGGATTGCCTCTGGAGTTTGGACAATTTTGATTTCGATGCGATCGCGTACACTACTCGGTAATTGCTCCATCATCGTATTTAATTCGTAACTCAATTCATCCTTGAGCTGATTTTCGGGTACAACCTGCAAAACCTGTAACAGACAAGTCTCACGGTTAATTAGCAGTCTTAGAGCTATTATTAGCGCTAGATCGTCATGAATATTTGCCGAATAAGGCACTAACAAGCTTTCTAAGCGATCGCTTCCCTTGTCTATAAACACTGCAACATCAACTGGTGCAGTAGTGAGCATTTGACCAACTCTTCCACCTAAGCGGTTACTACTAAAAGCTGGGCGGTGCCATCCCACAAGAATTAAATCAGCTTGTTTAAGTGCGGCAATCTGTGCAGTTTCCCGTGCCACATTACTAGATGTGCGAACAATCGGACGCACATGAGAGCGTATTTCTACTGGTTCGAGAGTATTAATCAATTCTTCTAGCTGCTGGCGGCGCTGGGCAATTAATCGGTCTGCTTCAACTGGCGTACTTTCAAAGGCATAATCTTCTTCAAATTCAATCAAGCTCAGAGGGTTAACAACGGCGGGATGTCGGGAGTTGAGAGCGATGCTTGCAGCCAACTGTAACAAGCCTTTTTGGGTACTCGGATTCGCCACTGGCACCAAAATTCGGTAGAGACGAATGTAAGTTTCGGCATTAGAAGCGCTGGTAGCCGTTTCTGCTTCTAACTCCGGTTCCACCACATCTAACCTAATCAGCTTTTTCGGATATGTCCATTCCAGTAGTGGCGAGGTCATGAAGGTAGTTACCAATGCCATAATTACCAGCATGGTAAATATTAAGGGGGAAATTACCCCTAACTCTAAACCAATGTTTAGCACTATCAGTTCGGTTAAACCGCGAGTATTCATTAACCAACCGAGTGCCGAGGCTTCCCGTTTACTAATGCCACTCACACGGGCTGCTACATAAGTACCAACATATTTACCTGCGATCGCCACTCCTAAAACCAACGCACACAAAAGCCATAATTCGGGACGGTTGAGCAAGCCTATCTGCGTTTTTAAACCACTGTAGGCAAAAAATATAGGCAGCAAGAAAATTAAGACAAAATCTTCCGTTTTGACTGCTAATTCCCGCACTAAATCTTCATTTTTGGGCATGGCTGCTCCCAGCAAAAATGCCCCAAAAATTAAATGAATCCCAATTAATTCGGTGATTAGTGCCGACGCAACCACGCCCATATAAATCCCAGCTAGCAGTAATTGGCTGAGTCGTCCCGCACGGAGGTAGTGTTTGGCAAGGCGTTGCAGGAACCAACGACCTGCTGTCAATATCAAGCCGATGTAGACGATGCTGGCGATAATTGTGGGTATGGCACCAGCAAAGTCACCAGTTCGAGCAACGGCGATCGCTACAGCCAAGAGACACCAAGCTGTGACATCATCCACTGCTGCACAAGTTAACGCCAAAGTTCCTAAACGCGTTCCTTGTAAATTGTTTTCAGTAATGATTCGCGCCAATACTGGGAAGGCAGTAATCGACATCGCCGCCCCTAAAAACAAGGCAAAGGCGGTGAAAGATACGCTAGCGTTAGAAACTAGGGGATAAAGTACCACCGCTAGCAATGTTCCTAGAGAAAACGGCACCAAAATGCTGACATGAGAAGTTAAAACTGCTACTTCTAATTGGCCGCCGAGGTATTTGGGATTTAGTTCTAGCCCAATCAGAAACATGAAAAATATTAGTCCCACCTGAGACAAAACATTCAGAAAAGGAAAAGTTTCTGGTGGAAACAAGGTAACTGCTAGATGGGGAGCAACTAAACCCAATAAAGATGGGCCAAGCATAATCCCGGCGACAATCTCACCAATTACCAGAGGTTGCTTAATGGAACGGAATGCTAGCCCTACTAGCCGTGAAAGCCCAATAACAATCAGCACCTCAACCAGAACGAGAATAACTATGTGCATGGTTTCCTCAAAATTAACTATCTGGTTTCCCTAAGATAATTCTTTAAAAGAGTGGGAAATGTCAAGCTTGTTAAATATAACTAAGAGTAATTTCTGCTTCGTTGTTATATGAATTATTGTTAAGATGCAGTTGCAGCCGTTAAACATCAATTCTGATGATTTTAGGAGCTACATCTCGAAGAACTTCCAAATTAACAATAGCAATAAAACTAGTTAATCGGTAGTCAATTTGTAGTAGTGCTTAAACACCACTACAAACAAATTAGCGTTTATCTGGTAATCCTATTTAATTTGCTCTTTGCTGAAAAGATTCAGATCCCCGACTTCTTTAAAGAAGTCGGGGATGTTTTTATTCATAACTTATTTAGGATTGCTATAACCATAGTTAAAGCAGAGAATCTTACCCAATTACTAATTAATTAATTTTATATTTAAATTTACTTAATTATAATATTTATCATAGCTTGTACCGTGCAATAAAAAGGCAATCAGTGGTGATGCCATTAGGGTGGTAATCACTGCCATAATAACCATGATAGTGAATAAAGTTGGGGTAATGATACCTTGTTCTAAACCAATGTTGAGGATGATTAACTCCATCAAACCACGAGCATTCATTAAAGCGCCAATCGTTGCAGATTCGCGCCAATTTTCCCCGGCTAATTTTGCAGCTAACATACAAGCAACACCTTTACCGAGAATTGCGAGCGCAATAATTAACAACGTAACTCCCCACAAAGTAGGTGTGTTTACCAAGCCAATTTGAGTGTTTAATCCAGAGAAGACAAAAAATATTGGTAACAAAAAAGAAGTAGTTAAAAACTCCGTATATTGGCGAATTTGTTGGGCGAATTCTCCGCGTGGTGTCACTGCTCCCAACACAAAAGCACCGAATATTGCATAGATACCTGTAGCATCGGTAAACCATGCACAAAACATCAAAATTATCAACATCAAAGTTAAGGTTTGTTTGTTCACACCTGCATCGCGTTTTGTCATGCGTGTGAATGCTTTTAGTAGAGGTTGACCGAGAAAAATTGCAAATAGCACATAGCAAATGCCACCACCAATTGCTAATATGGCAATGCTCAAAGAATTTTTCACGCTAGCAAGTACAATCGCCAGCAAACACCAAGCAACTGCATCATCTACCGATGCTGCACCTAAAGCCAAAGTACCGAAGCGAGTTTGTGCAAGACCGCGTTCGTAAAGAATACGAGCTAACATCGGGAAAGCCGTAATTGTCATCGACGCACCTAGATACAAAGCCGCTGACCAAGGCATGACTTTTGGTTGAAAGAAATCGCCATTGTGATAAAACCAAAAAGATGCGATCGCTCCTAAAATAAAGGGAGTGATAATCCCAGCCGCAGATAGCAAACTTGCACTTTTGATATGATGTTTTAAGAGTTTGGTATTGAATTCTAAACCAATCAAAAACATATAAATTACCAACCCAATCTGGCTGATAGCATATAAAATCGACATTGATGGATTGGGTATTTTAAGTCCGACAGCAGTGATGATGGGAAGCTTAGGAAATAGCCATTGCTGAAAATCTGGTGCAATCAATCCTAAAAGTGATGGCCCTAGCATGACACCTGCAATCATTTCGCAAACAACATCGGTTTGAACAAGATAGCGGCGTCCTAAAATCATAACAATGCGACAAGTAGCTAAAATAACTGTGAGTTGCAAAAATAGCTGAATAACCAGATCAAAATTTGACATTGCACTTCCTTAATTTGCGTCTCTGCATTGAAGAATCTCCCTAGACTCCAAAGCTTGTCCTGTTTTTACTCATATATGACTACTACATCAGCACAAGTGCCAACTTTGTAAACATCAGATAACTGTTTTTAATTTGATGAGATACAAGAGGCAATGTGTTGCTTTTATTTCCAAAGTTATAGCAGTTGCCATGTTATTCTTAGGAACGCAAACAACTGTACGTCAATACAAGATATTGCATCCAAACTAAAACCGCCATATATGGTTTTTTATGATTTGTTAATTTGCGACTTAGAGGATGTTTGAAAAGTCATGATTGATGTATCAAATATTTTTTACCCCACCCTAACCCTCTCCGTATGTATTGGGGAGGGAACCAGATTTTTCTTGTTTCCCCCCTTTACAAGGGGGGATTAAGGGGGGTAATAATGTAATTAAAATTACACACAACTATTTTTAAAACATTCTTTATAACCTTTTTCATCTATTGGAGGCACAATCGACTATAGGAACGTACAAATTTACGTCCCTAGCCTACGGTTGAATTACCTGAGAATTACTGTAATTTTTAATTAAACTAATTTCTGATAATTTGAGATTTTATAACCACTCTCCGCCCCGAAAACGCCAACGGAGGAAGATAATTCGCATCAGGCTTTGGGAACTAATAAAAACTGCTATCCACACGATGCTATAGTGCAATAAAAAAGTACCTGGTGACAGTTCTTCCTTAGGTAAAGGTATTGGTAATAAGCCAAACAGTTTGACTCCACAAAAAACAAATACTAATTCCCATATACCAGCTAAGAGTTGATAAACTGCGGGCCAATCCCTATCCCAACGGGATTTTTGCAAATAGTCATAAAGCACATCCCAGCCTATGCCAAAGATGGCAACATAAGCAAGTATCCAAAAATAAACTGAGTTAGCACCAGGGCCAATCCAACCTATTGCAAAAGGCAAAGATACGAGTACACCGACAGTTGCCAGTAATAATAATCGAGTTTGCCAGCGACCTAATAAAGTTGGTGTCATAGGAGTGCTGAGTTAGGAGTAGAAACGCGATTAATCGCGTCTGTACAGGAGTTAGGAGTAATGGATAATATAGAGAAATTAGAGTTTTTATAGATAGATTTTGAATTGTTCATTAAAAATTTAGGAAGATTGTGGTGCTTTTTACGAGGATAGCAAATACGATGATATTAGCTAGCCTCAAAGCACCAACACATCATTATTAGGATGGTTTAAGGTGATAATCAAATTGAGAATGGTAAGCTGCATTGGCAAAGTCCATTGAAAGTATGGCATCCCAATTGATTACATCTTCTAACAAAGCTTGATAACCTAGAGTATTGGGATGAAGTCCATCTTCACTCAAGCGTTTGAGTCGCCAACTTTCACCGCGTTCCATCCATTGCTCAAAAATATCCAAATAGGGAATCTGCCGTTTGGTGCAAGCAATTCGAGTTGCTTCTTTGTAGCGGTACTGGTCGGCATGATTATAGTAAAAACAATCTAAAAATGGCATTTTGGCTTCATCTACTGGCACCATGCCCACAAATAACACAGGACAGAGTTGCTGTGCTAAATCTAGCAGAGAGGCAATTTCCTTTTCAAATAAGGTAAAATCTGTGTAACTTCGACCATCAGGACGCGCTAACCGTGCTGAGTCATTCACCCCCACTGATAAAATAATCAAATCGGGAACACGATTTCGCAGTTCACCCCGGTGGCGAAATTCAACTTCTAGTCTTTGGGCTACTTGTTGGGTGCGATCGCCTCTTACCCCTAAATTATAAAGAATATGACCGCCACTATCTGGCAACATCCACCATCGCCGTAGTTGCTCAATCCAGCCTCCTTTTTCCGGGTCGCCGAATCCATAAATTAAGCTATCTCCCAGTGCGACAATCTTCATAGGCTGAAAGTGATTTGGTGGTAAAGACCGCTGCATTGAGGAAGAAGCGAGAAATGTGTGCATTTAACAACTATATTTTATATCTTTACAAGATTCTATACATTTCTATACCATAGATGGCTATCTTTAGTGTTCAAGCATATATGGGGTTTCTACTTGTTGATATGGTTGCAAGAGTTAATATTGCCACAGTTGAGCCTCTGAGGTCGAACGTTGAGCTTCTGGGGGTGAACGTTGAGCCTCTGAGGGTGAATGTTGAGCCTCTGAGGGTGAATGTTGAGCTTCTGAGGGTGAATGTTGAGCCTCTGAGGGTGAACGTTGCACCTTTGAGCTTGAAAGTTGCACCTTTTATACTGAAACTTGCGCTGCTAAATACGTCTGGGACAATAAATCACCATGCTATTTTAATATTCGCTCCGATGGTCGCAATCGACCGGAGCTATTTCTTGAAAGTATTCGCAAACAATTAATTAAGCGTTACCAGTTGCAGAATGCCCATAAGGCTAATTTAGCAGATTTACTAGAACAGGTTAGCAAAAAACTGACTGCTGGCGATCGTCTGGTAATTGTGGTTGATGCGCTGGATGAAGTCGAACAAGAAACAGGGGGGAATCTTTTAGATTTACCGCCGTCGCTTCCTGAACACGTCTATTTTCTGCTGACTAGACGACCATATACCATAGATAAAAAACGCTTGTCTACACCAGATGTCCCGGTAGAGGAGCTAGATTTAAGCGCAACTAAGTATGTTGATTTGAGTCGTGAAGACATTAAGGAGTATATTCGGTTCTTTTTGAATGTCGATGAAGACTATAAGAAAGCACTTAGACAATGGATTCAAGACCGCAAAGTTGATGAGAATGATTTTGTTGAGCAGGTAGCAACTAAGAGTGAAAATAATTTCATGTACCTGCGTTATATTTTGCCAGGAATTGCTAAAGGTGACTATAATGACCTGAGTTTAAAGCAATTACCCGATGGCCTAAAGGATTATTATCAAGTTCATTGGGTACGTATGGGGATGGATGAAAAGCCCCAAGAAGAAAAAGTATTTATCCTGTTTATTTTAGTGGAGATTGGCACACCAATTACCTGTGAGATGATAGCGGCGATCGCCAAACAGGATGAATATGATGTGCAAATAGTTTTAGATAAGTGGGTTGAGTATTTGAAGCCGCAGGATATAAAAGGAGAAATCTGCCACAGCATCTATCATGCAAGTTTTTTGGACTTCTTGAAAGCAAAACGGGTTTTGGATTCCAAACGGAAGCTATTTCAAGAGGTTAATCAACGCATTGCGGACTACCTTATCAGGAAGATGGCGTGAAATGGGAGAATTTGCTGACAAGTTAGCGGCACAAAGTCCCGCTTTTCAACGTGTTTACTTGGGTAGTTTAGCTCTAAGCTTGGTGAAGTCGGGAAATTTAGAGAAGTATTACAAAACACTGACTGATTTTGATTTCATCACTGCTAAGATTAACCATCCTGAGTTTGGGGTACAGCCGCTAATTGAAGATTATGATTTGATTGATCATAGTGAGATGTCTAATAACTCAGAATACAACTTTAAAAAAGGCACAAGTCTGAAATTGATTCAAGGTGCATTGAGACTGTCAGCGCATATTTTAGTCGCGGATAAGCGGCAATTAGCGAGTCAATTGCACGGACGGTTACTAAATCAGAAAATGCCAGAGGAAATTCAGGCATTATTGGCACAAATAAAGCAAAGGACAACTACCCCTTGGCTGTGTGCCTTGACCCCTAGCTTAACCCCACCAGGAGGACGCTTACTCCCCACCCTCAAAGGTCACAGTAACTCGGTAAATGCCGTCGCTGTCACCCCCAATGGGCAACAGGTGATTTCTGCCTCACGGGACAAGACCCTCAAAGTCTGGAATCTGGCAACAGGAAAAGAAGGATTTTTTACTTTTATTAGGAATCTGATCACCAGAAGAAAAATATTTACCCTCAAAGGTCATAGTGACTCGGTAAATGCCGTCGCCGTCACCCCTAATGGGCAACAGGTGATTTCTGCCTCCAATGACTCCACCCTCAAAGTCTGGAATCTGGCAACAAGAAAAGAAGGATTTTTTACTTTTATTAGGAATCTGATCACCAGAAGAAAAATATT
>NZ_CAXTTT010000059.1:21434-46080 GCF_964247315.1 uncultured Nostoc sp.
CACCCTCAAAGTCTGGAATCTGGCAACAGGGGAGGTGATTGCCACCTTCACAGGGGACAGTTCCATTGATTGCTGTGCAGTTGCACCAGACGGCATGACAATTGTGGCAGGCGAACAATTAGGTAGGGTGCATTTTTTGCGTCTTCAAGAGATGAGAGAGGAATGAAGGGAGAAATAATTTTATCTGCCAAAGATTTCATTGACGGTAATGTTTACATTAGGGAAGACTTGAATTGATAAAGTTTGACCGCTAGCGAACTTTTGCATAAGCTGATATCTTGCGGCTGTTGGTTGTTGATAAACTTCTACAATTTGCTCGTTAATATCTACTAACCAAACTTCAATTATGTTTGCTTCTGCATATAAAGGAATTTTCTCTTCCCGGTCATACATCACAGTCGAATCAGATACTTCAATTAGTAAAAAAATATCCTGGGGTTGGGGGTGTGCAGTGGCGTAAAAATCATCACAGGGTTTAAGTAATGCGACATCTGGCTGAGGTTCTGAGTTATTGTTCAACGCGATCGGATTTTGAGCAGCAAGTATAACGCCTTTACCCAACAGCTGCACCAACAGATTAACTAGTCGATTTACACAAGCAGCGTGTTTTGTCCCAATCGGCGACATCTCAAAAATCTCTCCCCGAATCAATTCCACTCGGTCATCTTCTGTGAGAATCCCCGACTCAACCATCTTATGATATTGCTCAACTGTGAATTTCCGTCTTAGCAATTGTACAGACATCGCCACCTCCACTGTTGCCTCATCTTTTAATTATTCTCCAAAATTATGAACTCACCACCCAAATCACCCACTGCAATCAATTCCAGAGGACATCCAACGGAGTTTGGGCAAATCATTCAAGAAAAAAGCCAAAACTTTGTCGGTCGTGAATTTGTCTTCACGGCTATTAACAACTTTCTCCACCGCCATAACCAGGGTTACTTCACCATTATTGGCGCACCCGGTAGCGGTAAAAGTGCCATCCTTGCCAAATATGTGACAAACAATCCTCAAGTTATTTATTACAATGCCGAACTTGAAGGTAAAAATCATGCTGACGAATTTCTCATAAATATTTGCACACAACTCATTAATCAATACTCACTTAATTACACCTCTCTGACTGATAACGCCACAGAGGGAAGTTGGTTTTTCTCTAGTCTTCTCCAGCAAATTAGTGATGAGTTAGAACCCGATCAAAAACTGATAATTGCCATTGATGGGTTGAATTGCATTGACCGTAACAGCCAACCACCTGGTACAAATCTGTTTTATCTCCCCCGCTATCTCCCGGATGGGGTCTATTTCCTCCTCACTCGTAGACCTTTTTTGCGAGAGAAGTCGGGTTTATTAATTGAAACGCCGTCGCAAAGTCTTGATTTAGCAGATTATCCAGAACAAAATTGGCAAGATATCCAAGCATATATTCAAAATTACCTAACCCTTCAAGAGATCCCCCCAACCCCCCTTGAAAAGGGGGGCAATATTTCCCCATTGTTAATGGAGGTTAAAGGGGATCTTAAATCTTGGCTGAGTACTCACCAGATTGGTGAGCAAGAATTCTGCGATCGCCTCACCACTTTGAGCGAAAATAATTTTATGTATCTCAGTCAGGTAATAAGTGCGATCGCAGAAAATTTCTACTTGATACCTTTCCAGTACAATCAACTCCCGCCTGGTTTAGAAGCATATTATCAGCAGCATTTACACAAAATGTTTCCATCCGAACAAAAGACGGAGCATAGGACAGATGTGTTAAATGTTTTAATACAGCAGCAAAAAGCAATATCAGTGGAAGCGTTGATGCAGCCCGCCGCAGGCATCGCACAAATCATTGATACTGATGAGTATGAAGTTGAAGAAGTGTTAGAAAATTGGCTAGAGTTCTTACAGCAAAAACCAATCGCCTCTGAAACCCATTACAGTCTCTATCATTCCAGCTTTCGAGACTGGCTAGGTAAACAGCAAATAAAACCTTCTGAAAAATATCCACGGACATGATATACAGCAGAATTCAAGAGTCAGAATTCAGGAGCGGAGCCGGAGACGCTCCGCCTCCGGTCAGAATGGGCTATGCCCCGCTGAACTAACAGAAGTAAAACAAGCTTTGTACGTTCAAACTAGCTTGTGTACTTCATCAACTAGAAATCTGCTGTAAGTCTTCATCTACAGACGGATAAGTCGTGCAGGTGCATCAATCGCTAAAAGTAAACAGCCACTTACCAATTGGTTTGTCAAAAAAGTTGACATAAGTAGTTATTTTGTAATACAGTATATTACAAAGGTAATGAGTTAGATTAAAAAGACTTCCTCGCCAGTACAGTAGAAATAAAATTGCCATTTGTACACAATTAGTTGATATTACGAGAAAATTTTTTCAAAACTTCCTACTTAACACAAAATAACTGAATTAACGCTGCATAACTGATAAATATGGATTTTGACTATTTTAGAAGCAATGAAGGCACTCCTACAAATAATACTCGGCAAAGCTTACTTGCTTGTGGCTGGCGACCGTTTAACCGAGAATTAGACTGGGGGTTTTTGTGGCAACTGTTGTACAGTGACTCCCGCGAATTAACTCAAAAAAGTTTTAATTTAGCGAGTAATGTTGCTGATGTTTTAGGACGTAATAATTATGCTTGGTGGGCGAATTTATTAAGTGTTGTATCTGATAATACTCGCTACGAAGTTGAAAAATTTTGGAATTACATCACGCCAGATCCTCAATCACCAGATCATCGCTACAAAGATGTTTTGAGTACGGAAACGCCTATTGTCCAATTTGTCAGTCGTAGTAGCATTCCCATTGATTATGTTCTGAATCGACTGCAAGAAATTACTGTACTGCGAGTTTTAGGTGTGTTGGGTAATCCTGATATTATTACCCAGTATCACTCAGAAAGAGATTTTTATTTTCCTATAGATAGATTTGTCAGCTGGGAACGCTTAGACGTTATTAATACTGTTTATGCTTACTGGTCTAAGTATGACATTTGGTTGCAAATCGATCCCTACGATCGCGGGCGACGACAATATAGTTTAATGGCGAAAAATCTCGCGCCACTAATTAACAAAGCGACTTACGACTTAGCAGTAATGCTGAGTGGATATCAAAGTCGTGTAGGCAAAGTTCATAGTCAATTTCCCATTCGGACATTTCCCGCAGATATCCAAAATTTTACTGATTCTGTACAGCAAGCGATTTTGAATCAAAACCAGTTAGCGGTTGTTGTACATGGAGAACCGGGTACTGGTAAAACAGTGTGGACACAAGCAGTAGCAAAAGAAATTCTTGTACCTTTAGGGTATGTAATTTTTATTTTAGATCATGATGCGATCGCTAATTTTGTCCCACCCACTTACATAGAGCGTATCTGTATCGTTATTAACGAAGCTGATAATTTAGCACAAAATCGTGCTTCGGAGGTAGCGCAATACAATAACAAAACCGAGCACATTCTAAGTTTGCTAGATGGCACTTTGTATCAGAGTGTAATTGATGACTCTGGTATTCAGATGCAGCAACGGTTAGTTGTCTTGATGACTTGCAACACTACTGAAAGATTAGATCCAGCCATGTTACGTAAAGGCAGGGTGGATTTAATATATGAGTTTACACAACTATTTATTTGAATTGAGTAACTCGGTAGTCTTCTGATGATAAGGGACAATGGGGATGGATATACTGCCTGAAGCCCTTTTTCCTATTATTTCCATATTTGGTAGATGCGTAGGCATCGTAAATCCTGTTTCGACGATTCCTTTTTTGCTAACACAACAGTCAAATCTGCTTTCAGCACTTTTAGCAGAGTTGTACCTGTTTTTGCGATACAAGCTGATGCTGTTTGCGCCAAGCTTGGGGAGGTAAACCGTGATGTTGGCGAAACTGGCGAGAGAAATGAGATACATCCTGATAGCCCAATGCTTTTGCTATCTTCTCGACTGTCTGATCGTTATTTTGCAGTAAAAAACGCGCTCCCGCCATCCGACGTTTGACAATCCAGCAGTTTACAGTCTCTCCTGTCTGCTTTGCTACTCGGTTAGTTAAATAAGCGGGTGAGTAACCAACAGCAAGAGCTACATCACACAAAGTAATTCCTTGATCGTAATGGGCTTCGATAAAGTCGAAAATTTCTTTTAATTGAGGAATGCAGGGAAAAATTGACTTAGAAGGATCTCGATCGTAGACTTCTTCATCAAAATCTACGGCAACACCTCCAGCGATCGCTGTAGTATTATCTGCAAATACTGATTTTGCAGTTTTCTTGCATTGAATATTGTACCAGTATTTGAGAATAGCTTGCTTTTCTAAGCGAGTAACGATCACACTCACCAATTCGTCTAGTGTAGAGGGTTTGGTAAGATAGTCGTCTGCTCCTAATTCCATAGCTTTGCGAACATCTGCTCTGGTAGTACTGCCAGTCAGAAAAATGAAAGGAATAATTGCTGTTGCTGTAAACGGATCTTGGCGTAGCGTAGTTAAAACGTTATAACCATCCATATCGGGCATCGTGATATCGCAAATCACTAAGTCGGGTATATGCTTTTGTGCTTGCTGGATACCAGCAAAACCGTTGTCAGCACCTATCGTATTAAAACCTCTAGCTTCAAGACCCTTTAAATAAAGATTGCGGGTAACGTTATCATCTTCAATGACGAGAATTTTATTTGACGATTCGGACATGATTTTTTATTACCATCACTTTTTGTAGAAACTGCTTACAAGACTCTTTGGTGAGTATGTAAGTTTGACTTTATCCATTTTTTTCGCAACGCGATACTCCTGCGGAGTCGTTGCACGAACACTTAAACTGAAACCTTTATGGGAGATTAGTTTTACTTTTTTAACTTCATCGATAATCTGTGACGTGGAAAAAGTATTTGCCAAAAAAGTAGGGTTTTGGCCGGATAAAGAAAACCGAGTTCTTAATTTTGGATAAAGTCGAGGTAAGTAGGTATGAGATTAATTACTTCGTTTCAAAAATTATAATTGTTAAGTTTTCAATTAACAACTATCTTCATTTCAACACTCATAACTCGGTACTGGTAAACTCTGATTGGATTAATGGCAATATCACAGTAAATGTAGTGCCCACACAAATTTGGCTTTCTACAGAAACTTGACCGTGATGTAAATCTACAAGTGTTTTAAGAATCGATAGTCCTAGTCCAGTACCAGGTATATGATCGATATTACCACCACGGTAAAATGGCTCAAATATTCGTTGTTGATCTACTGCTGAAATACCGATCCCCTTATCTTTTACCTGGAAAATTAATTTTTCATTTTTGCAATATAATTTCAACTCAATTGCAAAATTGGAAGTAGAATACTTAATTGCATTGTCGAGCAAATTCTTCAAAATAGGCTCTAACAGTTTTTTATCTATGCAAGCTGTCAGAGAGTCATCTTGACTTACAAAGTTAATTGGAATTCGGCTAAAACTCATCTGCATTTGTGCAACTAAATCATTACAAAACCGAACTAACTCAAGCGGTTTAGGTTCGCAGTTTATTTTTGCTGATTCTGCCTTAGAGAAGAACAAAATATCATCCAACATGTGGCTGAGTTGTTCGGTAGCTTTTTGAATGTGATCGAGTAATGGTTGTATTTTCTTCTGTGTGCGTTTGTCTACTTCTTCTTTGAGTAAGCTATTAGAAAATGAAACAATATTCAACGGAGTCCGAAATTGATGGCAGACCATAGAAAGAAAACGCGCTCTAAGTTCGCTAAGTTGTTTTGCTTGTTCTAAAGCCTGGTTTAGACCTAATTCTGCATATTTGTAATCGGTAATATCGATGCCTGCAATCAGTTCAACTGGCTTTCCGCCAAAATCCAGCACTCCATTCAGCATGGCAACCGCGCAAGCTAGCCAGCGCTCCGTGCCGTTTTTTGTCAAAATATTTATCTCTTGGTATTCAAAGTTACCTATTTCACTCTGGTTGCGTACCTGCCTACGTTTTTTGCTTTTAATCAGTCGTCGCAGTTCAAAGCCTATTGTCAGTTCCTCGTTTGTGTAGCCAGTGAGTTTCTCCACTGCTGGATTTACATAGCAAAGCCGCGTACCTTGAATCAGAAAAGTGCTGGCATCTGTGGTTTCTGCTAAAGTCCGAAATCTAGCTGCGTTCAGCCGCAATGCTTCTTCAGTTTGTTTCGATTCAGTAATGTCCCAAATACTCCACACTCTCCCAATAATTTTGTCCCCCAACAACTGAGGTTTAGAGTAGTGTGCAAAAACTCTTCCATCTTTTAACTCTAGAATGTCGTAGCTCTCAAAATCAGATTGGCTAGACACTTCCCAAATCATCCGACTAAAGGTTTGTGGATCTTTAAGTTGGTTCTCAAAAAAAGCTTTGCATTGAGGACATTTCTTAGATAGAATTAGGGACTCTGGAATCTGCCACATATCCACAAATTTCTGATTCAAGCTCAGAATATCCCCCTCAAAGTTAACTGCAACAATACCAATGGCAGTAGACTCAAGAGTAGAACGAAGTAAAGAAAGAGATGTTTCTAGTTCTACTTCTTTTGCCTTGACTTGAAAAATTTCTTGTTGCAAATTATCTTTAGCATCTTTTAATTCATCAGTCCACTTTTGCACGCTTAATTCTACTATTTCATCAGTTTTCTCACGAGCAAAAGCACAGCCAAATTCCATATCTTGGTGTTTTACATAGCTCATGGATATTTCTACCAAAAATATCCGCCCTCCTTTTGTCCGATAGCGAGATTTAAAGGTAAGGGAACCCTGTAAGCTAATATCTGACCAATTGTGCAGAGAAAAATCTACGTCTATATCATGCAGCCTCATGGAAAGTAATTCCTCACGGGAATACTCAGTCATCAGGCAAGTGGCATCGTTGACGTAAAGAAACTGCGCGTTTGCTCCTAAACAGAAGGCAGCATCTACAGTTTGATTTATTAAAAACTCAGCAAACTTCATCTCTACTTCTGGTTGTAGCGCCCACTGATTGTTTGATCTAGCTAATGTATAATCGCCAGAATTCATATTCCTACTTCCTCCTGGTAATCAATCAGCACCATAGCCATTAATTAGTTAATAGTCATAACTTACTAAAATCTTTGGTGCACTGTTAAGCTGTTAAAAAATATTATTATTAATCTTAACAAAACTTATCATACCAGATAAATGTGAATTATTGAACAAAATAATTATAAAAAAAACTAAATTTCCAAAAGAATTTACTATTGACTTAAACAGCTTTTTATGGCTGCACAAAATTTAGACAAATCAAATCCAGATTAGTCAATAAACCTTATTAGATAAGAGTTTTTAACTCTTAATCTATAAGTAGAAAAAATATTTTAAATTTAAATTAGTCCTGCACCAGAACTAACTAAATGGTTCACCAACCTAAAATTGCTGGGTTTCGACTGGGAAAAAATTAAAGAATTAAAGTTTTTATCCTTTAACTTTTCCCTCACCAAGGACTTTAGCGAACTAGTAGTACACAGTGGCGGAAGTTTGCCTGCCTTTAACCAGTTGCTTGAGTAGAGGCAATTCATGAATTGCCTCTATTTGTCTGGTTAATTGAGATAGTAGTTAGATTTACGCCGTGCTGTACTAGTGTAGATTCGTTTGATTTTCAACATAAAAGTGATGTGCAGTATTGGGTCTGGCTTAAATGAACAAATTTCACCGCTCAACTTATTTACTTAATTTATCTTAACTTACTCTCTCAGATATCTAACTATAGAATAATATGCTTAGTCATCTGTCGTAAGGAATACAATTAGCTCGTAATAATACGCACATTTTTTAGTATAATTTAGTGTTTATTTATGAAAAAACAAAGACTTGATCTTATACTAAGCATATATTATTGAATTTTATGTTATATAAAACACATTCTAGAAAATAATTACGTACTGAATACTTTGTCATCTCTCAAAAGAAATATAAAAAATTAAAAAATAATGTCTTTATCCTTACAAATAATTGAGTTAAAGAGTTTTTGGTGGCAATAATATAAGACCACTAAATCGCTTTATGCTTTAATTCGGATAAAAAGTTGTGTAAGTTCTAAAGCAAAAGAATTGACAAGCAGATCAAAAGATTTTCTATTGTAAATTTAGCGATCTATCTTGGCAGCGATCGCCAAATATCAATTTTTCAGAGCGACTAAGTTGGAAATGTCGCAATCACGATAAAAGCGAAAGAATTGACACCCCGATCAAAAGATTTTTCATTGCAAATTAGGATTTAATCACAACAAAGATCGCAAGTTAACAACCTCCCCAGGCGCTTTAGTCAGTAGCTCGGTGTTATTAAAACTAGCTATGTTAAGCTTTGTAAAGATTATGAGAGGTGCTTGAATTAAGCTTTGTTGCTAGTTTACATACTTTTAGACGATTTAGTTTTTCCCTGCCAACCTACTAAGCACTGCAATCATCCCAGTAGAAGCGAAAAATTTGACACTTTTTATCAAAAGATTTTTGATTGCACAATAGTCTTTACCTCCTTTATTCTGGTAACAAGAAGTACAGCAAGTACAGCCTAGATTGATTGCTGTATCTTTATCAAAAATTTTTGGTAGTGTGCTCACAACCATCAATCAGCAGCGATTAACCGTTTCTACAATCGACCAAGCTAAGTCATGGGTGTAAAGGCAACAGAGTTGTTTGTATTAAAAATTACCATTGCTGTGATTGTAAACTAAAAAGCCTTTGTGTAACTTTCTCTAATTACCTGAAACCAATGAGTCAAAACTATAGTGGTTCAAATCCTCTCATCACCACTGAGCCATACAAGGAACTTCCAACAATCAGTGATTTAAAATCTACCTCTGACTCCCGTAAGCTTGATGAATCAAAGAATAGCAACGGAATTCAGCCTTTTTTAAACGATGAAATAGCTCCAACCCTCTCAGTTGCCGATGCGATCGCTCAAATGTTGGAAAATTTGGGAGTAGGCTACGCTTTTGGTGTCGCCGGTGGTGCGATGGCCAGCCTTTGGGGTGCGCTATCCAATAGCAGCATAGAAGTGTTGAACTTCCGCCATGAAGCCGGAGCAGCATTTGCCGCCACCGAAGCATACTTTGCGAATAATCGCCCCACTGTAGTTTTTACCACAGCAGGGCCGGGGATCACTAATGCCCTCACCGGATTATTTGCGGCTCGTGGGGAAGGTGCCAAAGTAATTTTACTGTCGGCTTGCACCTCAGCACCGCAGCGTGGACGCTGGGCAATTCAAGAAACCAGCACTTACACCTTACCTAGTGGGGGAATTTTTACCTCAGGAGCGCTATTTAACTATGCAATCACGATTGAATCTGCGGCTCAACTACCGCAGATTTTTCGTAAACTGGCTTTAGCGATGGCGCAACCAGGCGGATTTGTTGCTCATTTGAGTATTCCTACGGCTGTGCAAACAAGTTTAGTTGAGAATATAGCCTTACCCCAACTAGATGTTTCTCCGTTTGCGATGACTGCTTCAAAAAAAGCGATCGCTAAATCTGTAGAGTTACTATCATCTGGCCCCTTTGCCATCTGGGTTGGTTTCGGTGCGCGTGACGCAGCAGACGAAATCCGCCAACTCGCAGAGAAAACCGGAGCAGCCGTCATGTGTTCACCCCGTGGTAAAGGTATCTTCCCCGAAGATCATCCCCAGTTTGTGGGTGTTACAGGTTTAGGCGGTCATGCTTCCGTCTTAACTTATATGGAACAGCAACCTCCACTACGCACACTCGTATTAGGAACCCGCCTTGGCGAACCGACTTCTTTTTGGAGTTCGGCGCTAGTTCCAAAAGCAGGCTTTGTCCATGTCGATATTGACCCAGAAGTGCCAGGTGTAGCCTATCCACACGTTGAAACTTTCGGGGTTCGCTCTGATATCAAAGCTTTTGTGCAAGAGTTATTGCAGCAATTGCCAGATGCTCCTCATTCCACAATCTCCCTACCTCGTCCAGAACACAAAGTAATTGAACCTGCTCCAGACGTAGACTATCCAGTGCGACCAGAAGTATTGATGGCAGCAATTCAAAAGATAATTGTTGAAGGTAGCGATGCGATAGTCATGGCAGAGTGCGGTAACTCGTTTACTTGGTCAACACATTTCCTGCAATTTGCTGAAGCCAATCGTTACCGAGTCAGTACTGGAGTCGGCGCAATGGGTCACGCCGTCACAGGAGTGTTGGGTGCAGCGTTGGCAAACAATGGTAAGGCTGTAGGGATTGTTGGTGATGGAGCAATGCTGATGAATAACGAAATCAGCACAGCCGTGAAGTACAAAATTCCTGCAATCTGGATTGTACTCAACGATGCGCGTTACAACATGTGCCATCAAGGGATGAAAATCTTGGGATTAAAGGGTGCAGATGCAACAATTCCACCGACAAACTTTGCGATGATTGCTCGTGGGATGGGAGCAGAAGCGATCGTAGTCGTCAGAGAGTCGGATATTGAAGCCGCATTAGAACAAGCGATCGCATCAACTGTTCCCTTTTTAATTGATGTAGTGATTGACGCCGATCGCCCAGCACCTTCTGGTGGACGTAATAAAAGTTTGGCAGCCCAAGGAATTAAATCAACTCCCGCGAAAAATGCAGCCAAGCAAGTTTCATTTCCAATGATTTGATTTTAAAAGCTGGCAATCTCATTCAATTCTTATAGACACTAAAACACTCCAAAAAGGCGGAATTTACAACGCAGTTTGGATTAGTCCATTCAGCAAAACATAAAAGATGAATTTAGAAGCGGCAAAAACTTTATTCCAGGCAACAACTACGCCCACAAAGCTGGAATGTTTTATTTTTGAAGATTACTCTTTTCTAACTTCATCTTATCTTAATATTCCAGAGTGTTTTTGTGTCTATATCTTTACATTTCGTAATGGTCATTACTTTCTCTAAACAATTCCAACCAATATCGAGAGGTGAAAATGCTGCTATTTGAAACTGTTAGAGAAATGGGTCACGAACAAGTTCTCTTTTGTCATGGTAAAAATCCCGAAATTAAGGCAATAATTGCCATTCATGATACGAGCTTGGGCCCAGCAATGGGAGCTACAAGACTTATGCCTTATGTCAACGAAGAAGCTGCTTTAAAAGATGCACTTCGTTTGAGTCGTGGAATGACATATAAAGCAGCCTGTGCGAACATTCCGGCTGGTGGGGGAAAAGCAGTCATTATTGCTAATCCTGAAAATAAAACAGACGATCTGTTGAGAGCTTACGGACGTTTTGTTAATAGTCTAAATGGACGTTTTATTACTGGACAAGATGTCAATATTACTCCTGACGATGTGCGGACAATTAGTCAAGAAACAAAATATGTTGTTGGAGTATCAGAAAAGTCTGGTGGCCCTGCTCCGATAACATCACTAGGAGTTTTTCTCGGAATTAAAGCTGCTGTAGAATCTCGTTGGCAGAGTAAAAGACTTGATGGCATGAAAGTTGCAGTTCAAGGTTTAGGAAATGTCGGTAAAAATCTCTGTAGGCACTTACATGAGCATGATGTCCAGCTTTTTGTGAGCGATGTAGATCCAGCAAAAGCGGAAGAGGTAAAACGGCTTTTTGGCGCAACTGTTGTAGAACCAACCGAAATTTACTCACTTGATGTAGATATCTTTGCTCCTTGCGCTTTAGGAGGAATTCTTAATAGTCATACAATTCCTTTCCTGCAAGCAAAAATTATTGCTGGTGCAGCTAATAATCAATTGGACAATGAGCAATTACATAGTCAAATGCTTGCCAAAAAAGGGATTCTTTACAGCCCTGATTATGTAATTAATGCCGGAGGGCTAATTAATGTTTATAACGAAATGATTGGTTATGACGAAGAAAAAGCTTTCAAGCAAGTGCATAACATTTATGACACCTTATTAGCAATTTTTGATATTGCTAAACAGCAGGGAGTTACTACCAACGATGCTGCTAGACGATTAGCAGAAGACCGGATCAACAATAGTAAGCGAACCAAGACTAAAGCGATCGCAGCCTAATTGTTATTATCTTCAGGAGTGAACAATGGAAAAAAATACCTTTGCTACATCAGCATATATTGCGACTTCACCAGAGAGCGCCTTTGACTACCTTTGTAGTTTAAAGAATTTAGATGAATGGACGCTTTACAGCCGGATGAAAGAGCAAATTGACGAAGATACCTGGCTCGGAACTGCATCCGGTTATCACAAAAATCTTTACTATCACGTTAAAAAACTAGAAAATCCACTTTTCTACGGTATTGAGTGGCACTGTGGATTAGAGTATCAGAAATATTTTCAAGTTTACCCTGTTTTGCTGTTTCCCACCGACTACATCGAGCCAGGAACAGATGAAAAAGGTGTGTATTTTCACTGGTTGAGCTTTGTCGATCCCAAACGGCAGACTCAGATGATTATGCAGGGAATTCACACAGTACACACTTCCGAGTGTCGTTCTCTTAAAGGTAATTTAGAACGTAAAGCTGGTCTGACCGCAGCAGCTAAAGGAAGCCACTTTATCGATACAGATACCATTTATGTTGATGCCCCAATTGAAATCGGCATTGAATACTTGAAAGACTTAAAAAACGTAGATGAGTGGGCGCATTTACTGCGACCAAATGGTGAGATTACCTCTGATTCAGGTGAATTCAAAGATGAATATGACCAAAAAGTAAAAGTGTCTGTGCGAGTTCATAGTCTGAGTAAATACTACTTACTTGAACAAGAACACTTTTATCCAGACTACGAATATTATCAGCGTTCTGTAGCCTTACTTATCCCAACTGCATACTCTTTCGCCGATCCCGAAGCTTCAGGTTTCATCCTGCATCGAATTACATTCTGGAAAACAGATGGAACAGTTAGCCACGGCAAACTTCAAATTGAAGACTTTGGTGCTGAGAGCATGAACATCAAACGTTTACTCGAAGCCAAAGCAGGCAACCTAAAATCATTTGACCGAGGAATGAGCTATCTACCAAAAACTCCAGAATCACTAGTTACCAACTACTAAAATCTCGGCGTTACTCTGCGCTTCCTTCAACGTTCTTTGCGTTTAAAATTCACCCCTCAATTCCCCACGATTACCTGTATTGCAACACATGAAACTCAAGCCACTTACTATTACTATCCTCACTTTTTGTGTTGCCGCTTTTTCGGGAATAAAAGCTGCGTCAGCCGCATCCTTTTCAGTAATCGCCGACGGTCTATATAATGCCGGTGGTCTGAGCTTTGGCCCTGATGGCGATCTCTATGTTACAGAGGCGGGAATCGGGGGAAGTGGAGCTTGTGTTCCACCAGCAAGCGGTCAAGGCGATTCTTTATGCTATGGCACAAGTGGGGCAGTTACCAAAATTGAGAATGGTAAAACCGAGCGGATACTTACAGGACTTCCTTCTATAGCATTACCAGATGGTACTGGAGCCGGTGGCCCTCGCGATATCCAATTCGATCCGAAGGGTAAACCTTATGTTCTGATTGGGTATGGGGCGAATCCAACATTTCGCGATCGCAATTTGGGTAACACTGACCTCGGTAAAATTATTGCTCCCGACTTTAAAACCAATTCCTGGACGAGTGTTGCTGATTTAGCTAACTATGAACTCGCCAATAATCCCGATGGTGGTGATGTCGATAGCAATCCCTTGGGTTTTGTCATAGATGGAAATAAGTTAGTTGCAGCTGATGCAGGTGCAAACGATTTACTCAGTGTCAACATTGGTGGCAGTAATTTGCAAGCTATTACCACCTTCCCTAAAGACATCTTGACGAATCCAGTCTTTCCACCTTCTGATATTCCATCCAATGAACCGGCACAGGTTCCATCTCAAGGTGAAGCGGTGCGATCGCCGAAGGCGGGGCTTCGCCCATCGCAGTTTGCAACTCAAGCAGTACCTTCAAGTGTGGCAAAAGGCCCTGATGGCGCTTATTACATCAGCCAATTTACCGGGTTTCCTTTCGCTGAAGGTGGTGCAAAAATCTATCGAGTCGGTGCTGATGGTAAGCCAACAGTCTTCGCCGATGGTTTTACCCAACTCACAGACTTGCAATTCGATTCTGCGGGCAATTTGTATGCTTTGCAGTACGCCAATCAGTCAGCTTGGAAGGGTGATTTTAATGGTTCTGTAATCAAAATAGCTCCCGATGGCACACACACAACTGTTCTGAGTGGCAATGGATTAGAGTCGCCTAGCGCCCTGACTATTGGTGCTGATGGTGCAGTATACGTCACAAACCGAGGCGATCGCCCAGGAGAAGGACAAGTTCTCAAAATTGAAAATAGCAAATCTGTCCCTGAACCTGATTCTGTTTTAGGTGTATTAGCGATCACTGCCTTAGGCGTTGGTTGGTTGCACAAGAAGAGAGCTACCAAACCTTCCATAAATGGAGCCGTGGCCCTCAAATAAAGAGTTTCAAACCAATCCTGCGTTTATCAAAGACTACGATTCGTTGTCTTTAAAACCATAAAAGTTTCCACTTAATTTAACTCTCAATCTCCAAAGTATGAAACTCAAGTCATTTGCTCTTAAGTCTGTTACATTTTGTTTTGCTGCTATCTGTGGAACAGCATCTGCACAAGCTGCAACATTAACAACTATTGTCGATGGAATTAGTAATGCACGGGGTGATAGCTTTGGCCCTGACGGCAGTCTCTACGTAGCAGAGCCAGGTATCGGCGGTAACGGAAATTGTCAACCATCTCCGAGTACGCTGTTTCAGCCTATCTGTGCTGGTAATACTAGTTCACTCGTCAAAGTTTCAACAGACGGCACCAAACAGCGTCTACTTAATAACTTTGAGTCTCTAGCAGAACAACCTACAGGCAATCAAGGGGCCGGTATTGAAGACGTGCAATTCGACTCTAAAGGGAATGCTTATCTTCTGACTGGGTATGCTGGTTATCCAGGAAACCGTGATCTAGAAACATTTAAACTAGGTACTCAATCCCCGATCCCACAAAATCAACTTGGTAGTTTCCCGCCATCAACAGCCGATAAAGTACTGAATAGCCCGCTTTTAGCACAACTGTACAAAGTTGACTTGAAGACGGGAGCTCTCAACAGTATTTTTGACTTTGCCAAGTATGAAATCACCAAAAATCCAGACAAAGGGGATGTGGTTACCAATCCCTATGATCTGACTATTAATGGCGATAGTGCTTATGTGGTTGACGGGGGTGGGAACGCTGCTTACAAAATTAAACTTGACGGAAGTAAGTCCGAGGCGATCGCAATTCCTAAAAACGTCATTAGTAACTCCGACTTGCCACCAGGATTACAATTACCTCCTGGGCTATTAGAGCAGCTTCCAGGAGGAAAAACAGCAATTCAATCAGTACCCACAGGTGGCACAATTGGTCCCGATGGAGCTTTATACGTTGGTGAATATACGGGTTTTCCTTATCCAGCAGGTAAATCACGGATTTTCCGCATTGGCAAAGATATGAAACCAGAAGTTTTTTTAGATGGGTTTACGCACATCACAGACCTAACCTTTGATAAGAAAGGCGATTTGCTGGTTTTACAATTCAGCGACAAGTCCCAGTTAGGGGGTGACATCACAGACCTACCCGGTTCTCTTATCCAAGTTGCTCCTGATGGCACTCGCACAACACTCGTTGCAGCCGGTCAAGGGCTAGATTCAGCTGATGGAATTGCTATTGGCCCTGACGGTAAGATTTATATTACCAATCAGGGTGTTGGCAAAGGACGAGGGGAAGTTGTTCGGGTGGATGGTCTCGTTACACAAACAATCCCCGAACCTGGTTCAATAGTTGGCTTATTAGCACTTGCTGGTGTAGGCGCAACTGGTGCGATCGCCAAGCGCAAACGTCCAGCAAAGTTGGGTGAAGAGTTGCTAGTCAAAGCAGAGACTGTCTGATTCCTCTTAACTGGCTCTGTCAGCGAATGCTTACAGAATAGGCTGTTGCCTCACACTGAAAGTTGCATTTCAAACAAGAGGCAGCAGCCCAAATTTCCGGGTTCCCAAACTGGGACTGGGAACAAAATTAGTCTAGAAAAGAGTATAACTCATACAACTAGGACTTCAAACTCATGGGTTTAGTCAAAAATTTGTCAATCGGCATTCTCGGTACTGGATTCTTGGTGTTGGCAACAGCACCCCAAGCCAAGGCTGTAACATTAACTTTCGACAGAAGTATCGGCGAACCTGGCTTCGGTCCTGGGCAACTGTTTGTCCCCCAAGGCATAGCGGTGGATAGCCAAGGGAATACCCTTATATCTAACGGACGCGGGGTTAACCCGGATGGTACTCCTAACTACAACCTTGGTGACAAAATTGAAAAATTTAGTCCAAGCGGTCAGTATATTGGAGCAATTGGCTCCGGCGGCACAGGGCCCGGACAGTTTGACGAGCCAACAACTGTAGACTTTAATCCCGTAACAGGGGATTTGTATGCAGGTGATGTTTACAACAACCGCATCAATCAATTCGATTCTCAAGGTAAATTTATTAGATCCTTTGCAAATGGAGAATTTACCCCTCTTATACCAGGTAGATTTTTCTTTGGGCCATCTGGTGTAACATTTGACAAAACTGGTAACGTTTACGTTGGTGATTTTAACGGCGAAAGAATTCTTAAATTCACATCAGACGGAAAGCAAATTGGTGTCATTGGTGGCACCACTGGCACTGCACTTGGAGAATTCCAAGGTGTAGCTGGTACAAGAATTTCCCCAGTTAGTGGAAATATCTTTGTAGCTGACCAGTATAACAACCGCGTTCAGGTACTCGATCCAAATGGTAAACCTCTGTACACATTTGGTTCAGCAGGTAGCGGACCTGGACAGCTTCTTCAGCCAATTGGCATCGAAGTGGACGACCAAGAGAATGTTTATGTAGCTGATTCTATCAACAGCCGCGTTCAGGTATTTGATAAAAACGGTAAGTTTCTGACTTCCTACGGTAAACCAGCCCTAGATGCATCAGGCAATCTAGTCCCGCCTCCAGGATTAACTGACCCCCCATTTGGTAATCCCCTCGACCTTACACCAGGCAGATTTAACTGGACGGGTGGTACAAGCCTCAAAGATGGCAAGCTTTATGTGGGCGATTTCTTCCAAGGTCGCGTCCAAGTGTTAAACGTAGAAGGCACAAGGAAAGTACCGGAACCTAGTTCAGCATTGGGTTTAGCATTGCTTGGACTTGGGGCTGCTACCGTTACATTGCGGAAACGTGGGCAACAAAAGCCAGTCTTCAGTTTGGAGAAGGAATTACAAAAACAGTGCTAAATAATTACTAATTCGTAATTCGTAATTCGTAATTAAAAAGTTTCGTAGGGTGCGTTATGCCCTTGGCTAAGGCACTATCTCAATAATTTAGGTGCGTTACGGTTCGCGGTAACACACCCTACGAAACTTTCTGGGTGGGCGATGTCCACTTTACGAACAAGGGAGATAAAAGCTAGATAACACAATAAAGCCAACATTATCAAGGTGCTTTTAGGATATTAAGAGTTCATGCAAATTCTGATTTATTCATACAATTATCATCCAGAGCCAATTGGTATTGCACCTTTGATGACTGAACTAGCAGAAGGGCTGGTGAAGCGAGGGCATCAAGTGCGGGTAATCACAGGTATGCCAAACTATCCTCAGCGTCAGATTTACGATGGGTATCGAGGGAAGTTATACGTTACTGAACAGAAAAATGGTGTTACCATTGGGCGTAGTTACCTACGGATCAAGTCCAAACCTAACCTTGTAGACAGGCTACTGCTAGAGTTGAGCTTTGTTTTTACGAGTTTGCCACAAGCTCTTAAGGGCGAGCGACCTGATGTAATTCTCTTAACAGTGCCGCCGCTACTAGTTTGCTTACCTGCAACCTTAATAGCTTGGCTATACAATTGCCCGGTAGTGCTGAATGTGCAAGATATTCTCCCGGAAGCTGCCGTGCGTGTTGGGCTAATTAAAAATAAGTTGATGATTCAAGCTCTGGAAGCTTTAGAGAAATTTGCCTACCGAACTGCACATACGATTAGCGTAATTGCCGATGGCTTTGTAGATAATTTAATAAATAAAGATGTACCGGCTAATAAAATTGCCTGCATTCCAAATTGGGTAAATCTAAATTTTATCCGCCCTTTACCGAAGGAGAATAGCTCCTGGAGAGCTACCCATCAACTTGATGATAAATTTGTAGTGCTTTATTCAGGTAATATTGCTCTGACGCAAGGTTTGGAGACAGTAATAGAAGCAGCATCTCGGTTGCGTCATATTAATGATATTGTCTTTGTGATTGCAGGTGAATCCCAAGCTCTCGAAAGGTTACAAAAACATTGTCTTGCTTGTGGTGCAGATAACGTTTTGCTGCTACCATTGCAACCGCGAGAAAAACTACCGCAAATGTTAGCAGCCGCAGATGTTGGGTTGATTGTGCAAAAGAGCAATGTGATTTCCTTTAATATGCCTTCTAAAATACCACTGCTGTTAGCTAGTGGTCGCCCAATTGTCGGTTCACTTCCCGCCGCTGGGACTGCTGCCAAAGCTATCAAAGAAAGCGGTGGCGGCATTATCGTTGAGCCAGAGTCAGCAGATGCTTTGGCAAGTGCGGTATTGGATTTATATAATCAGCCGGAATTAGCAGCGCAATTAGGGCGCAAAGGGAGAAAGTTTGCGGTAGAAAACTATTCCTTTGAGCAAGCGCTAGATCGGTATGAAGAGTTATTTTCTGATGTGATTGCCAAAGAAGCAACAACTTTGGATATCTTGCCCGAATTGAATTCTAAAGAATCACTTGTTGATATTTGAAAATTGGGGATAGGAAAAATGCCTTTGAAATCCTCTTATTCAGATCGGCTGAAAAAAACTGACCAAAGGTTGATTGCCTTATTGAGCGATCGCATATCATTATTAGCAGCATCAGAACAACCTTCTTTAGATCAACAATTGGCTGATGTCGCTCCCCTACTCGCCCAAGCTGGTATTCCTGAGTCTGTTTGGGCAGGTGTAGTAAATAGTTGTTATACTACTCTAATTCCTAAATCTGCAACAAATCATCTCAGTCCCCGAAAAATTACGATCGTCGGTGGATGCGGCAGGATGGGAAGATTATTTCAAGAGCAACTTTCGCTAGTAGGTAACAATGTTAGCGTTCTGGAACATGATGATTGGGAATATGCAGATCAACTGTTAAGCCAGGCAGAATTAGTATTAGTCAGCGTTCCTATTGAATATACTGTTGATGTTATCAAGCGTGCAGCTAAATACCTCGCCCCAACGACCGCTTTGTGTGACATCACGAGTATTAAAGCACAGCCAAATCAGGCGATGCTCGAACACCATTCCGGCCCAGTCATGGGTTTACATCCAATGTTTGGGCCAAATATCAAATCGTTTTTTGGACAAAAAGTAGTAGTGTGTCCAGGTCGAAACGATGATTCATTTCAATGGTTTTTAGACTTTTTTAAAAGTCAAGGAGCCGAGTTAGTTGCTTGCACGCCTGAAGAACACGATCGGATGATGGTGATTATTCAAGCAACCCAACATTTCTGTAGATTTAGTCTTGGTGTTTTCTTAGCAGAAGCAAAAATTGACATAGAGCAGAGTTTAACAATGTCAACTCCTAACTACCGTCAAGAAATTGATATTGTTAAACGTTTGTTTTACCAAAACCCCCACTTATGTGTGGATATTATGCTAGCTACAGAAGAAAGGTGTGATGCAATTAGCTTTTTAGCTGATACTTACAGCAGTTTGGCAAGACTGGTAGCGATGAAAGATAGAGACGCATTAATTCAAGAATTTGAAAAGGCTCAAAGCTTTTTTGAAGAGAAAATCAACACTTTTATACAGCCTTTAAACACAACTGTTAAAGCGGCTATCTAACCAGATTTTCAACCAAAGATACACATAAATAAAAAATATGATAGTTGACATCAAGCAAAAAAGTAGATTAATTCATCAACGTGTTTCGGTTACTTTCAACTACGAGGTTTACTTCACCCAAAATTTGTTTGAGTTGAAAAATCCCACGCTAGCGCAAGTGATTGCAACAGATGGGGAGACTAAGCCGAAGAAAGTAGTTGCAGTGGTAGACGCAGGAATATTAAAGTATCAACCTGAATTGGTGAAGCAATTAGTCGCGTATACCAAATTTTATGGGGAGGTACTAGCGATCGCAGCCGAACCGATGATAATTTCGGGAGGAGAAGCTGCTAAAAACGATTGCACTTTAGTAGAGCAAATCCAGCAAGTAATTGAAGCTGCTGGATTATGTCGCCACTCTTACATATTAGCGATCGGCGGCGGGGCGGTGTTGGATTTAGTAGGATATGCAGCCGCAACTGCTCACCGGGGAATTCGCCTAATTCGGGTGCCAACAACGGTGTTGGCACAAAATGATTCTGGGGTTGGCGTAAAAAACGGCATCAACGCTTTTGGTAAAAAGAACTTTGTCGGCACATTTGCGCCACCTTATGCAGTTATAAATGACTCTGCGTTCTTGACAACTCTAGACGATCGCGATTGGCGTTCTGGAATCGCAGAAGCAGTCAAAGTGGCGCTGATTAAGGATGCTAGCTTTTTTGATTTTATCCACTCTCACACCGCAGCCCTAAAGCGGCGAGATATGGACACTATGCAACAGGTTATCTATCGTTGCGCCCAACTGCATTTAGAACATATTGCCAATAGCGGCGATCCTTTTGAAATGGGTTCGTCTCGTCCCCTGGATTTTGGACATTGGGCGGCTCATAAACTGGAGCATTTGACAAATTATCGCTTGCGTCATGGTGAAGCTGTTGCGATCGGTATTGCTTTGGATAGCACCTATTCTTATTTGGTAGGGCTGCTGGATTGTTCGGAGTGGCAACGGATATTAAATACTTTATCGGCGTTGGGTTTCACGTTGTATGTGCCAGAACTGGCTAAGAATTTATCACAATTGGAAGATCCTCATTGTTTGTTTTGGGGTTTGATTGAATTTCGCGAACATTTGGGGGGAGAGTTGACTTTGACACTCTTACAAAGGATTGGAAAAAGTATTGAGGTTCATGAGGTGAATTTGTCTTTGTATAAGCAAGCAATCTCGCTGTTGCGGGAGGTGAGGGGGAATTTTTAAACGCAGAGGAACGCTGAGGGAAGCGCAAAGGAACGCTGAGGTTTTATGAGATTATTTACTACTTTTGGGGGAGGCGGAGATTTTTAAATAAGGTTGTTGGTAAATGTACTAGAAAAGCAGTATAAAAAGCGAATAAATTGACATGCAATCGAAAAATTATTCAATGTATTATTTGCTTGACTTCTAGTACTCTTAAATAAGAAGCAAAAGGTTTTTTATGACATTTTTTAGAAATAGTACAGGAATTAAAATAAGTTGACTTAGATTGACAGCAGATTATCTAAGTTTGCTACTACTTTAAAAATAACTACTAATAACCAATGGTTGCTTATTAAGAATTGACTAATAACTATTTCAGAGAAATTACTCATGATTTTTGATTCCCGTTCTTACAAAACCATTAGTGGTGTAAGTGTTTCTCGCTCCATCACTGAAGTTAAGATGGACACTGCCCTCGAAGATATTCTGTTCCGTTTAAATTCTCAGCGTGGAGGCTTGCTCAGGAGTAGCTATGAATATCCAGGCAGATACAAAAGATGGGCGATCGGATTTGTCAATCCACCGCTAGAATTGACTACACAGGAAAATGCTTTTACTTTGATAGCGTTGAATGAACGCGGTCAAGTACTTTTACCATTTTTGTTAGAGCGACTATCACAGTCAGAGCAACTTGAGAAAGTCACCCAAGATAATAACAAGATTGTCGGCTTTATTAAACCTTCAAAAGAATTATTTACTGAGGAAGAACGCAGTAAACAGCCTTCATCATTTACAGTTGTCCGCGAAATTCTCTATACTTTCTCTAGTCAAGAAGATGAGCATTTAGGCTTGTATGGTGCTTTTGGTTATGACTTAGTTTTTCAGTTTGAACCAATTACCCAACGTCTGGAACGTCCTACAGATCAACGGGATTTAGTGCTTTATCTGCCTGATGAATTGATTGTTGTTGACTATTATCAGCAACGTGCATTTCGTCTAGAATATGATTTTGAGACAGCGCATGGCAGCACGAAGAATCTTCCTAGAACAGGTGAGTCTGTAGATTATCGTGGCAAACATCTTCTACCGCATCAAACTGCTGATCATAAAGTAGGCGAATATGCGAAAAAAGTTGAGGTTGCACTCGATTATTTCCGCCGAGGCGATTTATTTGAAGTTGTTCCTAGTCAAAACTTTTTTGAAGGCTATGAAGACCAACCCAGCAAACTATTTAACACCTTAAAAGAAATAAATCCCAGTCCTTATGGATTTATTTTTAATTTAGGTGGTGAATATCTAATTGGTGCATCTCCAGAAATGTTTGTGCGGGTTGAAGGTAGGCGGGTTGAAACTTGTCCAATCAGTGGCACTATTAGCCGGGGACAAGATGCTCTTGATGATGCGGTGCAAATTCGTCAGTTACTCAACTCCAAAAAAGATGAAGCCGAGTTGACCATGTGTACTGATGTCGATCGCAATGACAAATCCCGAATCTGCGAACCTGGTTCAGTACAAGTGATTGGTCGTCGCCAGATTGAATTATACAGCCACTTAATTCATACAGTGGATCATGTTGAAGGGACACTGCGATCGCAATTTGATGCTTTAGATGCCTTTCTTTCGCATACATGGGCAGTTACAGTCACCGGCGCACCCAAAAGGGCAGCAATAGATTTTATTGAACAGCACGAAAAGAGCGCCCGACGTTGGTATGGTGGAGCAGTCGGCTATTTAAATTTCAATGGGAATTTAAATACTGGCTTAATTCTGCGGACAATCCGATTAAAAGATTGCATCGCCGAAGTGCGAGTTGGTGCTACTGTCCTTTATGACTCCATACCCCAAGCAGAAGAAGAAGAAACAATTACTAAAGGTGCTGCTTTATTTGAGACGATTCGGCGTGTGAAGCAAACGAGTCAGAAAATTGATCAGTCCAATTCTCTAAAGTTAACTAAATTCCCAAGTGCGGCAACTGGCAAACGCATCTTACTAATAGACTACGAAGACTCATTTGTTCATACCCTAGCTAATTACATTCGCCAAACTGGTGCAAGTGTTACCACACTCCGTCATGGTTTCTCGGAATCGCTATTCGATACAGAACGCCCTGACTTAGTTGTTTTATCTCCTGGGCCTGGTAGACCAAGTGATTTTGGGGTTTCACAGACTGTCGGCGCCCTTCTGCATCGCCAAATTCCCATTTTCGGAGTTTGTCTGGGATTGCAAGGCATCGTTGAAGCTTTTGATGGCGAATTGGGAGTTCTCAACTATCCTCAACATGGTAAATCTTCACGGATTTTCGTTACCGATTCCAATTCTGTCACCTTCAAAAACTTACCCGAATCCTTTGCAGTCGGTAGATATCACTCATTGTTTGCCCTACCGCAACGTTTGCCAAAAGAACTCAAAGTAACAGCGATGTCTGATGACGACGTAATTATGGGCATTGAACATCAAACACTTCCTATCGCCGCCGTTCAGTTTCATCCAGAATCAATCATGACTTTAGCGGGAGAAGTCGGTTTGGAAATAATTAAAAATGTCGTGCGTGCGTATACGCAGGTTGAAGAGTCATTAGTCATTAGTCATTAGTCAAGAGTTGCCTCGTTCCCAGATTCCATCTGAGAACGAGAAGAAACGAGAATACGAGAATAATTAATTATTTGCTCATTCCCCCTAGCTGTTTATGACTAATCAAGTTGTCACTTCCCGCCATATTCTTGAAGACATTGTGTCGCATAAAAAGCAAGAAGTTGCACAAATGCAGCAAGAACTGCCTTTAGCCTCCTTGCGACAACAGTTAAATGCAGCCCCGACTGTGCGAAATTTCTTGACTGCTTTGCAGTCAAATTCTAACCAACCGAGCTTAATTGCCGAGGTAAAAAAAGCATCACCTAGCCGGGGAATTATCCGCGCAGATTTTGATGCAGTAGCTGTTGCTCAAGCTTATGAACGAGGCGGTGCAGCTTGTTTATCAGTCCTGACTGACCAAAAGTTCTTTCAGGGCAGCTTTGAGAATCTGCGGAGTGTGCGATTACAAGTAGCATTACCGCTACTGTGCAAGGAGTTCATCATCGATCGCTATCAAATTTATTTAGCACGAACAGCAGGTGCAGATGCAGTCTTGTTGATTGCCGCCATTTTATCAGATCGAGAACTCCAGACTTTTTTGCAAGTAATTCACGATTTGGGCATGAATGCACTGGTAGAAGTGCATACTTTAGCTGAACTGGATCGAGTGCTAAAGCTTGACAACTTACATTTAGTAGGAATCAACAATCGCAATTTAGCAGATTTTAGCCTTGATTTAGGAACAACCCAGCAACTGTTGGCAGAGCGTCAACAACAATTACAAAGTTTGGATATCACCGTCGTCAGCGAATCTGGACTGTATACACCTGCTGATTTATCTCTTGTCGCTGAAGCTGGTGCGCGTGCGGTTTTGATTGGAGAGTCTTTAGTCAAACAAAGCAATGTAGAACAAGCTGTGCGTGAGATTTTAAACCTTTCTTAAATCTGTTACCTAATTACTAAAATTTGCAATCTACAAAAATGAAGCTCTAATACTCATTAATGGAGCTAAAAGACTCTTTAATGGAGTTCAAAGACTCATTAATGGAGTTCAAAGACTCATT
>NZ_CAXTTT010000060.1:0-41995 GCF_964247315.1 uncultured Nostoc sp.
TCTCACATCAAGTTATGTAAATTGATTTTTTACTGCTTGTGAGAAATCCGGGTGAGGCGTCAGTAACATCTAAAAAAATCGGAATCAGCCTTTGTGACCCTTTCTGTTTGAGTATTTGAGCATCAGCATCTTGACGCACTCCAGCAAAAACAGAGAAACCCAATTGGTCTAAAAGCAAAGCACACGCTTGACCAATTCCTGTTGAGGCTCCTGTAACCACTACTGTACGTTGATTTTCTACAACCATTAATTTTCTTTGATGATGGGCTGCCGTAATTACGAATTACGAATTACGAATTACGAATTACGAATTAGTATCAATCTTTGCAAGTGCCAGCACGAAGGCAATCTTCGGTTTGGTCATCTCTAGCCGATGTTTGCCACGGCAAGATGCCTGACTGAGCATTTGTACTGTAAGCAATTAGAGCAGCTATTGTGGGATACTGGTTTCTAACAATTGTCACGTCACTACTAGAAGTATTGCCTAGCTCAACATTGTATAAATAAACAGGCAATGCCATCAGGGCAATGTAAATTATCCGGTTCATACCCAACCTCAGTTAACAATTTCCGATTACCCTATGTATAGATGCCACCTTAATGAACCGGATTTTTAAAACTGAGTATTAAATGTTGATGTTGTGTGAATTTATGCAGCCCTACTAGCTACAAAGACGTGATTTATAAATTATTGGTTCCAGCTTTTTTAGGTTAGGCATTGCCTACAAGATGGCTTCCTACTTACTTATGCAGATGCAAACCCAAAAAACAGGACAAAAAACCCACATCACCCAAAAACATATCTTATTAACTGCATTCCCCAGATAAAATAATGAAGAATGCTGAGTCACCGAAATGGTGGATGACCTACAAACACTCATGATACAAGCCCATAAATAAATTTAGGGTATTGTCAATTTTGAATTTTGAATGCGTGAATTTTGAATTCGGAGCGAAGCGACGTGACGCCTTCACAAGACGTAGATACTGTAAACGTTCCTAACCTCGACCCAGAAGGCTATGGCAACTCTGACACCGATCCTCTTGATGAGTTGCCTGGTGAAGTCGAAATGTCCCTTTTCGACCATCTAGAAGAGTTGCGGCAACGGATTTTCTATTCATTGATTGCCGTAGCAGTGGGCATTATTGGTTGTTTCTTTGCCGTTAAGCCAATTGTCCAGTTACTTGAAGTTCCAGCACAAGGAGTAAAATTTCTCCAACTTGCACCTGGAGAATATTTCTTTGTCTCCCTGAAAGTTGCGGCATACACTGGCTTCGTACTTACTAGTCCTTTCATTCTTTACCAGATTATCCAGTTTGTGCTTCCAGGACTGACTCGCCGCGAACGCCGCTTACTAGGGCCTGTGGTTTTGGGTTCGAGTGTGCTATTTGGGGCGGGTTTAGTATTTGCCTATTTACTGCTTATCCCCGCAGCCTTGAAATTTTTCATTAGCTACGGAGCAGATGTAGTCGAACAACTTTGGTCAATTGATAAATATTTTGAATTTGTGCTGCTATTGTTATTCAGCACTGGTTTAGCATTTCAAATTCCCATCATCCAACTGTTGCTCGGTAATTTGAACATTGTCTCATCAGAACGGATGGTTTCTGGTTGGCGTTACGTGATTATGGGAGCAGTGGTTTTAGGAGCCGTCCTCACACCTTCTACTGACCCTCTGACTCAAAGTCTTTTAGCAGGAGCAGTTTTAGGGCTTTATTTCGGTGGTGTTGGATTAGTGAAGCTTACAGGTAAATAACATCTGAAATCGGTAAAAAGATTTTCAATCTTAGTTTGTGACAAATGTTTACTCAAACCCCGACCGCTTTTATCGAGTCTGCCGACTAGCCACTGTTACAAAGCAAGCATCCCAAATTAAAAGCCTTGGCAAATGAAATTTTGAGAAATTGGGATGCGGTGGTTGCGTTTTTCTATAATCCACAAATGAAGCTGAATCTGCTCTGCGACATCCAGTAATTGCGCGACGTATCAGCTATGGTACTTGTACCTCTAGCGATTAGATTGTCGATATTTAAGCTCATCAAAGAAATGTACAATGCTCTGACCTAAATGCTCAATGTAAATACTGAGAGGTTGAAAATGCCACCCTTCTAGCTCCTTATATAAATAGGGTTGGAAATATTTATCTTTAATCTGTTCTATTATGAACGCTACGTCATCTTCAGCTATACTATCCCAGTTAAAAGAAATAACGCCCGTTAAGTTAAAGAGTTCTTTACTAGATCGGATCAAACATTCAGTTTGTTTCTGATTTGGATTGGCTAGAGAGTTCGATATTCTCCAGCCCGATTTCAGAATTCTGACTGTGTTACTGATTTCAGGTGCAAGTAAGATAGAAGACTGATCCTTAATGAAAAATTGATTAACTGATTCTGTTGTAGGTAATAACTGGTCAATGACTCCTTTAGATATTTGCTGCACAGATTCTATTGAAGCTATCTGTTTAATGGCTTCCTCAGCATCTTTTTTGTCTAAGCATTCCCGAAGAATTTGCATTCGCCTCGTTGGCTCATTGCTCGCAATTTCCAAAAGAATAATGTACTTACATCCGAGGCTATGACCAAGCCATGAGTAATTAGCATGATTTGAATATGTATTTATAACATCATCAGGTTGATTCTCTTTTTTTAAGGTTTTGATAATCTCAGTTTTCAGAAGATATTGCTCTTTGAGTAGGTCAAAAGAAACCTCCCAATGATTAAATTGAATCGGATTTAGAGGAAATCGGTATAAAATCAGTGAATATCCTTGATCAAAGAGATATTGATGTAAATATTTATATGCCCACGCAGGAAAAGAACCAAAAATAAAGCTACCAATAAATTGGATGATTCCTTTAGGATTTGGATGTAGCGCTACCTGACTGTTGGATAGCTTTCTAAAGTTTGGTTCAGTATTTTGCAACATATACTTAATATTTTTTAATTTTTAATAGACCACAATAAGATTAGGTGGAAGGTGTCTCACCTAATCCTATTCAGTATAAATTAAGTAATTAGTAGTCTGAACTCAAAATTAATTGAGACAGCTAGTTCGTATAGTTTCCGATTTCTAGTAACAGATAAAGTGTCAATAAACTAATCAAAGCATTGTAGAAATGATTGGTTATGCTGATAAATTAAATATTAATTACTAATTCGTAATGACACTCGACGACTCGCTAACGTAATTCGTAGTTAAACCGATAGCGCAGCATTAGCGAGTCGTCGAGCGTCGGGTCAGAGTCCCCAACCTCTACAGGTCGTACCGTTAACGTCATTACGAATTACAAATTGTCAATGTATGTCAAAGCTCCGAATTAGGTTAGTATTTATCAAATAGAGTTAACTATTTGGGCCTAACTCAAATAGACTTTTTCCATTAGCAAGAGGCAACACATAAGCAATCTCACCTAGCTCCGCTTTCTCTGTCCCAAAAAACGTACCTCGATGTTCAGGAGTGATTAGCAATTGAGTTGTTTTTGGAGTTGATAGTGAACTAATGGATATCTCGACATAACCCCGCAACTCAAAATTTGCCTCTTCTCGAAGTTTTTGATTAGTAGCATCCGGTTGCAGAATAAATAAGCCTGTGTCATTAGCATTGACAGGAAATGTAAAGCGTGATTTCTCTATACCTCCTGTGCCGTCAAAAACACTGCTTACAGGGCCATTTACACCAGTGGTATCCAAAACAGTGAGGATTTTTTCAGGCTCTAGTCCGGGCGTTCTGGTTGTAACTACAAGGGAGAGAAATACGAGTTCATTTGTGACATTGGCAATCGTAAGGAAATAGCCCTGAAGAACTTTTCTCGCTAGTGGGCTAAGTTCAGGTTTTGTATCTGTAAGTTGCTTTGGAAGTTGAGGCTTAAGAAGAAGTTCAAATGTTGAGATAAAAGCCATTAGTTTTTTCCTTGAGTATGTGTATTTTTATCACATTACCAGTGAGTAAAAGTATCATACATAAGCTATGGTATTTTGGGATAAAAAATACTGTGAATACTTAGAAATTTATAAATGTTAATGCAATAATCGGTCACAATATCCATTCCGAAGAACGTTCACCCAAATCGAGAGGAATGCTAACAGCTTTGCCAAGCCGGGGGCGATCGCGTGTTTGGGCAATAAAAGTTTGTACCTGTGTTGACCCACCCAAGCCATGAAGATAATTGGCAATGCTATCGAGATGTTCTTGGTACTCCGCCTCACTCAAAGGAAAAGAAGCTTGCTCCAGATATTTCCACATTACTTGCAAAAATATCTTTCCTTGTGCCCGCCGGAACTGGATATCGTAAGAATATCCCCACTTATCAAGCAACATCTGACGTAATTCCTGTCCTGTCATAGCTTTTCTCAATCAGATTTTACATTTAGTTATGATGTTAAGTTCCGTGACTCCAGTATGATAAGGATATAAAGAAATGTAATGCTAACAGAAAAGATGCTAAATATATCTTGGAACAGAGAAGTATGGCATCGTTGTGAGCGCTAGCATTTCGACTTAGACAAGAGTTCCTCAAGTACAGTACTTTTGTCAAAATGCTTAACAAAATACACAAAGAGCGCGTAGATTATGGCTCAATTTTCTGAATCAGCAGACGTGCCCGATATGGGGCGTCGTCAGTTCATGAATCTGCTCACTTTTGGGACTGTCACTGGAGTAGCTCTGGGTGCATTGTATCCCGTTATCAACTACTTTATTCCACCCGTAACTGGTGGTGCTGGTGGCGGTGTAACGGCAAAAGACGAGTTAGGTAACGATGTTAGTGTCGCTAAATTTCTAGAAAACCGGAATGCAGGCGATCGCAACCTAGTTCAAGGACTAAAGGGAGATCCTACCTATATTGTGGTAGACAGCAAAGAGGCGATCAAAGATTATGGCATTAACGCCATCTGCACCCACTTAGGTTGTGTCGTCCCCTGGAACGTTGCTGAGAACAAATTCAAGTGTCCTTGTCATGGTTCCCAGTATGACGAAACTGGTAAAGTTGTTCGGGGCCCAGCACCTCTGTCTCTGGCTTTAGCCCATACCAACGTCAACGACGACAAAATCGTTTTAACCCCTTGGACTGAAACCGACTTCCGCACAGGTGATGCACCTTGGTGGGGTTAATCAGTGCTGAGTTATGAGTGCTGAGTGCTGAGTAAGGGATGAGGGAGATGAGGGAGTGAGGGAGAAATAACCCATACCCAATGCCCAATGCCCAATGACTAATGACTAATGACTAATTCAATTGTCGCCCTTATAGAGATGAGAAATGTTTTCATAACAGCGAGGTTAACTCGCAGTGCTAGAGCGATTGTAAAAACATTGCTCATAGCGATCGCCACTGTGACATTTTACTTCACCAGCGATCTAGCCCTTCCCCAATCAGCTGCTGCCTATCCCTTTTGGGCACAGCAAACCTATCCCGAAACCCCCCGCGAACCAACAGGGCGAATTGTTTGTGCCAACTGTCACCTAGCCGCCAAGGTTACAGAAGTGGAAGTTCCCCAATCGGTGCTACCTGACACTGTATTCAAAGCTGTGGTGAAAATCCCCTACGATCTGAGCGCCCAGCAAGTTGGTGCTGATGGTTCTAAGGTTGGCTTGAACGTCGGTGCAGTACTGATGCTACCCGAAGGCTTTAAGATTGCTCCTGAAGACCGTCTTTCCGAAGAACTTAAAGAAGAAGTTGGCGACACTTTCTACCAACCCTACAGCGAAGACAAAGAGAACGTCGTCATCGTCGGCCCTTTACCCGGCGAACAGTATCAGGAAATCGTCTTCCCAGTTCTTTCTCCCAACCCCGCAACCGACAAAAATATCCACTTCGGTAAATATTCAGTTCACGTAGGTGGTAATCGGGGACGCGGACAAGTTTTTCCCACTGGCGAAAAGAGCAATAACAATGTTTACAACGCTTCCGCTACTGGCACAATTACCAAAATTGCTAAAGAGGAAGATGGAGACGGTAATGTTAAATATCTAGTCAACATCCAACCTGAATCGGGTAATGTTGTCGTTGATACGATTCCTTTAGGGCCAGACCTGCTTGTTTCCGAAGGGCAAGCAGTTAAAACTGGTGATGCTTTGACCAGCAACCCGAACGTTGGTGGATTCGGTCAAACAGATGGAGAAATCGTATTGCAAGACGCTTCTAGAGTCAAATGGATGATTGCGTTCATCGCTCTTGTCATGTTGGCTCAAATTATGTTGGTGCTGAAGAAGAAGCAGGTTGAGAAAGTTCAAGCGGCTGAGATGAATTTCTAAATTATTTGCTAATTCATTACTTGCAAGACAGGCAATAAGCCTGTCTTTTTTAACGTTATTTACACGTATAGCAGGGGACAGTGAACAGGCTTGAAAGTCTCTTAATATCAGGGTTTTATCAAACAGAATTCAGGAGTCAGGAGCCAGAATTCAGAATGAATTTTGTGCGACTGGCAGACGAATAAATGAGTTTAAGACCACCAAATTGAAAATTTGGTGGTCTTAAATCAATGTGGGCTTGTACCTTAGTGTATTCTCTCAATGCATAGAAAGAGGTGGATAGGTAAGATTATTGATGGTCGATCCTTATGACCAAGCTTTAGAACTAGCAGCGAAGCGATTTGTTAAGCATCAAGATCCTGCTCGTTTTCTTCGTGAGTCTGAACACGCTCTAGACAATTTTTCTTCACTACATAATGACGCAAATCTAAAACAGGGCTTTCATCTGGGTTTTGTTCAAGTTGTTCCTCCCTATGGCATGTGGGTAATCGATGTGGGTACTCCTAAAGCTGAAATATGGGTTCAACTTTATTCTTTCCGGGATGAAGTGCAACCATCGTTTCAATTGCTACCACCGAGAGATGGTGAAATGTATAGTTTTTTTCAGAGGCAGTTTGAACTGTTGTGGCAATCAGGTAAACTTTGGACACCTACAAAATCAAGACAACCGTAGCCCGCAGACTAACAATCCGCTTGCACCCAACCGAATCAAAGTTATCTGTTGGGAGCCAGAGGGGAATTTCCAGAAGTGCGATCGCAAAGCTAAGATTTGAAGATTATGAACGCCATGCTGCCAAATGTCGGAGTCAGTGAGATGTCAGTTTGACTAAAGAGTTCAGATGCTAAATTTAATCTAGCCCTAATTGAGTTGAGATATCTGCTCATGACAGCCTCAGTAGAGTATATCCCCGTTACCCCGATTGAGTACCCAGATGAGGACGGTAAGCCAATGGCTGAAGGAGATATTCAGTGCAGTTACTTAACTTATGCAAGAAATGCACTACGAATTTATTTCCAAAATCACCCAGATGTATACGTTGCTGGTAATCTATTTATTTACTACGAAAAAGGTTATCCAGAATCAGTTGTCGCTCCAGATGTATTTGTGGTGTTTGGAGTGGAAAACCGTGACAGACGCTCTTACAAAACCTGGGAAGAAAATAATCAAACCCCAGATTTTGTTCTAGAGATTACCTCAAAAACCACCCGCAGCAAAGACCAAGGTGCAAAGAAAGGAATTTACGCCTTTCTGGGAGTGCGTGAATATTTCCAATATGACCCCACAGGCGATTATCTCAATCCCCAACTCCAGGGTTTACACTTGGTCGATGGAAATTATTTCCCAGTGGCAGCCAATACCCTGCCAGATGGTACAGTGTCCCTAGCTAGTCAAATTTTGGGGCTAGAGTTACGCCTGGAAGCAGGAAAACTGCGTTTTTACAATCCAGCTACGGGTGAAACACTCCTAACTCATGAAGAGGAAGCATTTGCACGACAAGCCGCGGAAGAGAAAACGCAAAGATTAGCTGCTAAACTTCGAGAATTAAATATTGATCCAGATAGCCTTTAGCTAAATCCGGCAGTGTTAATAAAATAATAGGGTGAGTATGATTTACCCACCCTAATTATGCTTACTGAATTAAACAATAATCTCAAAGTTCTCCATTAATCTTGCGCCTGATGATTTCCATCTGGGCTTGCATATCAGCTTCTGTCACCGGCATAGGATACTTTGGAGAATTAGAGTCGCGTTTACTCATCAGAAAACGTATAGCTTCAATGTCTTCACGGTTTTCCACGACATAAGCTCTCAATTCTGAAAAACTCATTTGTTCATAATTCAGGTTCATTGACAAACTCCCATTCGCCATTGCGATAAACAATGATTTGCAGTTCATCCGCAGATAGGATGTAAACTTCTTCGATTTTGTCGTCAAATCGAAATAAGCGGATGTCTTTGTAAAGATTTGACAGCATTTGACAAACCCTTACACACGCTAAGGCTTGCTCTGTTGTTGGTAAAATAAACGCTCTTCACTACTAATATAGGGTGGGCAATGCCCACCCTACTGCTGTTGATTATTTTTTGTGAGACTATAACGGACGATAGACGCGATAGTTGATTTCCGGGAAGATATTATCCATTAACTCGACTTTTTCTAGCCAACCACTGTCAACTTTGCCGATTTTAACGTCTTCGTACAGCTTATTGAACCGCATTAGGTGCGATCGCGTCCGTCTAACTGCATAGGGTACCATTGTTCCCGTCCGCATAATAAATGCCCAGTCGGAAGATTGTGCTAATAACAATTCTCGCGCTGCTTGGTTCAAGGCTTTCGATCCCAACTCATCTTCTGGTTCCAGGTGCGAGATTTCAATCATCCGTTCAGCAGCTTTGTGCAAATGTGGATAAACCCACGCATTTGTCTCATTCAACCAATACTCGTGGAAACCCTTGAAACCCCAACTCGACTGCGAAGGACGACAAACTTGCTGCGTCGGCTGCTCTCGCAAATAGTCTGCTAAATGGGTCATTTGATATGTTCCTTGGTCATACCACGACTTGCGAAATAGGTAATCGATGAACCAAGGGCCTTCATACCACCAATGTCCAAATAACTCTGCGTCATAAGGCGAAACGATAATTGGTGGGCGCTGCATAATACCATAGAGATGCTCAGATTGCCGCTCTCGGTTATACATAAAGTTAGCAGCGTGTTCTGCGGCCTTTTCCTTAGCCCAATAAGGATCGTAAAGTGCCTTATCTGACAGTCCTAAACCACGTCCAGTAATTTTGTGATATTTAATGCCCGTGTTTTTTCGTTGACCGTTGGGCATAATGTAGGGCTTGATGTACTCATATTCTGCTTCCCAGCCCAAATCTTTGTAAAATTCCCGATATTCCGCTGCCCCAGGATAGCCTACCTCAGAAGACCATACCTGTTGGGAAGATTCATGATCTCGACCAAAGACAGCAACACCAGTTTCTGTATAAATTGGGGCATAAGTGCCAAAGCGCGGCCGGGGACGGGCATAAAGGATGCCATGCCCATCAGTGAGGAAGTAGCGTAACCCAGCATCAGCTAGCATCCGCTCTAAACCTTCATAGTAGGCACATTCCGGCAACCAAATGCCTCTGGGTGCTTGTCCAAAGGTTTGTTCGTAATGTTCGCAGGCTACCTGAATTTGCGCCCACACTGCTTGTGGATACATTTTCATCAACGGTAAATAGCCGTGAGTAGCGCCGCAAGTGATAATTTCCAGGTTGTTACTGTCTTGGAACTTCTTAAAAGCTGTCACCAAGTCCCCGCCATAGCGTTCCCATAGCTGACGTGCTTCGCTAAACTCAGTCACGTAATGTTCGGCTAAATAACGAAGATGCCCGTTGTTGACATTATGTTCTGCTTCTAGTGCTGTAAGTTCTTCTAGTTGAGCTAAGTGTGCTTCGTAGCGTTCTTGAAGCAGAGGATCGCGAAGCATCGACACTAAAGGGGGTGTCATACTCATCGTGATTTTAAAGTCGATACCGTCTCGCTTTAAGCCTTCAAATACTTTCAATAAGGGGATGTAGGTTTCTGTAATGGCTTCATAGAGCCATTCTTCCTCCAGCACGTAGTCACTTTCCGGGTGACGAACGAAGGGTAGATGTGCGTGGAGTACAAGCGCGACGTAGCCGATAGCCATAGTGATTTTGGGGTGATACTTGTAAGTTGAAGGTCGAGAGGTTTGGCTGAAATTAACAATATTTTAAGACTTTATGGGGATAGTGAAGATACGAGTGTCAATTTTTCACATAAAAGGAACACTTAGGCTGCTGCTTCATGTTAACTGTTCATCTCTAACCAAATTATCAACCCTAATCTCTAGTACCTACTAGATGTACATGACTTAAAGTTGTGACAAGTATATTTCCCAACTTTTTTGGTTCATGGCGTAAAAGTAACGAAGTTGGAATTGTATCTACTAATTACTATTTTCATAATATATTCATCCTCATCAGACAGTGGTGATGTGATTTCGTCATCAGCCAACAAGGTTGCGATCGGTTTTAATTGAGCAACTTCTCTGCGATAAAGTTCTAGCTGCTATAATTGCCAATTTGCAATCCAATATTCTTGGACTCCTGTGGATGAGTATTTTAGTTCATAGCATTATTTTTCTATGCCTAGTTTAGAGATAAAATTCTATTTTTCAGAATATTTGCTCAGGATCAATACCTGCCGCTCGCAAGCGTTCTGCCAATATTGCAGCCCGTTGACGTTCTTGTTCTAGTTGTTGATTTGCTTGCTCTAACTGTTGATTTGCTTCTTCCTCTGGCAACATCACCAGCTGCCTATCTGGTGTAAAAAAGCGTAATTTGCCCAAATATACTGCCAAATACAGCCCTAATTGCTGACTCCACAACCAACCCGACTCAGTGGGTACAAGTTCTTGATATTGCCCATCAACTATGTGAAATCCTTGTAATTTTAGGTTATTTGGGTCAAACCAAAAGTAATCTGGAGTGCGAAATGTATTCTGGTAAATTTGCTTTTTTAAACCTTTATCAACCGAGGCAGTGGAATTAGATAATAGCTCAATAATTACATTGGGGTATTTGCCATCTTCTTGCCACACAACCCAGCTTTTGCGGCCTTTTTTTTCTGTATCTAAAACCACAAAGAAATCAGGACCTCGAAATTCTTCTGACTTTTTCTGGTTGGGACTGAAATAGATCGTTAGGTTACCAGTAGCATAAAAATCCTGACGATCGCGCCACCACCATTTAATCAGGCGGATAAGTAAATCAATTTGTTCGCGGTGGAAATCAGATTCCAAGGGGGGTTCATCACTATAGATATCACCTGGTGGGAAAATTATACTCTCAGTGACAGCTTGTAAACTAGGGGTGTTGGCAATGGGCTGAGACATACAAGATACTTTTTCTGTTTGTATCTATGCTATCGTGACCAACCTTTGGATTATAAATGCGTAGGCGCAGTCGGTCGTAAATATTGCGCTCCTTATTCTTCATCCCGATATAACTCCTGCAAGTCTTGTAACTGAGTCTTCCGGGAAATCCGGCGATATTTTTTACTTTCTAGCTTGGGTTCGTATTGACTCTGCCCTTTGCCTTTGCTTTTGCTTTTTAACTTCATGGTAGATTCTGGATCGGCTTGTTGGTGTAGCTGTGTTTGATAAGCGATCGCAGCGTCCAAAAATTCTAAATAATGTTCATATCGTTCCCAGTCTCCCCGCACCGCACACTCAGGCTCGTCTCGATGCAGACAATCACTAAACCGACAGCTAGCAACTGCTAACCGCTTTCTTGCTTCTGGGAAATAATGGATTAATTCTTCTGGGATACAATCCATATCTGGCTGATTAAAGCCGGGAGTATCTGCCAGTAAACCACCGCTAGGTAACTCAAATAATTCTATATGGCGAGTGGTATGACGACCACGAGCTAGTTTACCAGAAACTTCGCCCACTCGCAGCTTTGCAGAGTCAATCAGCGTATTTATTAAGCTGGATTTACCAACACCAGAAGGCCCAGCGATTACGGTAATTTTATTGCTCAAATATTTGGCTGCTTGGTCGGTATTAATACCATCTTTAACACTGATAAATATCGGCTGATAGCCCCAACCGAGTAGGCGATCGCTAACTTGTTGTTGTTCCAACGGTGAAATTAAATCACTTTTATTCAAACATAAAAGCACATCTAAGCCAGTAGACTCAGCTTTAATTAGAAACCGACTCAACTGATAAGGTTCCAAAGGTGGATCGGCTACGGCAAATACTAATAAAATTTGGTTGACATTGGCGATCGCCGGACGATCTAACTCACTTTGGCGGGGTAAAACCTCAGCGATCGCACCCCGTCCTCCAGCCCAATCTGGCTCTTCTACCACAACGCGATCGCCTACCATCACCTGTTGTCCAATTTTTTTCAGGCGTGTTCTGCGAGTACAGAGGAGGAGGGGATGAGGAGGAGCTTGCTCCTTCATCTCCCTCATCTCCCTTATCTCCCCATCCTCTCGATCCAGCTGTACTCGGTAAAAATTAGCCTGTACAGCTACCACCGTACCCAATAATTGTCCAGTTGCGCCAAAAATTTCCCCTGTCATTGGCTAGCAACTGGACGGCGCACTAATAGAGAAAAATAACTAGTGCAGTCTGTAATTTGTTCTACTTGATAACCTGCCATTGCCAAACTATCAGGAACCTGCTCAATTGGCTCACCTGGGTCTAACCAGACTTCTAGCAAACCTCCCAATGGCATTTTCTCCAGACGTAATTTTGTCCGTACGAAATTAATCGGGCAAGGGGTGCCTCGTAAATCAAGTTGAGCATCGGGAGTTAAAACAGAAGAGGGCTTCATCACTTAAATAAATTTCCCAAAAATCCTTCTAAACCGCCTTTACCAGTGCGATCCCCCTTAATTTTAGCCAGCTTCTCCAGCAGTTCCCTCTCCTCTGGGGTGACTTTATTGGGAATATCTATTAAGACATTCAGCATGTGATCCCCACGACTTACAGTATTACCCAAGCGGGGTACGCCACGATTTTCCAACTTCATCACTGTATTCGGCTGAGTTCCAGCTGGAATGATTAGTTCTACTGGCCCATCTACTGTATCTACCTCTAACCGACAACCTAAAATCGCTTGCAGGTAGCTAACTTTGATTTCCGAGAGAATATTAATGCCATCCCGTTGGAATTCCTCGTCTTCATTCACGAACAAGTAAACGTACAAATCCCCAGGAGGGCCATTACGTTGACCAGCATCGCCTTCACTAGAAATCCGCAAGCGAGTGCCATTATCCACCCCAGCTGGAATGGTAATTTTGAGTTTCTTGGTGACTTGATTTGCGCCCTTACCATCACAGGCATCACATTTATCTTCAATTACCATCCCTGTGCCATTACAGGTGGGACAAGTCGAGACTTGGGTGAAACTGCCAAAGGGTGTTCTAGTTACACGGCGTACTTGAGCCGATCCGCTACAAGTCGAACAAGTCCGAGGGCGGGTTCCAGGTTTAGCACCAGAACCGCTACAAACTTCACAATTTTCTAGATGGGAAATGCGAATTTCTTTTTCGCCACCAAATATCGCTTCCCGAAAGTCTAACTTTAGGTCTAGCCGCAGGTCATCACCCCTAGCAGGCCCACTGCGCCGTCTTTGTTGCGTGGGATTACCCATACCGCCAGCAAAGCCACTAAAAATGCTTTCAAAGATATCGGCAAAACCACCCATATCGCCGACATCTTGAAAGCCCGCGCCAGCAGCACCCGATACACCCTCTGGGCCAAAGCGATCGTAACGAGCGCGGGTTTCGGGTTCTGAGAGTACCTCATAAGCGCGGTTAATTTCTTTAAAGCGATCCTCCGCCCCCGGTTCTTTGTTCACATCTGGGTGATACTTCCGGGCTAGACGGCGATAGGCTTGTTTGATTTCTTCTTTGTCAGTGTCACGAGAGACACCCAGGATTTCATAATAGTCGCGGGCCATATAGCAAAGGTAAAAGTTAGAAGGAAGAAAGCAGAAGTCAGTAGAACGTCATTCACGGTCACTTGCTACCCTATGGATTAAGTGTTTTGCTTGACAGATATGCAAGAGCAACACATTATCCTTTAGAGGGCGGCTTGCCGGAGGGCAGGCAGAAGATAAAATTAATTTTTGTTAATAACTGATTTTACCCTTTACCTTTTACAAAAATCACCGACAAATCTTGAGCAACAGATGCTTTCCTCGTGGGAGACGACAAAAGCTATAGAAGTTAGGAGCTGGTTGTAAGCCTTTGCTCAGACTTCTCACTGCCGAGTCGGCTGTCTCTTTTACAATTGTGCTACGTACGAGAGGAAAACTCGCCCATCAACCAGAGGGGCTAGCCGCACCATTAGGTGTGGAAAACCACCCTTATGCTTTGAATTGGCTTTGAACTTGCATATTGCCTAGCGCAAAGTAATTTGCTTCTACAATCTAGCAAACCGCTGGGGTCTTGTGAAACTTCGCTAAATCTAAATATTTAGATATATTAAAATATCTTAATAAAAATTTGCAACTTAGGAGAGTGGGGAGTGGGGAAGATGAGGGAGACAAGGTGACAAAAGTTAGAACTTGCAACAAGTCTTTCCCTTCCCCTTGTCCCCTTGTCCTGTTCTTCCCCATGCCCAATACCCAATGCCCAATGTCCAACCCCTAATCTATCGCCTCATAATCAGCCTGAGCAGTACTTTCTTCGTCAAAATCAAAGTTGAATTGTGGTATTAGCGTGCCATTCATTGGTGAGTCTACTTCTGGGGTAAAGTGACCAGATGAACCCTTTTCAATCTCATCAGTTTGGCTGTTAGCTCGATTGTAGACATCAGCACCAATTGCAAACAAGGTTTGTTGAAAGTCGTCTAAGCGCTGCTTAAATTCCACTGTGGAAATGCTGGAGTCAATCATTGCAGCTTGGAGTTGTGCAACTTTTTCACTGGCCAAAGTTTTCATCTGGTCGCCGATAAAGTTGCTATTATCCTTGATGGTGGATTCATAACTGAACAACAAATTATCTGCTTGGTTTTTGAGTTCAACCAGTTCTTTACGTCTTCTATCTTCTTCGGCAAACAGTTCTGCCTCTTGGCGCATCCGTTCGACTTCGTTGCTACTCAAACCACCTGTATTGGTAATCCTGATACTCTGTTCTCTACCTGTACCTTTGTCTTGAGCAGAAACCTTTAGGATGCCGTTGACATCGATTTCAAAGGATACTTCAATTTGCGGCACACCTCGGGGCGATGGGGGAATTCCTGCGAGTAGAAACTTGCCCAGACTCTTGTTATCTCGTGACATCGCCCGTTCACCTTGGAGGATGTGAATTTCCACCGAGATTTGTCCATCAACGGCTGTGGAAAAAACTTGTGACCGACTTGTAGGAATTGTGGTGTTGCGTTCAATGATTTTAGTGAACACTTCACCCAAAGTTTCAATTCCCAAGGACAGAGGGGTGACATCCAATAGTAGGAGATTATCAACTTCGCCACCCAACACACCTGCTTGAATAGCTGCTCCCAATGCTACGGCTTCGTCAGGGTTGATGGAGCGATCGGGAGCTTTGCCGTTGAAAAACTTAATTAGCGCGTTTTGGACTGCGGGAATACGCGTAGAACCACCTACCAAAATAATCCGATCTATGGATTGTGGTTTGAGATCCGCATCTTTGAGTGCTTGAATCATTGGTTCAATGGTCGCTTCAATTAATTTGGCAGCAAGTTCTTCAAATTTCGAGCGACTGAGTTCCATCTCCAAATGCTTTGGCCCGGTGTCATCAGCTGTGATAAAGGGCAAGTTGATGGAGGTATTCACCATACTGGAGAGTTCAATTTTTGCCTTTTCCGCTGCTTCTCGCAGGCGTTGCAATGCCATCTTGTCTTGGGAAAGGTCGATTTTCTCTTGTTGCTGGAAGCGTTCCATCATCCAAAGGACGATCGCATTATCAAAGTCGTCTCCCCCCAAGTGGTTGTTACCACAAGTCGCCTTGACTTCAAAAACACCATCCCCAAGTTGCAGGATCGATACGTCGAAGGTACCGCCTCCCAAGTCAAATACTAAAATTAGCTGCTCTTGGTCTTGCTTTTCTAATCCGAAAGCTAAAGCCGCAGCTGTTGGTTCATTGATGATTCGCAGAACTTCTAGTCCTGCAATCGTGCCAGCATCTTTAGTTGCTTGTCTTTGGGCATCTGTGAAATATGCTGGTACGGTGATCACTGCTTGAGTGACTTCCTCACCCAAAAAGTTTTCCGCATCCTGCTTCAGCTTTTGCAGGATCATCGCGGATAATTCTTGGGGCGTGTAATTTTTTGAGCGAATTTGGACATCAACAGTTTCGTCTCGACCTCTGATGCAGTTGTAGGGGACGCGATCGCGTTCTACTTCAGTATCTTCCCAACGCCGCCCGATAAATCGTTTAATACTGTAAATTGTGTTCTCAGCATTGGTTACGGCTTGGCGCTTTGCCAATTGACCAACCAAGCGATCGCCACTTTTCCCAAATCCCACAATACTTGGAGTAGTTCGTCCCCCTTCAGAATTGGAGATCACAAGTGGTTGACCACCCTCCAAAACTGCGACGCAACTGTTAGTAGTGCCTAAGTCGATCCCAATAACTTTTCCCATATTTGCCAGTATTTTTACTGAATCTCTCTGCTGTAATATGTCGCGGACTAACTTTTTGCTAAGAACAAAGGCTAGCGGATAACGTCTGTGGAACCCCTGTTGCTGGTAGCAAAAAAGAAGTTGAAACACAACAGAGTTATCCAAAGCCTTGTCCAAGTTTTAGGTACGCGATGCTCGTCCTTGCTATAACCCAGGCACTTGAGGTCAGCGAGGCGAGCGACTACAGCTTAACTGCTGGCTGAACTCGACTGATCTTCTGGTGCAAAAGGTGTATCTTCCTTGGGAGCAGCTACTTTGACCATTGCATGGCGTAGCACGCGATCGCCCAAGTAATATCCGCGCACTAACTCTTCTAACACTGTTCCTTCAGGATGTTCATCCGTAGGTTCCCGCATTACTGCTTCGTGCAGGTTAGGATCGAATTCTTGACCTTCGGGACGCATTGGTGATACACCCAAGCGCTTCAGGCTATCTACTAATTGTTTGTAAACGCCTTGGTAACTTTTGTGCATGGTCATTTCGGCATCAGATTGCGGTTTGAGGTGCGATCGCGCCCGCTCAAAATTATCGACTATTGGCAGCAATTCCAAAATCGTATTCCGCTTCACCTGCAACTCAAGGTCTTCTTTTTCTTTGCTAGTGCGTTTACGGTAATTCTCAAAATCAGCGGCAATCCGCATATATTGAGTACTACGCTCTTCCAGTTGCATTTTGACAGACTCGATTTGTTGAGTCAGTTCTGCCAAAGCTGCCCTTTCTACTTCAGTTTTCTCAGTTGCTGCAACGCTATTTTCTGAATTGACAGCAGTATCGCCTGATATATTTGTTTGGGCTGCCACTTGCTCTGTCACCTCGCTACCAGATTCATTGAAATTAATGTGGGCTGGAGAGTCACTCTTCATTGCTTGCTTTACCTCTGTTGGTTCACCCAATTGCTGGCTTGTATTGTTTATCTGTTTATTTTCATCGATCATTGTCTACTCATTCCAGATTCTATTTATGGCAGTTTATCTCTACAGCTTGCAACCGTCGTCATCCACGACTTGCAACTGAGGCTGATTTTATTGCCGACAAGTTCCTGGAAGTTATGTAACCGTCCTCTTATTGTGACAAATGGTGAACACGTTAGCCCAGACGCCACTAAGGCGGGAACCCGAACGAGTAGTTTGCAATAGTAGCGCTGAATGCGACTCGCCCCTCATCTTATGTGAAAATATCTTTAATTTTGTTAGCGCAGAATAAAGCCTTCTCTACGAGAGGCTTGTCTGCGACACGCTGCGCGAACCTAAAGAGAGTCATTTTGAATTCAAAGCAAAGCAACTTCAGGAGTGCTATTAGCGTTAGCGGGGATTGAGCCACTGCGATTATTACTTTTTTGACTCAGCACTCGTTACTCAGCACGGGCTAAACCATAGCTATCCGCTAACAGCACTGTTTGAGTGACTCAGGACTTTTTTGGGAAATGAGAATTCTATCTCACAGTAGGGGAATACTTTAAGCAGAGGTTTCCCCTACTCAATTGCTCATTTATGACTTACTCGTCAGCACAACGGCGCAGTACCGCTCTAACTACCAGAACAGAGTTTTCGCCCTTCGGCAACAAGCTAGTGCAATCTGGCTATGTCAATACCGAACAGATGAGGCAGGCACTAATTGAAAGCCGCAAATCTGGCAGACCCTTAACAGAAGTATTAGAGTCAATCACTGGTCAACAACTATCACCTGAGTTGCTCAGGCAATACAAAAAACAGCAACTATTTGAACTTAAAATACTATACGGAGTTGAATTCCTCGATCCAGAAGTCAATTCCGTTGGCAACACGATGATGGGGAACCTGATTGAAACCCTCATCCCAGTGGATATCTGCCGTCGCCATCGTTTAGTACCACTGTCGAAACACGAAGACCAAACCCCGCCCTCAGTTTTAGTGGCGATGGTTGCTCCAGATAATCTAGAGGCTTCCGATGACCTGAACCGCATCTTGCGCCCCCAAGGCTTGGCGTTGCAGCGCATGGTGATTACACAGGAAGACTACCAGCAGTTAATCAACCAATATTTGGATGAAATGGCTGTTCGGCAAAAACATCTAGAACGAGAAAACTCTACAGATATTAGTCAAGATTTAGAAAATCTCGGAAATCTCGATATTTCGGATGCTCCTGAAGAAATGGAGGCTGATCTAGGGGCAGCGATGAAGGGCGCAGAGGATGCCCCAGTTATCAATCTAGTTAATAGAATCCTAGCTAAAGCCTTACATGAGGGCGTTTCTGACATTCATATTGAACCGCAAGAAGAAAACTTACGCATTCGCTTTCGGAAAGATGGCGTACTGCGTGAAGCTTTCCCCCTAATGCCGAAAAAAATCATCCCGGCGGTGACAGCCCGATTTAAAATCATCTCCAATCTAGACATTGCTGAACGCCGCCTACCCCAAGATGGACGTATCCGGCGGCTGTTTGAGGGACGTAAGGTGGACTTCCGGGTGAATACCTTACCCAGTCGCTACGGGGAAAAGGTGGTACTGCGAATTTTGGATAACTCCTCCACCCAGTTGGGATTGAATAAGTTAATTACCGATCCAGAGACTTTAGATATTGTCAAGGATATGGTTAGCCGTCCCTTTGGGCTAATTTTAGTGACAGGGCCGACTGGTTCTGGGAAAACAACCTCGCTGTATTCTGCACTCTCAGAAAAGAACGATCCCGGAATTAATATCAGTACTGTAGAAGACCCAATTGAGTACAGTCTTCCAGGGATTACTCAAGTACAGGTGATTCGGGAAAAAGGGCTAGATTTTGCTACCGCTCTGCGGGCTTTCTTGCGGCAAGATCCAGATGTGCTGCTGGTGGGTGAAACGCGGGACAAGGAAACGGCAAAAACCGCAATTGAGGCTGCCTTGACCGGTCACTTGGTATTAACTACCTTACATACTAATGATGCCCCAGGTGCGATCGCTCGTTTGGGAGAAATGGGGATTGAGCCTTTCATGGTTTCTAGTTCCTTAATTGGCGTTTTAGCTCAACGTTTGGTGCGGCGTGTATGTTCTGAATGTCGCATTCCCTACACTCCCACAACTGAGGAACTGGCTCGTTATGGTCTATCAGCTTCCTCTGATGTAGGAGTCACCTTTTATAAAGCTAACACCTTGACATTAGATGCGATCACTGAAGCCAAAGCTAAAAATCAGCTTTGCTCAAAATGTAATGGGGTCGGCTACAAAGGGCGTTGTGGTGTTTATGAAGTCATGCGAGTCACCGAAAACCTGCAAACTCTGATCAACGAAGATGCACCCACAGAACGCATTAAGGAAGTGGCAATAGAAGAGGGCATGAAAACCTTGCTGGCTTATAGTTTGGACTTAGTGCGTGAAGGTTCCACCACTCTAGAAGAAGTAGAACGAGTGACGTTTACTGATACTGGCTTGGAAGCAGAGTTAAAAGCCAAACGCAAGACAGGTCTTACCTGCCGGAGTTGCGATGCCACATTGAAACAAGAATGGTTGGATTGTCCTTACTGTATGACACCTCGCTTTTAAAACTAATAGTCATTGGGCATTGGTCGATGCTTAGTAACTTTAAACAAATGACAACGGACAAATGAAAAACATTAAAAGGAAGTAGAACTATGGAAATGATGATTGAAGATTTGATGGAGCAGTTGATTGAAATGGGTGGCTCGGATATGCATTTATCCGCAGGTTTGCCTCCCTACTTCCGCATCAGTGGCAAACTTACTCCCATAGGTGAGCATGTATTGACCGCTGATCAATGTCAAAGGCTGATTTTTAGTATGCTCAACAACACCCAGCGTAAAACCTTAGAGCAGACCTGGGAATTAGATTGTTCTTATGGTGTTAAGGGTTTGGCTCGTTTTCGGGTCAATGTCTATAAAGAGCGTGGTGCTTATGCTGCTTGCTTACGAGCATTAAGTTCTAAAATTCCTAACTTTGAAAAATTGGGTCTGCCAGATATCGTGCGGGAAATGTGCGATAAACCCAGAGGACTTATTCTGGTGACAGGCCCTACAGGTTCCGGCAAGACAACTACCCTAGCGGCAATGATTGACTTGATTAACCGCACCAAGGCAGAGCATATTTTAACGGTGGAAGACCCAATTGAATTTGTCTATGAACCAATTAAAAGCTTGGTTCACCAGCGGCAACTAGGAGAAGATACTAAAAGCTTTGCTAATGCTTTGAAAGCAGCCCTGCGGGAAGATCCAGATATTATTCTGGTGGGGGAAATGCGCGATTTGGAAACGATTTCTTTGGCGATTTCTGCTGCGGAAACAGGACACTTGGTATTTGGTACGCTACACACCAGTTCCGCCGCCCAAACTGTTGACCGGATTATTGACGTTTTCCCCCATGAAAGACAAACTCAAGTGCGGGTGCAATTGTCTAACTCATTGGTAGGGGTATTTAGCCAAACCTTGGTATCCAAGAAAAACCCTAAACCCGGTGAATATGGTCGGGTGATGGCTCAAGAAATTCTGATTGTCACTCCTGCTATTTCCAACTTGATTCGAGAAGGCAAAACATCTCAAATTTACTCAGCGATTCAAACTGGCGGCAAACTGGGAATGCAAACTCTAGAGAAGGTTTTAGCCGATTTTTACAAAGCCGGAACAATTTCCTTTGAAGCGGCAATGTCTAAGACTTCTAAGCCAGATGAAATTCAACGTCTCATTGGTAATTCTACACCGCAAGCTGCCGCAGGTGCTAAACCCGGTGTAGCTGCCAAAGCACATTAAAAGAATTGAGGATAGGGGAGATGAAAAATATTTCATCCCCTTGAGTATTTTGAATGCGTGAATTTTGAATTTATTTATGCCAAACTTCGTTGCCCGTGTTCGCGATTCCCAAGGAAAATCCCGAACAGAAAAAATTGTTGCTGAATCCTTGGTACAAGCTCGTACTAATCTTAGAGATCAAGGTTTTGTAATTCAAGAACTCAAGCAATCTCAAGGATTTCAGCCAGATGTTGCCTTCAAAAACTTTCAGAATTCCTTAGTTAAGGTTTCTGTGAAAGACAAAGCCGTTTTTTCGCGTCAATTTGCCGTTTTGATGAATGCGGGAGTTGCGATCGTTAGAAGTCTGGGGGTACTTTCTGAACAATGTAGTAATACTAAACTGAAACAAGCCCTTGTGGAAATTAGTACCGATGTTCAAAGCGGAATGAATCTATCAGAGGCAATGCGGAAGCATCCTGACTGTTTTGATGGATTATATGTGAGCATGATTCAAGCTGGCGAAGTTGGTGGTGTTCTAGACGAAGTATTGAATCGTTTAGCCAAGTTGTTAGAAGATGTTGCCCGTTTACAAAACCAAATTAAATCAGCACTGTCTTATCCAACGGTTGTGGGTTTTATCGCAGTTGCTATTTTTCTGGGCATGACTATTTTTCTTATTCCCATTTTTGCCACTATTTTTGTACAACTTGGAATCACATTACCAGCTTTAACGCAATTCTTGATGGATGCTAGTAAATTTTTGAGAAGTCCGGGTGCTTTAGTTCTTCTTGCTGCTCTTATCGGACTGAAATTTGCCTTTACACAATACTCTAAAACTCCTGTTGGTCGCATCACTATCGATCGTCTTTCCCTCAAAATGCCATTGTTTGGTGACTTAATTCAAAAATCTTCAGTTGCCCGCTTTAGCCGGACTTTTGGTTCTTTGACTCGTTCAGGTGTACCAATTTTAACTTGCTTAGAAATTGTCCGAGATACATCAGGAAACCAAGTAATTGCTAATGCCATAGATGCAGCCCGCATAGAGATTCAACAAGGAGGTATGATTAGCATTGCTTTACAAAAAGATGCTGTTTTTCCGGCTATGGCAATTCAGATGATTAGTATCGGAGAAGAAACTGGAGAATTAGATGGAATGTTGATGAAAGTTGCCGATTTCTATGAAGATGAAGTCGAACAAGCAGTAAAAGCAATGACTAGTATTTTGGAACCGGTGATGATTGTAGTTCTAGGGGGAATGGTTGGAACCATTTTGCTAGCGATGTATCTGCCTATGTTTGCGGTATTTGAAAAGCTGGGATAAAGGATTAATAGTTAATAGTTATAAGTTATGAGTTAGGAATAAAAATTTTTATTCCTAACTTTTAACTCCTAACTGATTAATTTTATTCTTAACTCCTGTACAGACGCGATTAATCGCGTCTCTAATCCTGACTATTTAATAAACTATGACTGTGCAAAAATCTCAGTACGAAGCGAGTTTAGCAGAGTACAGCAATCATCTAGCTGCGATCGCCTTACTAAAGCAATATCGGCCATACTTGGAGATGATTCCCAGTCTGCGCCGTCCAGATGAAAGTATCATCACTATACCTTTGCCAATTGTCCGGCTTCGCAATACTGCTACAACAGCCCCACAAACGATTTGCTTATCCTGTGATGTGGCAATTTTGATGTGCGATCCGGAGTGGAAAATCAAAACTGGAGTAGAAATTTTAGTCTTTATTCATCGCGCTCACGAAGACTTTTCTGATTTGTTAGGACGTTGGCGACAAACCCAAGTTTATCTAGACAATGATTATGAGTGGTTGATGCCTCTGCGTCACAGTCATATTTTGAGTGAAGGAGCTAATACTATATATCCTCTGTTTATCGTTTTTAGTGAGACTTTAGAACGCGTCAAAAGAGGCCTTGTAGGAGCCGAACTGCCATTTATTATGCAAACACCAGATTTGCTGGTTGAGGAGAATCTCACTGATATTTTCTCTTCACAAACTCCACCAGCTTAGGTACTTATAGTTAAAAAACATCCCATCGTCAGGATGCAAGGACTTGCATCCCTATAAATGTACTAAAGTGTGAAACTAACTATATATTTTTACCCCCGGCTACGCCGTCCCCCTTTTGCTAAACCAGAGGGGTTTTATTATGTGCGTCTTCATACAAAATGGGTACAAGTACCTACGCAACAGACTTTCACCTCTACTAAACTACAAATTAGCTCGTCACACATCCGTGAAAGGGCTAGTACCGCAAGGCGGAAGTCAAAAATCAAAAGTCAAAAGTATTATGGAATAAGCTCTTTAGGGCTTTTCAATGGTCTGCTTATTTCCGCCGTGCTGTACTAGTTCTACAAAAATTTATTTTTACTTTTTGAAGAGTAATGAGGATTTGGCAAAGATTCAGTAATCTTACTGTTGTCAATAAAGAATTGTCATAGAATTAAAGACATTCATTTAAGAGTAGATATTTTATACTAATGAATCCGAATCGTTTTTCTCAAAAAACAACGAATTCTCAAGAGAGCATTTCACAACAAACTCAGTTGAGTCAGATGTGTGGTTCTAAACGGCTATTTCGCGATCGCTATGAAATACTGCAAATTTTAGGTAAAGGTGGTTTTGGTGTGACATTTTTAGCCAAAAATGCCGTATTACCTGGGAATCCTTTGTGTGTCATTAAACAACTTTGTCCAAAAGTAACTACTCCCCAAAGTTGGCAAAAGGCATGTATGCGCTTTGAAAAAGAAGCAAGAACTTTGGGACAACTCGGTAGTCATTCGCAAATTCCCATGCTATTAGACTACTTTCAGGCGAATGGGCAGTTCTTTTTAATTCAAGAATATGTGCCGGGTTTGACTTTGGCGCGAGAAGTGCGGCAAACTGGGCCCAAAAGTGAAGCCTCAGTTAAGCAGTTTTTACAGGAATTATTACCTGTATTACAGTATCTTCATAAACATCATGTGATTCATCGAGATATTAAGCCCCAAAATCTATTACGGTGTGAATATGATGGGCGCATAGTGCTGATTGATTTTGGTGCGGTGAAAGAGAAATTAGTTGATGCTTGTGAAAACTCAATCAATCAAGCTGCAAAGACCAACTTTATCGGGACTAAGGGATTTGCACCACCAGAACAGTTTTCTCTACGTCCAGTTTATGCCAGTGATGTTTATGCACTGGGTGTAACTTGTATTTATATGTTGACTGCTAAAAGTCCTTTAGAATTGGACTACGACCCAAAAACTGGTGAAATATCTTGGCAAAAACAGGTAAATATCAGCAACAGTTTCGCTCAGATTTTAGGAAAAATGGTGAAAATCACCTTAGAGGAGCGGTTTAAGACTGCCGATGAAGTGATAAAAGCTTTAAGTAGTGAAAGTTATTCACCTACTTTAGCTAACTGTCTAACTACCCAAAAATTAAATAATAAAAGTATTACACAACACGAAATTACACAACACAAAATTACACAGCATGAAATTACACAGCACGAAAATTATGATGTATACATGCCACCTGTAGCCAGAACTGCTAGTGCCATTCGGAAATGGAGAGCAAGATTCAAGGAAACAAGATAGCACATACAGTAGAATTCAAAATTCAGAATTCAGGAGTAAAACACGCTTTATCCTTGAGTAACAGACGAATCGTTATGTACCTCACCAACTTTAAATCTGCTGTAAATTGCAGCTTTTTTTTAGCTAAAGTATCAAATGAATAATTAATTATGGGCAATTTAAAATAGCCAAAACAAATTTAGTAAGCATTTTAACTATATTTGATAGTCAGTAATCATTAATTAATCAGGGTTTATCTTCAATACTTAGTTAATTATCGCTTGCCAAGATACAAGCAAAATTACTATGTTTAAAAGTTCAAAAAACTTTTTTTATTCAGATTATTATATAATCGATAGAATAATTAATCTTATGGCTCTCGTAGTTTTCCACAGATGAGGAAGACTGACTACTATTTACAAAAGCTAACTATATAAGTAATTCCCCAATCCCCAGAACAGGGTTTATCTACCACAAGTAAGCGAGAGTCAATTATCTTAAGGGAAAGTTAGGGGCAAACTTAGCCTAAGTTGTCATGCAGTCGCGCCTGTCAGATCATGATCTGCTGCTTAAATCCCGATTGCTCAAATCCCCTGAATCCCAATGGAAAGAAGTTTTGCCAAAGTTGTAGCACCCCGCTGGTGTCACTTTTAAGAAATCGCTTTCGTGTCATCCGAGTCCTTTCAGATGAGGGGGGATTTGGCAGAACCTATCTGTCAGAAGACGTAGATAAACTCAATGATCGCTGTGTTATCAAGCAATTAGCTCCAAAATTTCAAGGAACTTGGTCGCAAAAAAAGGCGATGGAGTTGTTTGCAGAGGAAGCGCAGCGACTACAAGACCTTGGGGAACATCCCCAAATTCCAACTTTGATAGCTTACTTTGAGCAAGACGGCTGCCTATATTTGGTGCAGCAGTTTATCAATGGGGAAAATTTATTAAAGGAGTTGCAACAGCGCAAGGCTTATAACGCTAGAGATATTCAATCTATTTTGCTAGATTTACTGCCCATCCTAAAATTCATCCACGATCGCAAAGTTATTCATCGGGATATCAAGCCAGAAAATATTATCCGCAATAAAAATGATGGACGATTAAGCCTGATTGATTTTGGTTCCTCAAAGCAATTTACCGCCAAAGTTCAACAGAAATCTGGTACATCCATAGGTTCGCATGGTTATTCTCCCCTAGAACAAATTAGAGATGGGAAAGCTTTCCCTGCCAGCGACTTGTTCGGTGTGGGGGCTACCTGCTTTCATCTGCTAACGGGAAATTCTCCGTTTCAGTTGTGGATGGAATCTGGTTACGCCTGGGTAAGTAATTGGCGGGAATATTTGCGGAGTCCGCTAAATCCTGAGTTGGATTTTGTCATCGACAAGCTTTTGAAAAAAGATATCCATGAACGTTATCAGTCAGCCGAAGAAGTCCTTAGAGACTTGACTCCAAAACAACTCCTCGCCCTGCCACCTGCGGGTAAATCATCTGGGAAATTACCACCAACTAAAGCACCAGCTTTACCAAAAAGTTATCCCTTACTGAGAATTTTAATCTTAGTCAGTGCTTTCATTCTGTTGTTTGGATTCAGCGAATCTTGGTATAAAAATTTTCGCCGGATTCAAACCAGTTTGGTCTCTAGGTTGATTCAGCACAATAGTCCTGGTAAAAATGACGCAATTTTGAGTCAGATTAGCTTGGGTAAGGTTTCCTTAACTAACACCCTCCAAGGACACGAAAACTCAGTTTTATCTGTCGCCATCAGCCCCGATGGCAAAACCATAGCCAGTAGTGGCAGCGATCGCACAATCAAACTTTGGAATCTCGCAACTGGAAAACTAATCTCTTCACTCAACGGGCATTTTCAGCAGGTGAATGTTGTAGTAATTAGTCCAGATGGCAAACTTCTGGTTAGTGCCAGTGATGATAACACCATTAAAATCTGGAATCTGGCAACGCGAAAACAAATTCGCACTCTTATGGGGCATTCTGACTCAGTTCATGCCCTAGCCATCAGTGCTGATAGTGAGACTCTAGTTACTGGTAGTGATGACAACACCATTAAAATCTGGGATTTGGCAACAGGAGAGCAAATTCGGACACTAGCAGGGCATACATTCTGGGTGCGTTCAGTGGCTATCAGTCCCGATGGTGTGATTCTGGCCAGTGGCAGTTTTGATAAGACGATCAAAATCTGGAATCTAGCAAAGGGATACCCAATCCGCACCCTAGAAGGAAATTCTCAAACAGTGACAACTGTGGCTATTAGCCCAAATGGTAAAACTTTAGCTAGTGCTGGCCGCGATCGCACCATCAAACTTTGGAATTTAGCTACGGGAAGAGAACTTCGCACCCTAACGGGACATGACAACACTGTCACATCCGTAGCCTTCAGTGCCGATAGTAAAATTGTTGCTAGTGGTAGCCGCGATCGCACTATCAAACTGTGGAATACAGCTACAGGAGAAGAAATTCTCACATTGGCGGGACACACTAACACCGTCACATCTGTCACCTTCAGTCCTGATGGCAAAACCCTTGTTAGCGGTAGTGAAGACAACACTATTAAGATTTGGCGGTTGTCTGAGTGAGTGGAAATGTGGTACTCGATTTGCGGACTCGACAAATGAAAGTAGGCGGGAGCAACTAACACTCTATAAAAAATCGGTTTTATACCAATTCTCTAAAATGAGGCAACACATTCAAACCCCCAAACCTAGATTCAGTCTAGCTTTCTTAATTACGAATTACGAATTACGAATTGGTATTAATTGTCGTTAGGAGATGAAATTATGGGAAACTGGCACTGCAACATAGGACGCAATTTGAACGTACATTAACTTATTACGTCTAAAGGAGTTGGTAAGACACGCCGATTTTTGTATTCATTGGGTTCGCCATCTAATGGATTTTGCTCTCGTTCAATTTCCATATATCGAGTTTTTGATAATGGTGGACTTTGCCAACTCAGCATTGTTAAAAGCATTTGAATCCTGGGTATATCATTAAACCTCCCTGTTTGCTTAAGCTCCTGAAGGATATAATTTTCAAAAAACAGCTGATAATCTCGGTTATCATCTAGACTTTCTGCTGTTGCCCAACTGTTATTATTAAATAACTGGGTGTATCGTGCTTGCCGTTTGCTTATATATAAGTTATTTTCTATTTTTACTGCTCCCATACCCAAAGGTTTACCCATCCCTAACGAGAGACGGTAATCATTATTTTGAGCAATATTAATAATCCACATTAATGCACCAATTTCAACTCTACTTAAATTTTCAAATTGGATAGTAAATTGAAATTTAACACCTGATTTAATTGGTTGAATCTGAGTTGTTTGAGTATTTTTAACTTCATTGGGTTTAGGATGTTGAATATCAGGATTACTTCCTTTATGCCAATACAGTTTATGTCCGCGAATTACAGTTTCTTCAGTGGGTTGACTAGCATAATGCTTGAGTTTTGATTTCTCAGCATTAGTTTCTTCTGGTTGCACTAAGTAATGTTGATGTGTAGTTGGCTTGGGACTTGCAAGAATTTTAGGAGTAATCACATCTTGAGTCATAAATATGTCATTTGCGGAACTCAGACAAATTGCATCACTCACAAAAATTCTACCAGCACGACTTTGTTCTTTCTCTTCAGACTTATCGCGTCTCACAAAACCAAAAATCGCCTCAGCAATATCAATTATGGAATCATCTCGTAAATTTTCTGGAATAAAATCTACGACTGTAGCAGCTTTACCATCATCATTGGGAGAGTAGGGAATTCTAAAATTAGGACTATGACCAAATAATGTAACTATATTTCCTTGTGTAGGTTGACAATAAAATACAGGACGATTTTCTTGCAACATCCCTAATTTTTCGTCAAAGGGAGGTTGTTTTTGGAAGTCAGTTAAAGCATTCAAGTAATTATTAATTGCCTCTGGGTCAATTGTATATGTTTTATTAGGGTTAGGACTGGGAGCAAATACAACGCAGTGATAAGTACGTATGCTTTCACTATCGGAGTCAGAAGTTTCCTTCATGTTTCCGCTAGTGACTAATCTTCCTTGATTGAGCGGGTATTTTTTGGGAATTGTGACATCTTCTACTATATATCGTCCCTTTGCTTTAGTAATTGAATGAAAACTAATTGGTATATCTTGGGATAAATAATCTGCATCATCAAATTTCTTTAATTCGGGAAAATCATCAGACGATAAATCTTCTTCCTTTACCCAAGCAAATGATGTTGAGGTATTGTTGACTCTAATTTTCTTTGCTGCATGAATTTTCAAAGTATCTCCATCTTGTTTGAGATAACCAGCTTTTACTTTACTTGGTATAAACTCTCGGTATGCTGTAGCAAGGGAATCTTCTCTGGGTAAAGTGGCAACAGCACGAAAAAATAATCGCTGATAGTCAGATACTGGGGATATCTTGCTGAAACTAATAATTTCAACTAAAGTCCGCAGCATCCCTCGCAAGCTACTACCAGGAAGTACGGGTTTTTTAGTAATTTTGTCAATGTAATAAAAATCTGGTAAATCTTTTGCTTCTGTACCACATTCAAATTCTTCTTTAGTTAACCCACAGCGAATGTAGAGAGGAGAAGAAGTTGTTAATGTGCATTCAATTTTGCCTGTATATCTATCTGAATAATAGCGGTTATTGTCGCGCAGCTTACCATTGCTTTCTAATTCTGCTGAAACTATTTTATCAGGTAGTTCGACAAAATTATAAGGTGCGATCGCTTTCTTATTATTCGGAACTTTACGAATGTGTTTTTTCATCGATAACCTTTCTTGACTTAAGTGACACGAGCCGACTGAGATAAATCCGAGCTAAACCTGTTTTTTGGTCATAATCAATATAGTTACGAACAACAAGATATAGGGGACGATATAATTTTTCAGTTTTATTAAACTCAATGTTTGGTAAGGGTACAGCATGACGTAAACCTTGGGAACCATCTGAGACTAAAGTAAATTTATCCCTAACTTGTTCTGCTTGCGTTCCCCAAAGGATATGCTGTTCAGGAATAAATTCTGTATCTTGATTATCTTTAATAAGAATAGCTTTAAAACCATCTTCAGTTCGCCAAAACATGATTTCCTCGCTGTCACCAAAAACTCGACATTGCTGTAATGTTTCATATCTAAACACTGAAAACTTATATTTAGAAAATAGTTCTTCTGGCTCAGTTGCTGTAATTAAATTTCCTTTGGAGTCAAAATATCCCCAAATCACACCATCTTCTGCATGAGCTAAGAGATATTTAAAGTGAGATTTTGAAGACTGAACTTTGTCTTGTAGCCATTTACGTAAGTTAACAGTGTCAGAGATTATTTGAATATCATCAAGTACTTTACAATCGGGTTTACTCATCCTGTTTTACCTGATTTATAAATTCAGTTACTAAGTTATTTAATTCTTCTTGTACTTTTTTGAGAGAAGACTTTTTATTAAGAATATCTTCAATTTGTAGTTTGTTATCCTTAAGTTTTATTTTCCACTTCTTTGGATTATTTTCATTCTTCCAAGTAATAGTCGCTTCCTTACCTTGTAATCTTCCACGTCCAATACTGCTTGTACTACCTACAGGTAAATCACCAGTCCATAAGTCCTTCAGTAATAAAAGCAGTAATCCAATTTCAGAATTTTTTGGTTGACGCAATTCGATTTTTAACTCTATTTCTGTTTTATCACTAGCAAAAATTGGTTGTTCTTGAAATAATGCTCCGTGTAATGCACCACCTGTAAATCTATCAATAGCAATGCGGGTTTGGACTAAATCGTTGGTTTCCTTAATGATGCTTTCATCGACTATTAAGCGACTAGCTTGCGCTTTTCTCTTGTCATCATCATAAGTTGAATCAAGAGTATCTTTTTTATCTTTCACAAAACCGAATAGCTGATCAATTATCTGGGTATTTTCAGCTAGCGTATTTACAATGCGTTCGGCTCGGTGACGCAATACACCAGCTAAACTTGTCCCAGATAAAATAGATTTGAGTTCGCCATTGCGTCGAGATTTGAGGTGTACGTCGTCCGGTGTTTTTTCAGTATCAGCTTGACTAGAACGAATTAATAAGGGACTCGCAAGGGTAAATATAGCTTCGATTATGAAACGATTTCTATTATCTTTCCAGTCTGTTTTTATCTTAATTTCTGCTTTTTGAAATGCTTCTACTATTGTTGGATAACTGTTATGACTTGGGAGTAAGTCTGTTGTCCAATGTGGAAAATTCAACCATTCTATGAAATCGTCGATTTTTTGCAAATCAAATCGCCATACTTGCCATTTTTTCACATGACAGCGACCAAATCCGCGTCGTTTTTTCATTCCCACAGAAATTTCCCCGTTTTCTAATCCTTGAAGGATAATTAATAATTCTCTAATTAATTGCTCTCGATTGTCTTGTTCTGCAATTAATAATTCAAAGTCAAGTTCAAATATAGTACCAGCTTCTAATAGCTCTAAATCATATTTAGCTTTATTTGCGGCTGTTCCTGTGAGACTACAAATTTTAACTCCATCTCTTAATTCAGCTTTGATTAATTCGCTGCTAAGTGCATCATTGATAATTAGTGGACTTTGTTCGCCATCTTTATCACTGCGATTACCACCAAATAGTAACGATGTTTCAGTTGCATTGTAACCATTTTCAAATTCTCGTAAATAGTTTCTTAATGCTCCAGAGATTGATGAACCCATGAGCAATGCTTTATCTTCTATACTATCTCGTAAAATTACTAAATCAGTATTGCCATCAGCATCACCACTTCCCAAGCAAGCTGGTGTATCTAATATTAAAGTTGCTTTGATGATTATGCGTTCAATAATCAAGCGTTGATTGCGGCTTTTGAGGCGTTCACAATTCATCTATTTTCCTCCTTTGTTGCCTTTTTCGCTAGTGCCATAATTAGGCGTAAGGTATATTTTTCTGCCAGTTTATTTGTCTTGGCGAATTCATCGTTAATACTTCGCTCTACATTGGCAATATTAACCTTTAATTCTTGTTTGTTACTCAACCAAGACCAAGAATCTGGATAAAGTAACCAATTATCTAGTTGCTGTTTTAAATAATAATTATTTTCATTAGGTTCAATTTTTGCTCTTTTAAATTGACTGCTAGCATGAGGAGGAAGATTATTTAAAAGTGATAAAACTAAATTACAATCACCTGTGGTAATAGCTTGTTTAGCTATCAATTCTAAGCGAGAAAGTTGACTATTACGAATATCACCTTTAATAGTTTTACGTCCAAGATAATTTTGTAATGCTAGTTCTATTTTTTTATACAAAATTCTCTCAGCCATTTGTGTAGCTAAAGTGCATGATATATCTGTTTGTAATCTAGGCGAATAAATGCTTGGACTTTTATCTGGTAGCTTGAGTTGAAATTCTTCTTTTTTGTTGAACCAGTTAATAGCAACTCTACCAAACCCCTCAGTTCTTTTCTCTCCAATCCCTTTGGTTTCTATTGCTTGAATTTGCTCTGATGTTAGAGAAGAGTTTTTCAATTCAAAAACAAAAACACTCCCGGCTGCAAGTGCTGGAACTGTGGGTAGAGGTAATCCCCATTTACCATTGAATCCACCGATTATGGTACTACTGGTAAAGCATCTTTGCGGCTGAATTTCTCTACCTAAAACTTTTTTTAATTCTCGTGTTAGCGGTGCAGGTATTTCGTGCTTGGTTGAAGGTGGAATTATGGCATATTGCCCCCAATCATCGCGTAGAATCAAGTCACTCAGGAGTGTAACTGTCAAAAATTCTCTATCCGTTCTATCATCATCTACAGGAATATTTACTTCATTCCAGTCAGCAGCATCAATGATATTACTAATATTAGTAATTTTAGTGTGTCCATAACCTGCACTTTGGGAACCACCAAGCCAAATGTCTGATGATTTTGCTAACAAATCTCTGATTACCTGAACATCAGTTTCGCTACTACACAAAATCACAGCTTGGAAAGTTTGTTCGCTATCTATAGCTTCGTAACGAAATATTTCTCCTTCTCCTTGAGTTGAGCGTCCTTTTTTGCGATCGCGTTGATTATGAATATTAATCCGTCGCTTTTCTGTATAATAATTTATACTGCCACGTTCTGTAGTCCAAAAACCTTCACCAACAGGTTTGAGGTTTTCTAGTTCGTCTCCTCTTTCAGGGCTAAAATCATAAACCAGTATAAAAGATTCATCAGTTAATTCTGCATTTTTTTCCTTATACCAAGAACGAAGAACGGGAAGCGTGCGTTGATTTTCGTTACTTTGCAAATAACCATTTAAATAACAGGTACTATTCCCATCAAAAAACAACCGCTTAACTTCATTCTTGGCTAAATCTAATTCCGATAAACCATGCTGCTTCATATACCGTCTAATCACAGCACCCCGAATCATACTACCGGGAATATAAGAATAAGAAACGTCACTATTTGGGTCGCCTTCAAATGAAGTCGCAAGTAGTGGTTGTTGCGTTCGCAATGAAAAAGTGATTACCTTCACTTAACTTTCTCCTCAATTTTCCCAAATAAGTTTAAATAATTATGGGTAATATCTTTTCCAGAAGTATCATGTAGGGTGCATTTTACGTGACCTCTCCCTCTGTTGCATCCACTTCCTATGCGTCGCAAAGCTAAGATACTTGCAGATAAAAGAGACAGAATTTCATGACTTGGTTGAGTTTCAAAAATTAAATCAGCCTGGAATTCCAGTTGACGTATAACTACGCGAAATGAGCGCAGACTTCCTTCATCAGCTACACCTATTTGCGAATTAATAGCAGTTTGACGGCGAATAGTAGTCAAAGAATCAAGAACTTCATTGTTCGTTAATTCTTCATTTTTAATTTGCCAAGCTACTGCTGTTCGTAAATCTTCTGGTAAACAAGCATCTCCAACGTGCATGATTCCCATCGTTTGCAAAGAACTACCGGGTACACCAAATAAAGTACAAGCAATATTTTCCCAGTAACAACAAACATCTGCTGGTAGTAGCACGCCAATTAAATTGTCTGATTCTTCGCTTAACAACCCCTTCAAAGTCCGTCCGCGCAAGTAAGGAAATCCATAAGCATCATGCTCTACTTCTTGGTCAATTAAACCAGCTATACCGTCACCTCTACCAAAAGTTGTATCACTCAAAAGTGTAATTTTCAGTTTATATATAGTCACCTAATCACTCCCAACTCCTAGATAAAAATCCATAGCTTCAATTGCATCGAAGTAACCGCAAATTTCGTTGTTCCAACCCTGCTTTATCAATTGTTCGCTTTGACTAGATGATTCTGGGAACAATGGTAAATTTGGTAATTTATAATTCAGCAAAAATTCTTCAACAGCTTCAATAGAACCTTTCCGTAGTACTTCTCGCAACGCCATAATTTTGTTTTGACGTTTTCTCCAATTATCTCCTTGCTTAAATTCGCTTACAACTTGAGTAAAACCTGACCAAGTACACCATTCATCATCGCGCTTTAACCATAATGGACGCATTTCTAAATACCAAGATTTATTATTTACTCGATATTCACGCTGACGAATTTCTGATATTGAACCAATTAAACCGCTAGCTGCTAAATGCCAATCAATTGCCGAAAAATAATCTACTCCATGTTTTTGTTGCTCAGATTTCACAAATTTTTTTGCAACTTTACATAAATCTTCACTCATCTGATAAGCTTGTGAAAAAGGATAATGAGCTTTGACAACGCAAACACCAGCACAAGCTGTTAAAGGTTTTCTATCGGCGACTTTTTGCTTTTCAAACTTTTGCAAAAATAATGCAGCTAATTCTATACCTAATCTACCTTCGCAAATAAAAGTAATGTCATCACCTGCGTAAACTAAAGGACGGAAAGGAAGATAAAAAATATTACTTTTGCTATCTTTCTTTAAATCAAATCCTCCAAGTTTCCCTACAAATCTTCCCGAATTAATGGAACTTACAAGAGTTTCATTCACAGCTTTGAACGCCTCAACACCTGCTGTATCAACACTTTTAGAAAACTCTCGCATTGCATTAATGTAATCTCTATTCTCCTTACCCTCACCATGCTTTTTAAATCTATCTCCCATTCCATTACCATCAATATGCACAACTGCTACATAGCTAGATTTACCTTCAGAACGACCTAAATTATCGCTTCGGTAGGGAAATTGATAAATATTTTCGTTAACTACATTCGAGAAAATTTGCTGGAGTTTTAGATTAGCTTTTTTAAAAGCTTTTAGCTTTTGCCTTGTTTCAGTAGAAATTAAATAGCTATCTGTTCCTTCATCGTCATCATAATCGATGTGCTTATCACTTCTATCGACAGCAGGGAGTTGAGTTGAATTACAACTAGCAGTTACACCTAAACCAAGTAATGGTGCAGAATGTATCCGCTCGTATTTTTGATGCTCTAATTCATTTTTCTTTAAGTCTTCAACTATTGTATATAAATTGTCCTTCTCCCAATCAAAATCAGTATGAGCAACTAATAAATTAACCCCTGATGCTTCAGTTAAAACTTTTTTACTCAATATTCGAGTAAAGTTGACAGCAATTTCCCGTGACTTAAATACTATCAACGCATTTCCACCGTTGGCATAAATTATTTCTGCATCAAGTCCACTAGTTTCAATCGGTTCTGCTTGAGGCTTTTTAGGAACTCCAAAGCTAGTTTCTAGTATGTCTTCAACCCATTCTTTTGTAGCTTGGGACAAAAGAAACGAAGCTCCAATATTTTCGCGCAGACGGTTGGTATTGAAGATATAATTTTGCTTGCCAGTTGTATCAACTACACTAATAGTAAACTGTGTCATCTTGCCTCTCTGTCATTTTCAACAATCCACTTAATAATGTTGTCTGACAGATTTAGTAAATCTGCACGTCCAAAAACAGCAATTTTTCTATTGGAGAGTGTATCGGCAATTTCTGCTTTGAGTGTATCTGGTTCATCAGAACAGCAAACTAAAGCCACTCTTGCTTCTTCTCCTCCCATTTGTATAGCTCTTAAATATGCTTCAAAAAGTTTACTCTTGCACAAATTTCTATCGCTAGCAGTTGTACAAGAAATTGCAAAAAGCTGATAACCGCGTGTAAACGCAACATCAAATTGAAATCCATCTTTAGTTCCGTCAAGCGGAATTTTAAAATCTAGTCCATAGTCTTGTATCGATTGGCTATTAGCAATTTCTTTGATTTTTTCTAAGACATAATGCTCTAGCCATATCCCATCCAGCCATTCACAGAATTTCTCAATTTCTAGGAAAAACTTAATATTTTTGGCTTGTACTAAAGCAAGCTTATCATCACTGCTTAATAGTTGTGCTTTTCTAAATGCTTCTACTATCTGCGATGGTAATTTATCTAAAGGTATTAACAACTTAGCTAAATCAGTCTTGCTTTTCCATTTTCGGTTATCCTTGCGTGCTTCTTTACAAAAAATTTCGTGATACCAATTAAACCATTGTGTTACTTTAGCCCTATCAGCAAACACTTTGACAAGTTCTTGGGCTAATTCTGGTAATTGTGCTTCTTGACTTGGACGCTTTTGTTGTAAGCTTAATCCATGTAATTGAAAAAGCGTTTCCAGTTTTAATTCCAACGTATCTGGTTTGACTTTTAAATGCTCCCGTTCATTATCTTCCCTATCTATACATATTTCTAACCTACGAGGGTCAAGATAGCTAAAAATAATACCCTTACGCCGTCTGTATGCTTTACCAGTTTTATCTTGAATCTCTTCATAAAACAACGTCCGGTAAGAGTGCGCGGACATTGCTTTTGTACCACCTGTATAATTTAGCCCTATTTTTCCACTTTTAATGCTTTCTAGCTTTGCTCCAATTTCTTTTTGAATGTGGTAAGCATCTGACTCATAATGATTAAGCGATCGCAATTCTACATTAAACTCACTTCCAAAACTCTTTTTTAGCCGCGTGGCTTCATCCAAAGTATCTGTCGTATGTACCAAATACGCTGTCCCACCCTGCTGAAGCAACAGCTTGGTTGCTACATAGTTGGGTAGGGGATTTTTACCTACTAGCAAAAACAGATGGTCAACTTTATACTGTTCAAACTCGGTTGTACTCATGGGGTTGAGGTATCAGTTTTTGAAAAATCTACCCCTAGTATTGCATAGTATCGGAAATACCCCCTTCCAATACTTGCTAACCTAGAAAGCGTATCTCAGACATACTCAGCTACCGTGAATATACGCTTTACTCATCTCCCATCGCCACAATTATTACAACAATTAGCCAAAGGCTCTTTAGACCAAAGTCAAAATCTTACCCGTGCTATCCGGTTATGGACTTTGCTGTATTGGCTTTATCACGACAAAGAGTATACCAAATTAGAAAATAATTTTACTTATGCTGATTGGCGTAAAGCTTTCTTTAGTGAAACTCATAAAGACGAGAAACAGGAAGATATTCTCAATCACCAAGACCCGAATTGTGCTTGTATCAAAACCATTAGACAATGGTTTATAGAATTTGAAGTACGTGTAGATGAATGGAAATATTCCCTACAACAAGAAATATCAATATCTAATTTTGAATTGGAAAAGTTACTAGAAGAACGCCTATTTGCTCAAGTTCGGAAATCATTGCAACGTGATTTAGATTTATTAGTCAGTCGAAAGTATTTGCAAAGGGTAGATTGCATACCTGGGAGAAGTAAATATTACCATCGAGTTACAATATTGCCATTTTTTGAAACTTCTTTTAGCCATAAAAATCAAGTTTATTTGGCAGAGACTTTAGGTATGTTCAGTTTTCTAGACCCCAGTTTACCTTTACTCGCTGAAGAATTTTCGCAACAAATAGATGAAGATAATCATCGCGTATTTTTGTATGTTGATTATCTCGTACCAGAATCAAGTCCTATACAAGATGCAGTAGATGAAATTCAAAGTGAATTACAGACGCTTTGGAATTCAAGAGAAATTCTCCCCATACTATTGACTTATTACAGCGCTCATAGCAATTTCCAAAAAGAGTGTGCTGTTTATCCTGTTTGTATTTACTTTATGGAAAAAGCTAAATATTTATGTGCTTACGGGAATACGCCAACAGGTGAAATTAACTGGTATAAATATCGCTTAGATAGAATAATTCCTAAACGGATAGAAACTCTAGATTGGCAAGATACCCGCGTTCCTCAATTATTAAGAGAACAATATTATGATAATCAACTACCAACGCCAAAGACAGTTCATACCAAATTAAAAGAAGCTTGGGGATGCGACTTTTATAAAGATAAAGAGTTAATGATATTGCGGTTTGAACGAGATTTTCATAAACGCTATATACAAGGAATTAGTATTCACGATACTTTCAAAAGTATTGACTACCAAATAGTAGCAAAATTAATTCAACAAAATACTCTTAATTCAGAACATCAAAAGACTATTTTAGAAACTCTCCAATCTCGTGCTAGCACAGATGCTTATTACCAAGTAGATTATCGAGTTAAGGACTATTATGTACTTCGATGGTTGCGAGCTTTAGGTTCTAAAGTTGAAGTTTTACTTCCTTTAAATTTGCGCCAAGAAATGGCTGACGAAATCCAAAACCTGTGGAATTTGTATAAGTAATCGGTTATGAATTGCCTACACTAATAACCATTATCAAGGGCGTAGGCGTAGCTCGTCGTAGACATCGCCTGACTTGACTTAAGCAAACATTGCCCAATGCGATGTCTGATGACAAGCTGATTCTCTACGAGAGGCTACGCCAACGCGTCTACGCACTGGCTGTCTCAAGTTTTTCCATCCCCATGACGGCTAAAGATTTAAAACTATCGTCCCACAGTGGTTTCAGCTATAGCGATCGCGTTGCCAAAAAAATGGATAAAGTCGAGCTTAAAATATAGTTAATCTATATTTACCGCGTTCCTGTGGATTCTTGGAAGTAACAACTATATAGTATGTATCATCTTCAGGCAACCTAGCTCGGTCAATTAAAGCACTGTAGACACCAGCTTTGTCTTTGTCTTTATCGATAGCGATCGTCTGTCCTTTAGAATTTAGTAAAGCTAAGTAAGGAGAAAACTCTTCATCAACGCTATCTACACGAATACTTATAAGCTGATTTTTTTTACCTTGAAAATTAGAAACATTGTAAGCGCCTCCATTTTGTTTCAGGGTTGAGCTTTTGGCAGTTAGTTGGCCTGATTCATCTAAAGTATAGCTAGCTCTGTCATTTCTGAGAGCCAAGCTATAGCGACCTGTATCTCCAGGATTTTGGCTAGTAACTGCAATCTTGTAAGTGCCATTCTTAGGCAGTCGCGCGAAAATAAATGCATCATCGCCACCACTGTTTTTATCCAAAGCGCCTTTTTTAACGATGATATTGTTATCAGGGTCGTGCAGAAACAACAAGGGTTTTAAACTCAAGTTATTGGATCTACGTGTATCATTACTACCAATCAGCCTAATTTGAACTAATTGATTTTCTCTACCCTCAAACTCATAGAATTGAAAATATCTACCTTCAGATTTAAAGTCACTCCTACTCAAAATACCTAATGCAACATCTACAAAGTTAATCTCTTTGTAAGTTGGTGTTGCAGACGAAGAAAGCGCTGAATTATCGAGAGTTTGGTTCCTAGTTGTAGCGACATTAGAACTTGGCTTGCGAACTCTCCCGGAGCCACCATTAGAACGATTGGCGTTTGAGTTAGCAATTCTAGCTCTAGACGATCTAGATGCACCACCACCATTGGAACGATTAGAATTTGAGTTATAAGTCCTACGTCTAGACGATCTAGAAGTAGAGCTATTATCTGAAACGCTGGAAGTTCGTTGAGAATTTTCTGTATGAGACGATACACGAGGAGTCTGTTGTATTGGTGACTCAACAGGCGTTTTCCGTCTTGGAGATATTGATGCCTCAGAAGCAGGAATTTGCTCAATTCCTTTTTTTACTGCTTCTGGTTGTCTCTCATCTGGTGATTTAGCAATTATAAAGTCTTGAGAACTTTGAAATTTCACCAAAGCACTTATAGGCAGCACATTACTTGTGATTAACAAACTACTAGTTACGCAACCAATTAAAACATGGCTTAATTTGCGACAATAGTTTTTGTTTTCTAATAGCATAATTACGCTCCTAATTTTGCTGATAATTTTGTCTATTACTGAAAGACAAAATTAATACTAGTTGCTGTTCTAACCGCAGCAGTTATTTAAACGGAAAGGGAAATTTAGCGTATATACCTTAGCGGCTTGCTAAAGGCATCGCCTGTAATCAGATGAATTCGTATATACTACATATAAAAATGTTTGCCACAATCAAATCAGAAAAATTATATTTTCAATTTAGACTACTAGAGGAAATCTCAATTCCGTAGGTATATACTGAGCTACAAACTTAAATTGCTGCTTTTCGGATTTTTGCCCAGATATTTTTGTAAACCTGACTAAATGGCTCACACAGATGTAATACACAAGCAGACTTGATGCCGATCAATTCCTCAAAAGGCATCGCTCAAACACAATTTTTTGCAAATTATCTAAATTGTTCAATACCTGATGAGGTAAGGAAATTGGGGATTTGTATGCTGTCTCAGTGATATTTACTAACAAGAGAGATTATACTGTATGACTTAAGATGAATATATACCCCAACTGAAATGGATTCCCAGTATGCTCTGTTGTGTGAATCCCGATTGCCAAAAACCCATAAATCCTGATAAAAACAACTATTGCCACAATTGTAGAGCGGAATTGATACCCCTGCTAGGAGGTCGCTATCGTCCCACTCAGGTTTTATCAGACGAAGGCGGATTTGGTAGAACCTATCTGGCAAAAGATGTACACAAACTAAATGAATGCTGTGTTGTTAAGCAATTTGCGCCAAAACTTCAGGGAACTGGGCCACTAACAAAGGCCGTTGAACTATTTAAACAAGAAGCCAGCCGACTCCAACAACTGGCAGAACATCCGCAAATTCCAACTTTATTGGCTTATTTTGAGCAAAATAGCTATCTCTTTTTGGTGCAGCAGTTTATCGATGGGCAAAACTTGCTCAAAGAATCGGAAACGCGGGCAAACTATAACGAAACGGAGATTCGCCAACTTTTGCTAGATTTACTGTCGGTACTGAAGTTTATCCATGTGCAAGGAGTGATTCACCGGGATATCAAGCCACAGAATATTATTCGCCGTCAAAGCGACGGACGATTAATCCTAATTGATTTTGGAGCTTCTAAGCTGTTGACAGCAACAGTGCAGACTAGAATGGGCACTGTTATTGGCTCACACGGTTACACTGCACTTGAACAGATGCAAGATGGAAAAGCTTACCCAGCCAGTGATTTATTCAGTTTGGGAGCTACTTGTTTTCATCTTCTGACTGGAGTTCGCCCATCTCAACTGTGGATATACCAGGGTTATGGTTGGGTTGCATCTTGGCGACAACATTTAACCAGTCCAGGTAGAGAAGGGATTTCTATATCTATAGAGTTGGGTGAAGTTTTGGATAAGCTGTTGCAACTAGACATCCAAAAGCGTTATCAATCGGCTGATGAAGTCATCACTGACTTGACACCTCAACTACTACCATTGTCATCAGTGCCCCCAACTATACTTACACCAACATTTGCAGCTACCCCAGCAAACAAGGGGCCAGTTTCACCAAAATCAAATAACAATCTGAAAAGTCAACTGTTGTTAGGTTCTAGCATTTTGGTCTTAGGATTAGGGGGAGTTTGGTATTTTCAGTATCGTCCCCATACAGTCAGCGAGGTTCCTGAACCTATTTCTCAGCCTATTCAGCCCCAAAAAAACGTCTCAGAAAATTCTTATCTACCCAAACCCTTCAAGGGACATTCTAGTGACGTAAATTCCGTAGCTTTCAGTCCTGATGGTACAACCCTTGGCAGTGCCAGTGATGATAAGACAATCAAGCTATGGAATCTGGCAGATGGACAGGAAATCCGCACTTTAGAAGGACATTCCAATTGGATTTGGACTATAGCTTTCAGTCCTGATAGCAAAATCCTCGCTAGTGGCAGTGCAGATAAGACAATCAAACTGTGGAATCTGGAGACAGGAAAGTTAATCCGCACCTTGCAGGGAAATAATGACGGAGTTACTTCTGTAGCTTTCAGTCCTGATGGCAAAACCCTTGCGAGTGGCAGTGCTAGTAAGGATATGAAAATCAAACTGTGGAATCTGGAGACAGGAAAGTTAATCCGCACCTTAGAAGGACATACCAGTGGTGTTGCATCTGTTGTTTTTAGTCCTGATGGTAAAACCCTTGCTAGCGGTAGCTGGGATAAAACAATTAAATTGTGGAATCTGG
>NZ_CAXTTT010000060.1:42095-44890 GCF_964247315.1 uncultured Nostoc sp.
GGTAAAACCCTTGCTAGCGGTAGCTGGGATAAAACAATTAAATTGTGGAATCTGGGCACAGGAAAGTTAATCCGCACCTTAGAGGGAAATGCAGAGCCGATTCTTTCAGTCGCTTTTGCTCCCGATGGTGTCATCCTTGCCAGTGGCAGTAAAGACAAGACAGTTAAATTGTGGAATCTGAAAACAGGAAAGTTAATCCACACCTTAAAAGGACATCATGATAAGGTTAATTCTGTCGCCTTTTTACCAAGCGTAAGTTCAAATGGTATTACCCTTGTAAGTGGTAGTAGTGACAAGACAATCAAACTTTGGAACCCAGTCACAGGAAAGGAAATCCGCACTTTGGAGACAGGTTCTGGATATATTTATGCTGTTGCCATTAGCCCAGATGGACAAACCATTGCTGGTGGTGGAAGTGGTGAGAACATTCTCAAAATTTGGCAGATGATTAATTAAAAATATCTAATGTGTACGTTCGGGATAGATTGCGACTTTTTCGGGTTCTACCTCAGAATATTTAGCTGTGCAAAAATCTTAGATTAATCCTAGCTTTAAAAGATGATATTAGCGAAGACTGTATTATGATAATATTTTTTACTTACTCAGGATTATAGCTTGAAAAAATATCAAAATCTATCCCTAAACCTACGAAAATGGGTTTAATATAGGTTTTTTATTGTTAAAAAATATCTCTAAATCAAAGTTTATGATTAATACAGCAGATTGCAACTTGGTGAGGTACAGATTATCGTAAGGGCACAACATTATTGTGCCCCTACCTGTGCACCTCATTTACCTGAAAAACGCTGTAATATATTTTTCCTGCTCATACTATTTTCTTCACTATAATTGTTACTCTGATTATTGGTGATAGCGTAGCAGAGATTTGGGAACTTTAATGCTCTTGCTACATCTTAATTGTTCAGGGGTGTTTATTACTCTAAATAGTGTGAAAAACCATATTCATACCAATTTTGGATTTTAGATTTGGGATTTTTTATTACAAATCTTTACTAAAAAGCTGTTCGGTGGAATTTTAGAGGATGTTTTAAAAGTCGTTGGCAAAATACAGCAGAATTCAGAATGGGCTGCGCCCCGCTGTGCTAACAGAAGTAAAACAGGCTTTATATCTGGCTTTGAGATGAATCGTTGTGTAGTTCACTAATTTGAAACTTTCTGTATAATTAGTTACTACACAATTCCTGTCTCCAACTACGAATTACGAATTATTTAATTGCTTCTTCCCGTGGTAGATAGCCCTTCTACTATCAAAGACGGAGTATAACAAGAACCATTCCAATCAACATCGTTGCCTAGTGTAACCAATTGCTTCAGGGCTGTGTAAACATTACCTGCAACCATCGTATCCTTAACACGCCCAATCACTTGACCATTTTGGACGCGGTAGCCTAAATCGACGTTGATCGAAAAATCTCCAGAAATACTGCCGCCACCACCCAACATTTGATCGACAATCAAGCCATCATCTAGTTGTTGAATCAAATCTGGTAGCGATGCTGAACCTGGCTGGATGAGAAAATTAAATAAACCAGGGGTGGGATAGCTGCCTAAACCAGGGCGAAAACCATTTCCAGTGGTGTAGGTACCCAGTTGGGAGCCAGTGGTGCGATCGCCATAAAAATGCTGTAAAGTCCCGTTTTGGATAAATACCAGAGATTGAGTAGGAGTGCCTTCATCATCAAAAGGGCAACTGTAAGGGCCAGCTTCTGGATCTTGGTAAATGGTGAGACTGGGTGCAACTACTTCCTTACCCAAACGTTCTGCCCAAGGTGAAGCTGCTTCTAAAACTCGCTTGCCATTCAAAGCGGCTTGCACAGTACCCCAAAGCATATCGGCGGCTTTAGAAGTGAACAAAATCGGGACGCGACCAGTGGGAGGTGAGATATTTTCTCTGGCCCAAATTAACCGTTGTAAAATTTGATTAGCTAATCTCTGTGGATCGAGTTCCCCCCGGTTGGTTTGACCATCAGCAACACTTAAAAAATCATCACCACGCACCCATTCTGCTGATACATAGCAGCTGAGGGTAGTATCAGTATAGTGACAATCTAAACCTTTGGTGTTGACTAGTCTGGTGGTTTCAATATCACATTCCCAGTCACCATTGCATACAACATCGGGATAGGCATCACGGATGAGTGCGATCGCTTGTTTGCCCCAATCTACCAAAACCTCTATCGGTAAACTTTCTCCTAAATCGGGGTATTCAGGCTGAAAGTTAGAGCCTAATTCGACAGTTTCTGGTTGATTTAGTTGACTCAGAGCCAGAGCTTTTTCCACCATTACTTCGGCTAAGACAGAACCGTAAGCCACTGTCAGTCCCGGACACCCGTTTCGCCAAAGCCGTAGTGCTGTGCCTTCAGATTGGTTAGTTTCTAGCTGTTTGAGTCGGTTTGCCTCAAAAAACACGGGACGAGAAAGCGATCGCGACTGATACACCTCAGCAGCTTCTGCTCCAGATTTTATAGCTAGTTCCAACAACTGTTCGGCTAGTGTATCTTGTGATAAATTTTCAGAACCCATGACCCTTAGTGAATTGTGGATTTTGAACCGCATATCAACGCTGTCTCAAGAGAAGTGCGATCGCACTTTCCAGTGATGAACGCAGATAACTATCCAAAAATCATCAGTGTTTCCTTACAGTTACGATTTGGAACCGCACATCGACACTGATGGACGCAGTTAATTATCCCAAATCATTGTCATGTCTCAACGGATCTTGTCATTTGTCATTTGTCATTTGTCATTTGTCATTTGTCATTTGTCATTTGTCA
>NZ_CAXTTT010000061.1:0-44883 GCF_964247315.1 uncultured Nostoc sp.
TATTTCGGCGAACTCATTTGTTATTTCGGCGAACTCATTTGTTATTTCGGCGAACTCATTTGTTATTTCGGCGAACGCATTTGTTATTTCGGCGAACGCATTTGTTATTTCGGCGTGTCCAGAACGCACTCTACTGGCGTGTCATTACTCAAATGTTGCAAAAAAATGTAGGTTGGGTTGACGTAAGGAAACCCAACCTACACCTTTTGACCACCCGCAACTGTTCGTTCCCAATGGACATCCGGGTAATGAGAGATCCGTTACCGACGATGGTACGGGCAAAGCTACAGATAGCCTACTGGAAATTCCTGCTGTTGGTAGGTATGGCGGTAGTGGTATACGAAATTTCTTGAATTAATACCATTTCACGAAATACCTGATACCGATCAAGGTGTAGGGGCACGGCACTGCCGTGCCCCTACGGGTGTACTTCACGTAAACGAGAACTATGAGTCGCCAACCGAGAAATTTTCAACCAGGATTCTCTTATCACGTTACTACTCGCTGCAATAACCGCGAGTTTAATCTGGCGCAGCGAGAATGTCGGGAGGTCTTTTTGTATGCTATGAAAAAGGCTTTGGACAAATATGGTTTTAAGCTTTATGCTCTGTGCATTCTGTCAAACCACGTACACTATCTCATAGAACCTGCCGCCCACCAAGACTTGCCCAAAATCATGCATTTCTTGAATTGGTACAGCCCCTTTGGGGAATTCAAAAATCAAAAGTCAAAAGTCAAAAAATAGGTACTTTCATCTCGTAGTGTAATGATATTTTTGCCAGATTATGTTTTTAGTATGAATAATCACATACCAATTTCTGATAGAACATTTGAGTTTGCTGTTAGAATAAGCAAACTTTGTTCTTATCTAGATAAGCAACCAGGAACACCGCGATTGCTAGCTGCTCAGTTATTTAGATCAGGTACATCAATAGGCGCAAATATTGAAGAATCTCGTTCGGCTGAAAGTGATAGAGATTTTATAAGTAAGCAGTCTATAGCTTTGAAAGAGGCAAAAGAAACAAGATATTGGCTAAAGCTCTTAATTAAATCAGAAATGATGTCTGAAGAGAAAATATTAAGTCTTTTGGATGAATGCGAACAGTTGATTAAAATTATTGCTAAATCAATAATAACAACTAAAGAAAAGTTGAAGAAATAATTTTTTGACTTTTGACTTTTGACTTTTGACTTCCCGATAGGGAGTGGCATCCAGCTTTTTTACAATTGGGTAAAACATTAGATGAATGTGCCAAAAAGTATCGCGGGTTTTGCCAAAGGTATAAACCGAAGTTAAAAACAGCCAGCAAGCCTTACTGGGGTAGTAAGCTGCTGGCTGGTCATCAGGTTCATAAAGGTAAGCGCAAATGCTCACCTGGCCAATTAGCATTGCCGATTGGGCAGTGCCAGGTATCGGAAAGCCCCGAATTAGCAGAAGTGGTACAGAAATTCGTCCAAGCAAATCGAGGTTGTAGGTTTGATGTGCGGGTGTGAGGTATTATGGAAGTGGAACTAGTAGAAGTGGTACTTATGATTTTAAATTCCCTTTCCTAGAGTCACACGACGTGGAACGTTATTTATAAACTCGACCGAATTCTTGTCTGGGAGATCAAGTGTTATAAGAGTCCCTCCTACAATCTTCGATGCTTGGGAGTCATCAAGTTCCTCGAAAACTAGAGAGAATTTTTCATCGCTTTTCTTTGTCACTTTTCACGTCCTAAAATGTTGTTAGTTGATTCACAGTCAGCTATTGACTGCATGATTAAAATAATACATTTAGGAGATGCGAGAAATCAAGGGTTTATACAAAACATCCTACCTTACCCACTTTTCCCACCTTTTTTACGAAGCGTGACTTGATGAATGGGAACGGGATAAAAAAGATGAGTTGTGAGCTAAAAGTTATTGAAACAAAAACAAACCTCACTCATAGTGCTGACTTTAATCCCTCTGGCTGGTTTTACTACGCAAAACCGTCCCTCTCCAACAAGCTAGAAGGACAGACTTGAACTTTAGTTCAACAATAGAGAGGTTCTTAACAGCTCAGGTTAAAAGAAATCAGCCACCCAAGGAGAACTACCTGCAAATATTTGCTCCGCTGCTGAAATAGCTGTTTCTGTTCCATGCAGTTTTCCGGCTATTTGCAAATGGTAGGGTGTGAACAAACTTGTATATAGTGGTGCTAGTTCTCGGACATCTAACTGCAACTCACCTTTTCCACCTTTTGTAACTTCACTGCGTCCATTGGCAATAGAAAGGATGAATTTACCATTGTTTGCATCTAGCAAATTATCTTGAATGTCTAGGTGCAATTCAGCCTGAATTTCCGAAGGATAACCCCGCATCTCTAGCGCTTTGACTACATCTACTACCCGCAGCATCCAACGCATCGTATTCTTAAGCTTGGCAGTTTGCTCTGGTAGCAGCAATGTCAAGGAATCAATTGCAGAACTCCTCCATCGCACCCGATCAATTTGGGAGCGATGACTGGCAAGAAAAGACCAGAATGTTTGTGCAGCCGCAACTGTGAGAATTACCCAATCCTTTACTCGCAAGATTGCGCCATCCTCTTTTGAATGTTGACTGAAGAGGATGTAGCCTTCGGGTTTCTCTTTGGTACCGATAAAATATGCGTAAAATGTTTCCTTGTCATCTGGTTGGATTAAGCGCTCCCAGATTGCAGGATGTCGGTCTAAATATCCATGCGTTAATCTCGCCTGCTGCTGATATAGTTCATGAAAGACTTGATGATTGATTGGCACTATTGGTTGCAAAGGTAGGGGTTGCTCCCGCACTTGAATACTTTTAGTAGGAACTTCCCAATTACACCAGCTACCCCCCTGCTCATACCCGACTTTTCGATACAAGCCTTGAACTGCTGGATAAAGAGCAGAGAGCGGTATACCTCTAGCATAGAGTTCTTTGAGGGTGTGCTGCATGAGAGCGATCGCAGCTCCCGAACCGCGATACTCTGGAGCAATGCCCACTACGGCAATTCCTGTCATTGGTACACGCACACCACCCCACCACTGGCCCATATCCAGAGTTGCCAATCCACCAATTAATTGCCCAAATCCCCGAATAATACGGAAATTTTCGACACCAATGAGATTGATATAAGCTTTTTCGCCACCACCTCCGGTGATGAAACACTGCTCAAGGATATAAATTAGCTGCTGAATATCCTTTGGATCGGCAAGAGTACTGTATTCAAATTGAGCCGTCATCTCTTATACCATTAGTAGGATAAAAACACAATCATACTACAGCAGACGTTGCCCCAATGCTTGAGCAATTTCATCGCCATAAAGCCCCGGAATCAGCCTCAATTATACTACTGCACGTTTGGTTTTAAATGTTGGAATACTTGTATCGCAACATGCTCGATTAAGGGTTATTGATGTAAGTAATTAGTCTTTCAAAACGCGATAAATCGCGTCTCTACATTTGGGTTTTGTTGCTCATTCTGAACTAACCACTTACAAAAAATATGTCAACAAGTTGGATTTACCTTATATTAGCAATCCTTTTTGAGGTTTCAGGCACAACTTGCATGAAATTATCGCAGGGATTTACTAAAACAGTTCCTTCAATATTAATATTTGTCTTCTATGGACTTTGTTTTACTTTTTTGACCTTTGCCCTCAAGAGACTTGAAGTGAGTGTTGCCTATTCTGTCTGGGCTGGATTGGGAACTATTCTAATTGCTCTTATTGGTATTATTTGGTTTCAAGAATCTGCCACGTTAATCAAACTTGTGTCGATCGCCTTAATCATCATCGGCGTAATTGGCATCAACGCAAGTAAATGAAGGAGGCAGGAAGCAGGGGAGAGGGTTTGCAGTTTACACAGCTTAGTATTCGCTGCTTTAGCTAAACATTACTTAGATAGCGGTGAACAAATTGAATGGCGATCGAACCTTCTCCCACACCGGATGCCACCCGCTTAATTGAGCCATAGCGGACATCTCCGGCTGCGAAGATTCCGGGAATGCTGGTTTCTAATAAGAAAGGAGAGCGTTCCAAAGGCCAACCACGAGGAGATTTGCCATTATGCATCAAGTCTGGCCCTGTGATGATAAACCCCTGAGCATCTCGTTGAATAACGCCATCGAGCCAATCAGTTTTGGGGCTAGCACCGATGAAAATAAACAGCGATCGCGCCGATACAGTTTCCGTTTGTCCAGTCTTGGCATGGGCGATCGCAATTGCTTCTAAATATTCTTCTCCCTTGACTTCCACGACGCTGCAACTTGTGCAAACTTGGATATTTTCTGTCGCGGCAATTTGGTCAATCAAGTATTGGGACATACTTGATGCTAGTGACTCTCCTCGCACCAACATAATCACTTTGCTGGCATACTTAGAAAAATGCATTGCTGCTTGTCCAGCAGAGTTTGCCCCGCCTACCAAGTAAACCTCTTCGTTGGTGCAGGCGATCGCCTCAGTCATGGCAGCACCGTAATAAATTCCTGCTCCTGTGAGCTTCTCGGCTCCTGGAACTTTTAGCCAACGGTAGGAAACGCCGGTTGCAACTAAAAGTGCATGGCAACTAATCTCGCTACCATCTGCCAATTGCAGAACCCGATAAGGATCTTCTAGTCGAACCCCACTTACGACTTGAGGAGTGAGAATTTCTACCCCAAATCGCCGCGCCTGGGTGACTCCCCGCCTTGCCAAATCACTGCCACTCAAGCCAACAGGAAACCCCAAATAGTTCTCAATCCGCGAACTCGTACCGGCTTGTCCTCCTGGCGCTTCACGCTCAATTAAGACAGTACTCAATCCCTCAGAAGCACCATAGACGGCGGCGGCCAGTCCGGCAGGGCCAGCACCCACGATCGCCAAGTCATAGAAGGGGCGCTCTGCCTGAGTTTGCAGTCCAATTTTGGCGGCAATCTCTAAATTAGATGGTTGAATTAACCGGGAACCATCGGGAAACAGCACCAATGGCAATTGTTGTCTGCCATCAGCTTGTGAGTATTCCACTAATTTTGCGGCATCCGGCTCCAGTTCAATATCTAACCAATTGTATGGAATCTGGTTACGTGCTAGGAAGTCTTTCACCTGATGTGAAAAAGGCGACCAGCGATTACCAATGACTCGAATGCCTTCAAAGCGTGGGCGGAATCCAGCTAGCCAGTCATCTAGCAAATCATTTAAAACCGGATATAGTCTCTCTTCTGGTGGATTCCAAGGCTTGAGTAAGTAATAATCAAGTTTGGCACTATTAATCGATTTAATAGCAGCATCCGTATCTGCATAAGCCGTCAACAAGGCACGTTTCGCATCGGGAAAGATGCCTTTTGCCTGTTCTAGAAACTCTACGCCTCCCATTTGGGGCATACGTTGATCCACTAGAAATAAAGCAATTGCCTCATTCCGCAATTTTAGTTGCTGTACCACATCCAGAGCCGTGATACCTGAATCTGCCCGAACAATACGGAAGCGATCGCCATACTGATGACGCAAGTCTCGTGACACCGCTTGCAACACTTCTGGATCGTCATCGACGGTTAAAATTGCTGGTTTTGCCATAACTACTGTTACTTAACAATTGCAGTGTCTAGCCGTTGTCTTCAAAAGTTTGTCGTCAAAATATCTACTGTTTAACCAGTTGCTTTAAACGAAAGTATGCCTCTTCTGGTGTCAGCGATTCCGATTGACTTTCATTGGGTATATAAAATACCCAAGTATCACGAAAGTAATGTACCACAAAGCTGGGAATCAAACCCAAGTTTACTGCTTGCTTTCCGAGTTTTTCAGTTTGTTCCTCTAAACTCAGTTGGTCATGAAATGGGTGTTCAACCATACTTTTTTATCTCCCTGTACTTTATTTGACTCTGGAAGAAGGTTCAAAACCAGTATTGCACAAATCAACTTTCGGTAATTCACCATTCACCATGTTCCAGAATCAGCTTGAGAATATTTTGGTAATAGACCTAAATAATTTCAAATATGCTTTCGTAGAGAATCATAAAACTATTTGGGTCATTCAGGGTAACTGAAATTGAATTGAATAAGGCAGCAGGGCACTCCTTCTATTGAGGTATTGGGAAATCATCTGGACTGTGGATTATGCGTTGTTCGTAAACAGCGACGCCGAGTAGCCCGTCGTAGACATCGTACCAGTCGCGGCTTGTGCTGTCAGAGTTGGATTCAGCAGCAAGCAACTCAATATCGCAACAAGAGTTATTATAAAGTGAAGAAAATTTAACATTTGGCTATGACCGATCTGGATAGCTACAAGCAGCAACTAAAAGAATTGTATGGTAGTAGAACAAATTATGACCATGAGAAAGATACTCGCCATCCTCTAGAAGCCAAGATTTTACTTGAATTTGTGACACTACATTCGGGACATAAAATCCTTGATGTGGCAACTGGAACGGGTTTAGTTGCGATACCCGCAGCTGAAAAAGTTGGTTCAGAGGGCTATGTGATTGGAATTGACATCACCCCTGGAATGTTGCATCAAGCAAGACTTAAAATTGCAGCAGCAAGATTACAAAATATCGAGTTGATTGAGGCGGATGCAGAGTATTTTAACTTTAGTGATAATAGTTTTGATGTTATCTTTTGCTGTGAGGCAATTGTACTTTTTCCTGATATAATCGCTATTTTAAAAAAGTGGTATCGCTTCTTAAAACCCGGAGGATTTATGGCATTCACCTGTCCTCCCGAAACTGCTTATATGGCATCTCTTCAGCAGAAGATATGCGCTAAAGTTTTGGGTGTATCGCTACCACATATCCTTGAACCACTGGGAACTCCAGAAAAATGTCGTAATTTGCTTAATCAGGCAGGTTTTAGAGATATCGAAATTAAGATTGAACCATCAGGACGTTATCGCCCTCTTAGGGATAGCAGATTATCTGAGACACTAATTAAGATAAATTTTAAAGGTAATCCCCTGTTGTCAACATTATCACCAGAACAATTAAATCAGTTGCAAGTTGAATACAAAGCAGAAATGGAGCAACTAGCAACCGATAGAGGTATTTGGGAAGACACTACAAAGTTGTTTGTTCGCGCTCGAAAATAAGTTGATGAGCTTTGTTCTTGAACTGACACATCAAGGCGATCGCAGATGATAATCTTGCCGATGACAGTTTAATCCCTAGACCGATGTAGAAGTAAACGTTTTCAGATTTACTTGAAGCAGCCCCTTGAAAAATTTGTAATCCAACCTTTGGACGCTTATATGCAAAACCTGTCCCTAATATTAGTGCCTGTACTTGCTGCACAGAAAGTAGCAGGTGACGGTGTAATTAAACCTCTCGGTCATCATGAACTGCTGTTGGTGCTAGTACAACTGTCACTGTTGCTTTTGGTAGCGCGGGGATTAGGTGAGTTGATGCGCCGGATTAACCTACCGCCTGTTGTTGGAGAATTATTGGCGGGTGTGCTGCTTGGGCCTTCTCTATTTGGTTTGCTCCTTCCAGACTTACAGGCGCACATCTTTCCCAAAAGTCAAGAACAATCTAATTTACTTTCAGTGATTTCTTGGTTAGGCGTGTTATTTTTGCTAATTGTGACTGGGTTGGAGACGGATCTCAAGCTGATTCTTCGTAAGGGTAAAACGGCTCTTTTGATTTCACTGGGCGGAATTATTGTCCCGTTTATTACCGGATTTGGACTGGGCTGGCTATTGCCAGATAGTTTTTTAGCCGACCCAGAAAAGCGATTGGTATTTAGTCTGTTTATCGCCACAGCAATGAGTATTTCGGCAGTACCAGTGATTGCGAAAGTGCTGATGGACTTGAACCTGATTCGCCGTGACATTGGTCAAGTCACCTTAGCTGCTGGTATGACTGACGACACCATCGGCTGGATTTTACTTTCTGTGGTTTCAGGTCTAGCTAGTAGCGGTAAATTTGACCTTGGGACAATTTTCCATTCTGTGAGCGCTGCCATATTATTTCTCGCGATCGCCTTTACAATTGGGCGTACCATCGTAGACCAGATTTTGCGCTGGGTTGATGACTACATTGGCGGAATTGCCGCTAGTATGTCGGTTGTGCTGATTCTTTCGCTCTCGGCAGCAGCACTTACCCACGCATTAGGTTTAGAAGCAGCATTAGGTGCTTTCGTGCTGGGGATTCTGGCAGGTCAATCCCGCCGTTTTAGCAATGAAGCTGGACACATGTTAGAAGTCTTCACAGCAAGCTTTCTAGCGCCAATTTTCTTTGCTTCAGCTGGCTTGAAAGTTAATTTGCTAGCTCTGTTAGTCCCTCAAACGTTGATATTTGGCTTGATTGTTCTCGTTGTCGCCTGTGTTGGCAAATTTACAGGTGCTTACCTTGGTTCTCGCGTCGGTGGCTTGAGTCATTGGGAAGGTTTGGCGATGGGTTCCGGGATGAATGCTCGCGGGGCGATGGAAATTGTCGTTGCCACGATTGGTTTATCTTTGGGAGTGCTGAATCCCCAGATGTACTCGATTATTGTCATGGTGGCGATCGTCACTTCCCTAATGGCTCCACCCCTGCTGCGCTGGACTTTATCAAAAGTAGTTATGGGTGAAGAGGAAGCTCGACGTTTGGAACAAGAAGAACAGGATAGCCGCAGTTTTATCAAGCAGATCCAGCGTGTCTTAATACCTACTAGTGGTGGCCCCAACATCCAACTCGCAGCGCAACTAGTCGGTTACATGGCTCACCAAAACTCGATAGAAGTTACATCTCTATATGCCCTAAGTGATAAGCAACCCCAAAGCAGAGCACGCCGGATGGAGGCAACCCAGCTTAAAGATACAGCTGCCGAGCAAGCTCTAGCTGCTGTGACTGAAGAAATGCAGCTACCTGCTGATACCACCCTGCAAACAAAAACGGAGTCTGGGCGTAATAAAGCGGAGGTAATTTTAAATGAAGCGAACAAAGGCTATAACTTGATCGTACTGGGAGCTTCTGAACAGATTCGCCCCCAGAAAGCATTGTTTAATTTGCTTGTAGATAAAGTTGTCCAAGAAGCGCCTTGTGCAACGATGGTGGTGAAGTCGCACCTACACCATCCCAAAGGTGAGATATGTAAAATCGCTCAACAACAGCTGAAAAAGATTCTGGTGCCAACGGTGGGGACAGAATATAGCAAAAATGCTGTAGAGATGGCAAGTATGATCGCAGCTCAAACCGGAGCATTAGTGATGATCGTTAACGTGATTAATTTGCCACAGATTGAGTATATTCTTTACGAACAGCGATCACTAGCTCCAGTGAAGGAAATTGCCCATGAGCTGCTCGAACAGCAAGCAGAAATGGGCCGCAATCTCGGTGCTGATGTCAAAACCTATATTCTTCAAGGAAGCAGCCCAGAAAGGGAAATCCTCAAGTTTGCCCAAACCCAGGAAGTTGACTTAATTGTTCTAGGGAGTAGTATCCGAATGGTTACGGGTCGCGTTTTTTTCGGTCATAGAGTGGATGCAATTCTGAGTAAGGCCCATTGCCCAGTAGCGGTAATTACTGTGCCATAGTCGTTATAAGCTTAGATGCATTTAGGCAACTTTATCGTTTGTGCATAATGCTCGAAGACGAGGTAAAGCTTTGCTTTGAGGCCTCCTTGAGTCTTTTCAAAAGCTAGATCCCTGGAATCCCGGTTGAGCGTTTCCTGAATCTCTGTTTTGTGAATCGTCGTTATCTTTAGGCGATCGCGCCAGTGAGTTAGTTTGCCATTGCTTTGTGCACTTGCTGTGAAACGCTAAGAGCGGCTTTAATTAAATCGGCTCCTTTTTCACCGATCATAATCGTGGGCGCGTTCGTATTTCCCCCGACTAGAGTTGGCATAATCGATGCATCAACAACCCGCAACCCCTCAACCCCATGTACCCGGAGTTCGGGATCGACAACCGCCATTGGGTCAGTTCCCATTTTGCAAGTGCCGACAGGATGATACCCCGTAACACAAAATTCCCGGATGTAAGCTTCGAGTGCTTCATCGCTAATCACCTTAGCACCGGGACTGATTTCCTCACCTCGAAACCGATCAAAAGCACTTGTATGAAACAATTTACGCATTATTTTAATTCCTTCAACTAGCTTTTGCACATCGGATTGACTTTGTAGAAAGTTCATCCGAATAATTGGTGGGTCTTTGAGGTCAGGCGAGAGCAAACTGACACTGCCAATGTTTTGGGGATGAGTCAAACTGACTGTAACAGTGAATCCCAAACCAGAGAGGGTTTTGCCAGGAGATATCCACAGAATGCTACCGAAGAAAAACTGTAAATCTGGCGTGGCATCCAGATTACCTTCGGTATGCAAAAATAATCCGGCTTCAGCGTTACCATTACTGCTAATTGCCGGGTCTAACCCAGCAATTACCTCGTGTGCCACAGAACTGGTAATTATCTGGTGTGCCACAGGAACGAGAGAGTGGTCTTGGAGGTTTTGACCGACACCTGGCAAATCAACGACGACAGGAATCCCCATTGCTTGCAGGTGTTTTGCATCACCAATGCCGGACAGCATCAGCAGCTTGGGCGAGTCGAATGCACCAGCACTTAAAATCACTTCTTTGTTAACCCTGGCTTGGTGCAGCGTTCCCTGGTGCATATATTCCACCCCAATGGTGCGGGTTCCCTCAAACAATAACCGAGTCACTAACGCTCCTGTTGTTATTGTTAAATTAGGACGCTTGAGAATTGGCAAGAGGAATGCAGCAGCAGCACTATGACGTTTACCATCCTTGACCGTCAACTGATAAAGTCCCGCACCTGATTGCTGTATCCCATTGAAATCAGGATTGTGGTTATATCCGATCGCCACGGCTGCTTCTACAAATTGTTGGGATGCCACAGTAGGGGCTTGAATATCGGTCACGCTCAACTCCCCATCAACCCCGTGGTATGCGTCGGCACCGCGTTGCTGATTCTCAGATTTCTTGAAATAGGGCAATACATCTTGGTAACTCCAACCAGGATTCCCCAATTCTTGCCAGTGGTCATAATCGTGATGATTGCCCCGGATATAAATCATGGAATTAATCGAACTGCTGCCACCCAAGACTTTGCCACGGGGACAAAAGATTTTGCGATTATTCAGGTACGGTTCTGGTTCAGAGAAATATCCCCAGTCCAGCTCTGAGCCGGGTAGGTTGGGGGATGACAACGGGATTTGAATCTCTGGTTTAGTATCTGGGTTGCCAGCTTCGAGTAATAACACGGTTATTTCACTATCTTGTGTCATCCGGTTGGCAACAACGCAGCCTGCTGAACCCGCACCAATCACAATATAGTCATATTGAGTCATCACATCCTCGCTTGTAAATTCAACTACTTCAAGAGCTGCAACTTAAAGATTGGTTAAAGCTTGAAGTTTAAGAATCTGACTGTTGCATTACGACCAACACAGAGATTAAGCATGAATCTCTGACGCTAATTTTTCTACTTCTTGTGCAAAATTTGGGTCAGATTTCATTATCTCTTGTAAGTAACCAACTACCCGATCTAAATTAGCCCTGACCCTTTTTCTGCCTCTTGCTTACCTCGAAGCTTGTCCAAATCTTGTCACGTAGCGCTTTTATCTTTGTTAGAGTTGCTTGTGTCAGCTTCTCATATCATGTCCAGTTAAAGACTTATCATTAAGGCAGCAGGGGTGCAGAGGAGCAGAGAATCAGAGGAGAGAGGCTTTTGGGCTTTCTGCATAAATTTGGGAATTAAAACTAATTAGCCAGACTTGATATCAATTGTTTTTCCAAAAGCTATTTTCAAAGGCTTTGTTACGATTGCCTTTGGCACTGCCCCGATTGCGATCGCTAACTGCTGGCTGGCTGTCGGCAGTAATCTTTTTAAGTAATAATTAAATGTATTTTTGTACTGAAGATAGTCATTAGTAATTGGCTGTATAGTTGTGCCAAAGGCAATCGCACGTTTTTTGCCCAACCTCACTTGCATCGCCTTGTTCCCTCCCCGGCAGGGTCGCTAGATTGTCTTTGCGAACAATGCAAGCCGACTGCATTAACAATGCATCCCAATACATTGGCATTGCAGGGTATTGCCTTTCTTTAATTCGCTACCAATTCATGAAATGCTGTACTAAGCAAACTTTTCTTTAATGATTTGACCTTAGCGCGAAGCCCTAGATGTTACCGATCTTTGCAAATTAGCTAGAGCGCGATTGTAATCCAAAATAGCTTCAACTCGATTACCTTCTGCTCTTGTCAGATCATTTTCAGCATCAATCACCTCTGTTTGAGTGCCCACACCAGCTTGGAACCTCAATCTTGCTAAATTCAGAGCTTCCCTGGCTTGATTTAAAGCCACACTAGAAGTCTGCACATTATTTAAATTGGATTGTAATTGAGCATAATACTGTTCTACATCAAAGCGAATTTGGTCGCGCTGGGTAGCAAATTGAGTCTCTGCGATCGCAATATTAGCTCTCGACTGATCTGCACGCGCTTTTGCTGCTCCCCCTTCAAATAAAGTTAGATTTCCTTGAATTCCTGCGGAATAGCCATCAGTAATGCTAACGCCATCGTTATACCGATCTAGCAGATTGTAGTTACCGACCAAACTAACTTGCGGCCCTAGCTGTGAAAGTGCCTGTCGTCGCTGTTGCTCGTAAATATTACGTTGTCCCAAATACTGTTGCAACTCTGGACGATTTTGAAACGCTTGGACAATACTTTGTTCTACCGTCTGCGGCCAAAGACCCGCTAACTGTACAGGGTCAGAGGCACTGATATCAACTGACTGCGATAAACTTAACAACGTGGCAAGCTGACGACGCGCAATTTGCTGCTGTGAGATCGCATTAGTCAGTTGTTGTTGGGCGTTTGCTAAATTTACCTGAGCTTGCAGCACATCGAACCGCGTACCTACTCCAGCCTGTTCTCTGGCTTGAGTATCCCGTAAACTAGCCTGGGCATTTATCACAGCAGACTGATTAATTCTGACTAGTTGATCTGCTTGTTGCAAATCGTAGTATTGAGTTGTGGCATTCAAGCTAATTGTCAAAGACTGACTTTCAACATTTAATTGATCTACCCGTAGCTGTTCCTCTGCGGCTCGGATAGTCGCTTGTCGGTTCCCAGAATTATAGAGATTGTAATTCAGTTGGGCTGAACCATTAAAAGAGGTAGAAGAGGTGCTGGCTTGAGATGAATTATTACTAAAACCATTACCGCTATTAGTCACGCTACTGTTAATACCAAGAGTAGGAAACAAGGCAGCTTGAGACTCGCGTAGCGCCGAGCGACTGCGTTCTAGCTGTAATATAGCTACCTGTAAGTCTCGATTGTTGCGTTTTGCGAGTTCCAAAGCTTGTGCCAAACTGATTGGCACAGTTCCCTGAATTTTTACTTCCTCCGGTTTAGTCGGAAATTGCAGCGGATTGGGATTGGGGTTGAGGCGATCGGGAACTTGTACAGAGCTTGAAGAATTCTGTGCTTTTGGGGGAGTTGCTGCACTTACTAAAGTTGGAAGAAAAATCGCGAACGCGACAGTAACCCAGGCAGAATGCACGAAAAATAAGCTGAAATTCATAATCTAGATATAGTCATTAATTAGGTTTTTTGAGGATATAATCAAAAGTTTTCATCCTGATTGACCTGACAATGATTTAAATCTTAAATTCCTCCTCAAAAGATTAATCTTAACAAATTAGCCGACAATCAAACCATCCTGAACTCGAATAATCCTTTGGGTTTGAGCAGCGATATCTGGTTCATGAGTGACAATCACAATCGTGATTCCTTGGTCATTAAGTTCAGTCAGCAAACTCATCACCTCATGGGAAGTTTCAGTATCTAAAGCTCCTGTTGGCTCATCTGCCAAAACTAATGCAGGTCGGTTGACCAAAGCACGAGCGATCGCTACTCGTTGTTGTTGTCCGCCAGATAGTTGACTAGGACGGTTAGCGATGCGTCCCCCTAATCCTACCCTTTCTAAGGCTTCTAATGCCCTTTCTCGGCGTTTTGGCTTGGGCAAGTTAGCGTAAACCATTGGCAACATGACGTTTTCTAACGCTGTCGCCCGCGCCAATAGGTTAAATTGTTGAAACACAAAACCTATTCTTTGATTGCGGATATAGGCTAATTCATCATCATCAAAAGTCGTCAGGTTTCTGCCTTCAAAAATATAGTCTCCAGTTGTGGGACGATCCAGACATCCTAAAATATTCATCAGCGTCGATTTACCCGAACCTGACGCACCCATAATCGAGACGTATTCCCCTTCTTCAATGGAGAGTTCAATTCCCTTGAGTATAGGAACACTAACTTCTCCCAAGTGGTAAGTCTTAGTAATAGATTCCATCCAAATCATGGTTGGCATATTGATTTTTGCTTGATAAATTGTTGGTTGTTAAGTTTTCAGAAATTACATTGATTTTATAACCTGCGAATAATTAAAATTTAGTTTTTAGGTTATTTGCAAATAAGCGGCAATATTAATATATATAAATTATCAATAGATAAAATGTAGTTACTGTAATCAAATATTATAATCACCATCTAATTAAAATTGGTAATTGCGAACCAAAATCTTGTGAACTACCTTCTTTGGCGTTATCAAACTCTATTTCTAGTTGGTAAAAATTGCCCTGTGAAAATTGCACTAATCCAAGCTCAATTAGCGTTCTCACTTCAGCAGAAAAGTTTTGAACACCGGGTAAAGTGACTTGTAATGCTGTAATTTCTTTAAATCCAACTTGATGAACTAAAGGAGGTCGCCGTTCTAAAGGTAAATTTCTAGGTTTTTGAGTTGCAAGTGAAATGAAAATCAAGGGTTCTAATAAATTGTCACTATTGGTTGCGATTGGAATAGAAGCTCCTAGTGTCCGATATTTTGCATGGTAATCCCAAGTAGAGAATGGCATTTCTCGTAAATCTGACGCTGTTGACCGGAATGAAATGCCAAAAGGGCAAGCTTGTGTTTCTTGCCAACGGCAGCGTGACCACAAACCTGTAGGGTGAACAAGAGGAGACTGGATTTCGTTAGCGTCAAAAAGCCAAAGTAACTCAAGATAAGCATTCTCAAAGAAAAAGCAAACATTTGCAGTTCCTTGGCCTTGATGAATTCTCCGAGTCCCTTCTGTGAGTCCAAAAGCAGTTAGTATATCTGCTGGTGGTGCTTCTGGTTCAACACAGACAAAAATATGATCTAGTTCAAGTTGCATATATTCACCTGTTTTCAGAGAAGTGTTTAATTTTTAAATTTTCTTTTTTTGAATTATTTAGTCACTACGTAAAGCATTGATTGGATCTAATTTAGATGCGTTCCGTGCTGGAATCACCCCAGCGATTAAGCCAACGGTTAACGAGAGTACAAAGCCAGCAACGATCGACAATAAAGAAATTACAAACGGAAATTTGAAAACGTTTGCAGCCACAAAGGCTAATAAAACGCCAGTCACCATACCAATACCTCCGCCGACAATGGAAATCACGATCGCTTCTGCTAAAAATTGATTCAGTATTGCTGAATTGGTTGCTCCTACGGCTTTGCGAATCCCGATTTCTCGCGTCCGCTCAACCACAGAAACTAGCATAATATTAGCAATACCAATGCCACCAACTACCAGAGAAATTCCAGCGATCGCTACCACCATGACTGTAAATAAACCCACAATACTAGTAAAGGTACTAACAATATCAGCTTGATTAGTCAGCCGAAAATCATCAGCTTGTGGCGGATAAATGTTATGACGCAGCCGTAAAAGATTGGTAACTTGAAACTGAGCGGCTTCTAACTGCTCCTGATTCGCGCCTTTGACTAAAATTCCACTTACAGAAACGCCCACTAGGGCATTATTCCCAACTAGTCTCTTCGACATACTAGTTAGAGGAATAAAAATCTGGTCATCTCGATCCATCGGCCCCTGAGCGCCTTTAGGTTCCATCACCCCAATTACTTCATAAGCCTCTCCCTGAATCCGAATTCTCTCACCGATCGGATTTGCACCTTGTGCAAAGAGTGTTTTTTGAACTGTAGGGCCAAGAATGGCAAGCTGTGCGGCAGTATCTAGTTCTTCTTGAGTAAAATATCTCCCTTGTTGGGGGTGAGTATTTCTGACTTCTGGGTAGTTCAAATCAGTGCCATAAATCGTTGTTGAGGTATTCTGTCCGGCATAGACAACTTGAGCAGTCCGTTGGAGATAAGCAGAAACCATCTGTGCTGATGGCGCTTGTGTAGCGATCGCTTTCGCATCTTCCCAGGTCAAGGTACTGCTAGAACCTACTCCTTGACGGACATTCCCGCTTCTTGCCGCACCAGCTAAGATTTGGATCACATCTGTACCCAATGCTTGTATCTGTTGCTCAACTCCCTTTTGCACTCCCTGACCGACAGAAGTAATGGCAATAACTGAAGAAATCCCAATAATCACGCCCAACATAGTTAGACCTGTGCGTAATTTGTTACTCCACAGAGTCTCTGCCGCCATTGTCAAGATTTCCAGCAATGGTACTGTGCGGGTATTCTTCGCTTTGTAAAAGCCCTTAAATATCTTAAACATAAAATTTTATTTGAAACTCAATACAATTCAGTTAAGCATTTCTTTCTTCTCTTCCTTTGCGTCCTTGGCGTCCTTGGCGGTTCGTTAAAAAAGTTGAACCTTTTTACTCGACAGTTGAGCCTTTTTACTCGACAGTTGAGCCTTTTTACTCGACAGTTGAGCCTTTTTGCTCGGCAGTTGAACCTTTTTACTCCCCTTTCTGTTCCATCCCCTTGCTCCCTTGCCTCTTTTTAACTAAACCGTATTGATTTAAAACTCACTTTAAGGGGAACCACCAGCAGAACCACCGCTTGAACGACCTCTGCCGCCACCTGTTCCTCTTCCTCCGCCTCCACCACCACCTAGACCAGGGAAAACTCCTCCTCTTGGTGTTGATTGCGGACGCGATCCTGGTGGGAAACTGAGCAACACCCTTTCGTCTCCTGTCAATCCAGACTTAACTTCGGTAAAGTTATTCGCGGTGACACCAGTCTCAATGCGAGTGAACACAGGTCTGTTATTTTTTCCTTGCACAAACACGCCTGTGGCATTTTCTTGGCGAACCACTGAAGCTGTTGGCACTACTAAAACATTTTCAACTTGACCGACTTGAAAATCTACTTCTGCATTCATCCCAGACCGCAGTAGTCTTTGAGGGTCTGAAAGTGATACTCTCACTTCAAAACTGGTGACGTTTTGCTCTACTATTGCTTGGGCAGCAATTTGACTGACTTTACCTTCAAAGGTTTTTCCTGGATAGGCATCTGCTTTAATCGAGACTTTTTGACCAAGGCTGATTTTGGAAATATTTGTTTCCGCTAAATTGGCGACAACTTCATTTGTGGAAGCTAAAGACAAGATTGAAGAAGAAGAAGAAGAAGCTACTTCACTACTGGCAGTTGTAGGTGTCACGAAAGCGCCTGGGTCGGCATATTTCTTTGTGACTACACCATCAAAGGGTGCGCGAATAATCGTGTCGTTGATTTCAGCTTGGATGTTTTGCAGCGAACCACGAGCCGATGTTACTTGGGCACGAGCGGCATTAATATCTTCTTGGCGTGTTCCGGCTTTCAAAAGTGCCAAAGCTTGCTGTCTCTGCTTCACCACAGCTCGTGCTTGCTCAACATCCTCTGGACGTGACCCGGCTTTTTGCAGAGCCAGTGCTTGCTGTGCTTCATTTACATTCGCTTGGGCACTGTCACGATTGGAGCGGTTTTGGTTGAGAGTCTGAAGGGAAATACCGCCTGCATTGTAAAGTTGCTGATTGCGAACAAAATCATCTTCTGCTTGGCGAAGGGCGGCTTGAGCGCTTTGCAAGCGTGCCTGTGCTTGGGCAATATCTTGAGAGCGATTACCTGCGATCGCTTTTTGCAAATTCGCTTCGGCTTCGTCTAATGCTCCCTGTGATTGGGCAATATCTTGAGGACGATTACCTGCGATCGCTTTTTGTAAATTCGCTTCGGCTTGTGCCAATTGTCCTTGAGCAGAGGTAAGTTGCCCCCGGAGATTGGAATCATCCATGTAAGCAACAATCTGTCCTTGTTTGACGATATCTCCTTCCTTCACCAGCAGGCTTTTCAAGATGCCGGAATTTTTTGGGCTGAGGTTGATTGACCGCTCAGGTTTCACCGTTCCGTTCGCTGAAACTGTGATTGTTAAACTCTGCCTTTCTACAGGTCTTGTCAGCACTCTGCGTCTGGCTTCTTGACGGGGAGCAACCGTTACTTGGTAATAAACTGCATAGCCAATTCCACCCAAAAGGCAAAGAGCAATTAGCCAAGAGAGCCAATTACGTCTGTCCTTTTTTTTCTTTAGCCCTGGAACTAAAACTGATGAATCTACGGTATTTGGTGTATCAATTTTCATATCCATTTTGTCTACAAGGAATGGCTACCGAGCTATTTATTCACGGCTAAAACTATAGCCTGGTAGCCTAATACTGACAATGATTTTGAGTTTTTAGTGTTTTAAAGGTTGATTTGCAGTACTAATCCACTAGGAAGTCTGAAGTAATCATCATGCACTCTCACTAATCTTTCAGCAGGAACAATTTCCTGATTGGGAAGAAGAATATCCCCGTTAGGAAGTCTGAAGTAACCTCGATCGCGCAGTCTGACTACGGATCTAGCAGGAATAATTTGCCCATTGGGATATCTGATATCACCATTGCCAAGTCTGACTACTCTGCCATTAAATTGGTTGTCACGATTCCAATTATCCCGATATCTGGGGTTTCTGACTTCTACAGGATAGGGTCTGCCATCACGGTTCCAATTATCCCTGTCTCTAGAGTTTCTGACTTCTCTAGAATTGGATCTGCCATCACGATCCCAATTATCCCTGTCTCTAAAGTTTCTGACTTCTCTAGAATTGGATCTGCCATCACGATCCCAATTTTGATCGCGATCGCCAACAACGTAGACTTTTGTCTGGGCATTTGCAGGGGCAGTCAAGAGAGTAGGAACAACTATCAGGGCAGCAGCAGCTAAGACTATCGATATACGGTTTGGTTTCAACATGGAATTGACTCCTTATTTGTATTAAAGTTCTATTTTGCTGAAGTTTGAATTCAGCAATCTTTAGACAGTTGTTTTTGTTTTGGCATTAAGGTGTTTAATATTTACCTCTTCGTATAAATTCATACATAATAATTATCGAACAAAAAGTTTAAACCGATGTATGACGAAAGTCACTAGTAATTCCAGGCTGATGTATGACCAAAGTCATCAATTGTTTAATGGGTATGGGGCATTGGGCATGGGTTATTCTCCTTGTCGTCTTGTCTCCCTCATCTCCCCAAGATTGGTAAGATTTTGCTACCGCCAACAGCGCAGATCGTTTAAGCTAGCTGAAAGATTCTTTGATTAGTGGCTTAAAGGCGGTAGTGTGCCTAAACATGTTCGTTTGATTTCTCTTTTAATGGTCTGTAGTTTATGGAGTATGCCAAAAGCCGCTAACGCGCAGGCATTAATACCCCATACACTGCAATTAGATGCGACAAAATTAGAAAAGCAAGGGTTGAGCTTGGCACAAGAGGCAGCTCAACTAGCTCAGTTTCAACAGGTTGAATTAGCTTTGCCACGAGCGCGGCTGGCAAGTCAACTGGCTCCTGGGAATGATAAAGTGTGGTTGCTGTTAGGTGGATTGCAGTTGCAATCCAAAGAGTTTGATGGGGCGATCGCTAGTCTGAAAAAAGCACAATCTCTCAACCCCAAAAATGGTGATATTTTATTTGCTTTGGGTTCAGCGAATTTTCAGCAGAAAAATTACCAGGCTGCTGTTGTCAATTATCAAGATGGTTTGAAATTAAAACCCAACGATCCAGAGGGGTTATTTGATTTGGGTAATGCTTACTATTTGCTGGGGAAATTGCCAGATGCGATCGCACAGTACGATAAAGCCGTTTCCCAAGATAAAAAATTCTGGCCGGCGCTGAACAATATTGGCTTAATCAACTACGAACAGGGTAATATCCCGGAAGCAATTAAGCGATGGCAATCTGCTGTAACCCTTGAGAAACAAGCGGCAGAACCTTTATTGGCCTTAGCCGTGGCACTCTATACTAAAGGCGATCGCCAACAAGGACTAACCTTGGGAGAAACTGCACTCCGTATCGATTCGCGCTATGCTAATTTGAATTTCCTCAAAGAAAATCTCTGGGGCGATCGTCTACTGTCTGATACGAAAAAATTCCTAGAATTACCCCGTATTCAAGCAGCCCTACTGCAACGAGAAAACTCATCATCAGCGCCTACGCCTAGACAACAGCCTACTCAATAGGTAGTGTTGAGTGCTGAGTGAGGAGTTATGAATTTACGAGTTCAAATATTTAAGTGTTAATTCCAAACTTCTAACTCCAAACTCTTTACTCAGCACTCACTACTCAGCACTCAGCACTCCTCCTTACCACTTGCCTAACAGTACCTTTCGTAGTACATCTATACTAGATAAAGACAGGAATTAGTTGCCCAAAAACATTGGCGGGCGAGTATTCCTGAAATAAATCGTTAATTTCCAGTGTTAGTCTGTGGGTAAAAGTGCGATGATTTGGTCAACAAACTGTTGATGGTCAACAACTGGCTTAGAAATGTAGCCATCAGCACCGCTTTGCTTGAGAAAGTTCTCGCGATCGCCTTCCATAGCATGTGCTGTCACCAGAATCACAGGTAAGTTTGCTGTTTTTGGATCGGATTTTAACATTTGTGTAATCTTGATTCCATCAACAGACTTGCCTTGGTAAACACTTCTGGAGAGAGAAACATCCATCAAAATCAGGTCGGCTTCTCCTGATTGGGCAATTTTAATGACTTCTTCGACATTTTCAGTGTGTTTCACACCCAAGCCACCACGCTTGGACAAAATTTTGGAAAAAACACGAGCATTAATTAGATCGTCTTCGACAATTAAAACAGTTTTCATGAGAATTTTAGTTATAGAGGTGAGGAGATTCAAGAATTCCAGAATACAAAATTAAGAAATGCAATCATGGTAAGTATCATAGCTACTAAGTTTATGTAGATTATACTCGTGTGCATCCTTTTTAATAGTCAATGTGCATCTTCGTCATCAAGGATGATACTACTGCTTTTTCTTCTGTGACTATCAAAATTTTGTTATGAATCTCATTTCATCCGTTATGCTGTGGTTGCCGCAGTGTTGAGTTGCATTGGCTTTTGTGTAGTTAAACTTCAGGGAAAAAACTCATGGCAAAACAGTTAAACCTTCTCTCAACGGGACAGGTAATTCCAACAGCCCTGCACACCGAGATGCAACGGTCTTACCTAGAATATGCCATGAGCGTGATTGTCGGGCGAGCGCTACCAGACGTGCGTGATGGCTTAAAACCAGTGCATCGGCGCATTTTGTATGCAATGCACGAACTTGGTTTAGTACCAGATAGACCTTATCGAAAATGTGCGCGTGTAGTGGGTGATGTGTTGGGTAAATACCATCCTCACGGCGACCAATCAGTTTACGATGCTTTAGTCAGGCTGGTGCAGGATTTTTCTAGCCGCTATCCCTTGCTGGCAGGACATGGTAACTTTGGCAGCGTCGATAATGACCCGCCAGCAGCGATGCGTTACACAGAAACGCGCCTTGCACCCATCAGCCATGAGGGAATGCTGACAGAAATTGGTGAAGAAACGGTGGAATTTGTCGGGAACTTTGATAATTCCCAGCAAGAACCAACAGTGTTACCTGCTCAGTTACCGTTTCTGCTACTTAATGGCTGTTCTGGGATTGCCGTAGGAATGGCGACAAATGTACCACCTCACAATTTGGGGGAAGTTGTCGATGGGTTAATTGCTTTAATCGACAACCCAGATTTGCCAGATGAAAAATTATTTGAGCTAATTCCAGGGCCAGATTTTCCCACTGGTGGGGAAATAGTTGGTGAAGCGGGAATTCGGGAAGCATATACCACAGGTAAAGGTGGAATTCTGCTGCGGGGAGTCGCAACTCTGGAGGAAATTCCAGCCGCTAGGGGAAGCAAGCGCCGGACGGCAATTATCATTACAGAATTGCCTTATCAAGTGAATAAGGCTGCCTGGATTGAGAAGGTAGCGGACTTAGTAAATCAAGGACGCTTGCAAGGAATTTCCGATCTTCGGGATGAGAGCGATCGCGAAGGGATGCGGGTGGTAATTGAACTCAAACGCGATACTAATCCCCAAGAAGTTCTCCAGAATTTATATCACCAAACTGCTTTACAAATGACTTTTGGGGCGATTCTCCTAGCAATAGTGGATGGACAACCTCGCCAGTTAAGTTTGCGTCAACTGTTGCAGGAGTTTTTGAGATTCCGAGAAGAGACGCTGAACCGTCGCTACAATTACGAGTTGGGTAAGGCCCAAAGTCGCGTGCATTTGGTAGAAGGTTTGCTGAAAGCGCTGTCTAATTTGGATGAGGTAATTAGAATTTTGCGCCAAGCTCCTGATGGTAGTACGGCAAAAATTAATCTTTGTAGCCAACTGGATTTGAGTGAGGTACAAGGAGATGCAATTCTAGCTATGCCGTTGCGCCGCCTCACTAGTTTAGAACAGCAAAATTTGCAGCAGGAATTTGAGCAGTTAAGCGAACAAATTAGATTGTTGGAGCTATTACTGAGCGATCGCCGCGAATTATTAAAGGCGCTGAAAAAAGATTTGCGATCGCTCAAGCGCAAGTACAACGATCCCCGACGGACGAAAATTGCAGAGGAGCAAAAGTCTAGGGCAGAGGAGCAGAAGTCTAGGGCAGAGGGGCACAGCAGCAGAGGGGCACAGGAGGAGGAACTTAAATCTTCTGAACCAGTAGAGGAAGCAATTTTAGAATTTACCCAACGCGGTTATGTCCGCCGCACCCAGCCATCTGGAAGAAAGTCAAAAGCTGAAAATGGTCTGCACGATAATGACTTCATTATCCAAACTGTTTTAACTGACACAGAAAAAGACTTGCTAATACTAACTGGTGGCGGCAAAGTCTATCCGGTGAATGTGGGAGAAATTCCGCCAACTACTGGGCGTTCTCCACGGGGAAAACCTTTGATTACTATGCTCAGTAGTACTGCTCAAGGCGCTCAAGAAGCCGTGGTCAGCCGCTTTTTGCTGCCAGAAAATCTCGAAACTCAGCAGATGATTCTCCTAACAAAACAGGGAAGAATTAAGCGTCTGTCTTTGGGAGAATTCACTAACCTGACTCGGCGCGGCATCACGATTTTGAAGCTCAAAGACGATGATGAATTGTCATTTACCCAGTTCACCAAACCAGGGGAGCATCTAATTTTAGCTAGTTCCGGTGGGCGACTGTTGCGCTTTGCAGTCAATGATGAACAATTGCCGGTCATGGGACGCACGGCGATGGGTTTACAAGCATTTCGACTATTGAAAAATCAGCAAATGGTTGGCTGTGTCACTGTCGGTAAAGATGACCAACTGCTGCTAGTTACTCAAGAAGGATATGCCAAGCGGATGGCTGCGAGTCAGTTAAGAGCGGCTAATCGCGGCGATTTAGGCACGCAAGCGCTGAAATTTGTCAGCAAAACTGACAATTTAGCTGGTATGGTGATGGCGATGCCTTCGGCGGGCTACGCCAACGCATCTGGCGAAGTAGCTTTAGTAACGAATAAGGAGCGGGTCGTGCGCATACCTGTGGAAACAGTGCCGCTCTTAGGTAGGGATGTCAAAGGTGAAAGCATCCTCCAACTCAACCGCGATGAAAAAATCATCACCGTGGCCGAAGTGCGATCGTAAATTAGGGTAATGTTCAACTTGCAACAAGCCAACTTGCTGGACTTAGAGGCGCTAATCTAACTGCGTCTCGAACTCCTGCGGGAGGTTGGCGAGATTAAAGGGGATTCTGACAGCGCAAATTTAGCAGAAGCAACTCGAAAATATCTTGGCGAAAAAATGCCGCAGGGTAAGTTTTTAGCTTGGGTAGCAGAAGTGGATAGTCAAATTGTTGCCACTAGCGGCTTGGTATTTTTTCAACGACCCCCTTACAACGGCAATCTCTCAGGCTTAGAAGCCTACATTATGAACCAATACGGTTCAGTTAAGGTTAAAATCCTTTGCCAAAGTCAATTTTTTTAACGAACCGCCTTCCCTGCGAGAGGCTTCCGCCAACGCGCAGCGTCTCGTTAGAGAAGGACGCAAAGGACGCAAAGAGAAGGAAGAAATGCTTAACTGAACTGTATTGCATTATGAACGTTTATACAATTCCGATGTGGCGAGGCCAGGGAATTGCAACAGCATTATTAAAGGAAATTATCAGCTTTGTGAGAGCAACTGAGGCAAAACACCTCTGGCTTCACACTACTGAGGATGGTAAACGTATCTACGAAAAGCTTGGTTTTGTCTCGACTTCAAAAGAAATGGAAATTTTTTGGTACTAAGTACAGCATTTCATTAATTCGTAGCGAATTAATGAAAGGCAATACCTTGCAATGCCAATGCATCCCAATACAATGTTAATGCGTCCCTCTGCAATGCCATTGCATCTCGATACAATGCCAATGCGTGCCCCTGCAATGCCATTGCATCCCAATACAATGTTAATGCGTGCCCCTGCAATGCTATTGCATCCCGATACAATGTTAATGCATTCCCCTGCAATGCCAATGCATCCTCCTGCATTAAAAACGCTACGCTTTTACGCAAAACTGTACTAAGGAAAAATCAAGCAGCATCTAGAGTAAGCACAAAGACAGATTGAGCAGCAAGCATTCTCCTTGCCGCTTCTGGATCAATACCCAAAATTTCTAAGCAGCTTAACTCGTCTATTGCGTTCAACATACTATGTTCTGTCACACGAAAACCTTGTTCATAAACAAACTGCCGTGCTTGGTCGAGTGTGCCAAAATTATTATTTACTAAAGACCTGCCTGTGAGGTTAGTAACTGTTTGTAATAGCTTTTGTAAATCTGAGTCATCTTGTTGCGATCGCACTAAACTACCTGTGTCAATGAAATCAGGAGTAATCCAAACACCACCATAAGAGTGAAGCATATCGCGGATATTGGCACACACAAGTTGTTTTTCTACCAAAGTCAGATGTGTCAGCAATCCTTCACACAAAATCATCACTGGCTGTCCAGCTTTAAGTAGAGAAGTACTCTTCCAAAATTCACTAGGACGGCTGGTAGCATCAATTTCTATAAAATGTAGGTTAGGACGTTCCCCCACTAGTTGCTGAATTAGTTGCTGTTTGCAACGAATCATCTGAGGCAAGTCACTTTCAATAAAGGTTATATTCGGATTGTTAGATATCAAAAGCCCACGCGGTAACAAACCAGATGCTAGTTCTAGAACTTGTGTGATTTGATATTGAGCTATGACCTGGTTGATGGTTTTATAACGAGCTTCCACACGTGCGGTAAGCAAAACACTTTTGTCTTGATTTTGTGGTTGAGATAGCTTTACCAACCCTTGCATCTCTATTAATTGTGCCAACTCCTTAGCATAAGGAATATCTGTGAACTGTCTAGCTAGACTAACCATGAAGGCGGTAAGGATAATTTTGTCAAAGTCATTAGTTTGCTGTTTGTTCATAAGTTTTTTCGATCTATTATCAAACAGTTTAAATATCAATTTTTCAAATGTAAATTACCTAAAACTATAAATTATTTTTATAATTAATAAGAATAACTTAACTATCTGGATGACAAAGCTAAATTAATAATTTTAGTGAGTGCGTAGACATTAAGCAGTCTTAATCACTTAACTCTTCACCCATAAGACTGGTAAACAAGGTATTTTCAACCTTGAAGTGTAAGCATTTTGTACTCTAGATTCCTAGATTAATGCTAAAAAATTCTAATTAACTCCTAATTAATACACATCTATCTGTAATTTAAATTCTTGTTTTTCAACGAGTGTAGCTTGAAAAAACTACTTATATGATAAAATAATTGCAAATAATTCTTAACAAACTCAGAAACTCTGCCAAAAGTCTTGAGTAGTTCATGACTTACGTACAAGCAACGAAAAATCTAACCGCATTCGCGTTAGCGTCTCCCCTTCTCCCAAAGGGAGAGGCTAACGCCAAGGGAGAAGGACACGGAGGAATAAGAGTTTAAGGGGTTTTTGCATAAGTCCTATAGTTGTATCCAAAGATAAATGTTTTAGCTTTTATTAATTCCTATTTTTTATGTCAAGGTATAGAAACAAAAGTATAAAATATGTTGCCTTTATAAAAATATTTGTTATATTAGTTTACATAAGGCAATAAACCTTAAAAATTAAGTTTGGAGTTCTAATCATGACAAATGCAAGCACAACAAAAGTCACTACTCCCGTAATTGAAGATCGTAACGCTTGGCGTTGGGGCTTTACCCCACAAGCAGAAATTTGGAACGGTCGCTTGGCAATGATTGGCTTTTTAGCAGCCGTTTTGGTTGAGCTTTTTTCTGGTCAAGGCTTTCTACATTTTTGGGGCATCCTATAAGTTTTAATATTTAAGATGACCTATAAATAAAAAAACCTGGAGTGCTAATTCACTACCAGGTTTTTTATTTGTTTTATCAGTTGTCATTTGTCATTTGTTTATTCACTAATGACCAATGACTATTGACTACCGAATATACTCTTTGAGAACGCTGTTACGATTTGGGTGGCGTAACTTGCGGAGTGCCTTCGCCTCAATTTGACGAATTCGTTCGCGGGTGACGTTGAAAATCTGTCCGATTTCCTCAAGGGTCTTCATCCGACCATCATCCAAGCCGTAACGCAGTCTGAGAACATCGCGTTCGCGTGGGCTGAGACTGTCGAGGACTTTTTCAAGGTCTTCGCGTAGAAGATTTTTGGAAACTTGGTCTTCTGGCGTCTCACCATCGGATTCAATAAAATCGCCCAATCGAGAATCTTCTTCTTTACCAATTGGCGTTTCTAGTGAAATAGGTAACTGGGCGGATTTAGCAATGAACCGCAACTTCTCAATGGTCATTTCCATGCGAGTAGCGATTTCTTCTTCGGTGGGTTTGCGACCCATTTCTTGAGATAGCAGTTTGGTAGTTTTCTTAATCCGAGAGATGGTTTCGTATAAGTGAACTGGAAGACGAATTGTGCGGGATTGATCTGCGATCGCGCGGGTAATTGCTTGACGAATCCACCATGTAGCATAGGTGGAGAACTTATAACCTTTTTCGTGGTCAAACTTTTCAGCGGCACGAATCAAACCGAGACTGCCTTCCTGAATTAAGTCTTGGAACGACAAACCACGATTCATGTACTTCTTAGCAATTGAAACTACAAGACGGAGGTTAGATTGCACCATCTTGTCTTTCGCCCTGCGACCAACATGGAGGCGATAACGAAAGGCTGGTAGTGGCAGTTGTACTGCTTCTGCCCATTCACTATCTCGAGGATCGCGATCTAATTGCTCATACAGTCTTTCGCGTACCCTCTCTAATTCCAGCAAATCGGCTATCTTCCGCGCCAATTCAATTTCTTCGTCTGCCCGCAACAAACGAATTCTACCAATCTCTTGCAAGTAAAGCCGAATTGAATCTTCGGTATAGTGCTTTTTCTTGCTTTGTGTCCGACGACGCGATTTAGCGGCTTTTCCAGACTTTGCGTCGTCCTCATCAGACTGAGGCTCTAAAAATTCCTCGTCACCTTCATCTACGATCAGCAAGTCCTCTTCGTCGTCTATTAAGAGTTCTTCTAACTCGAGCTCAGGCTGATTCATTATTTCTAGGTCAGGCTGATATATGCTTTCGAGTACGTTGTTAGCCTGGTTCATGCCGCGTTCCTCATGCTCCTTGCAGAATCAATTACTCAAGATGTGTTTAGCGCTCTTTTAAACGAGCCAATTGCTAACCGAAAATAAGCTTTTTGGCAGATTTGCCAGAGATATTTTCGGACGTTTTACACCTCCAGTGGGAGGGTTTTTTACTTTAGTTTAAGCAACTACTAAAGGTGACTTGCTCACTTTAGTAAATGTTATATGTGTTGCTATCACATATTGCTTTCAACTAACTGGTCAAAATAAAGACTCGCCTTTATCAAAAAATTTGCCACTCTATACAAATGAGTTCATACTGTTGGCAGATTTTCGTATTAAAGACTCTTACGATTGTAGCCTGTTTCACAGAAATTGCACTCTTTTTGTGTATTAATCATGAATTCATTAAGCAACTTTTAACTACTTTCACCAAAAAGACATTGGAAACGGGATTTATACCCGGAAATTTTTTCTCCACTTTTCGGAATTGCAGTGACGCTCTTATTACATTACGAAGTAAGTACGCTTGCTCCTGCCGAATTTCATGTATTTTACACAACATTAATTACTGAGAAAGAGGGCATTTTATGTTAACTCAGACTATTCGTCTTAACCTACTCATTTTTACATTTCCTTCATAAATTAAGCATCCCTTAGACTAAAACGGGTATTGTCCTTGGGTAAATACAACAACGGTGGTGGTGCTTGCCTGAAAGCAGTTAACCTTCTGCGTACTAACTACCTTAACTGAGGAGTTGAGGCGGTGGCAGATCGATCCGATTGGAGATCGATTTAGGTTTACTAATTCGGTCTTATTCACACGTTAGCGCACTGTGGCGATTTCAGCCCTATGAAACTTGACAAACTTTTTTTATTGTATACAAGGATATTTTAATCAATTCAAAAACAATTTGTCCTGCGAACTTGCCAATATCGTCTTAATCTTGGGCAAAAGTACATTAGATACATACGATACAATAGCGATCGCCACGGCACTACATGAAGATATTAACAAGTTTTCATCCTTCTGGTGTGTACTTCCAACAGCTATTGCCTCGAACATAGAGAACCCAGCAAATTACCTGATGATTTGGTTACAAAACTTTTTTGCGTAAATTAATGGTAAATTTCAATACTTTTATTTCGGTAAATTTCTGTCATCTTACGATCAGAAATCCTCAAAATACTTATTAATTGCTGTTTGATAGATGATATTTAGTTATTTTCTTAAAGCATAACAAATGTGTTTCTCGCTGGTAGTCCAAATTAATCAGCGAGTCAGAGCAAAGAGTATTATCTGGACTAACTTTCCAATAAAGTTAGTAGTTGTGTTAACAATCGAGCATTGATTGTTTGGAAAGTATTGACAATAAACAAATTATATGGTTTATAATAATTGATAAATTTGGAATATTTGTAGTTTTTGTAGTTTAAAATCATCGTTTGTGTGACAAGTGAATCTAAATTTTTAATTAATTGTTAGTAACTAGTTCAAAATCATGGTGGCTTTCAAAACTACCCCTAATAAAAACTGGAGAGTATGAACTTTGCTGAACTACCGTGGTGTTGGGGTGGTGTTTAGACTTGCAGGGAAATTAGGTGGGAGAAGTACTTGGTCAACTACATGAACAATGCCGTTGCTAGCTGGGATATCTGGCTGAGTCACCTTAGCATTATTGACTGTGATTGAGTTACTGGCACGATCAACTGTGATTTTAACGGGACTACCCTCAACTGTTTTAACTTCTCCAGATGTCAATTGCTGGGAGGTAATTCCCCCAGGTATAACATGGTAAGACAGAACCTTGATTAATTGTTGTTTGTTTGCTGGCTGTAAGAGTTGGTCTAGAGTAGCTTTGGGTAAAGCAGAGAAAGCGGCGTCAGTGGGTGCAAATATTGTGTAAGGGCCTGGTGTAGCCAATTGTTCAGTTAAGCCGGCAGCTTGCACTGCTTGAATGAGAGTTTTAAATTGTCCTTGACTAGCTGCTGACTTTGCCAATTCTGCTAAATTTTGGGTGGCAATAGTCGCAGTAGGAGTTGGCGTGACGAGCGGGACAGTTGTTGGAGAGACAGTTACTGTAGGGGCTTCTGCGACACGTTGAGCGCAGGCAGACAGAGCAACTAAGCTACCTATGCCAATAATATTGAACAATGCTTTTCCTAGTATGCCTTTGATCGCTTTCATAGCTTTGTGTAAAATCCGGTTAAATAGGGAATTATTAACAATAGTTTATGAATTTATGGATATAGTCACTCATCTAACGACATATTTTGTAGCAAAAAAATATTAATCCAGAGTTTTTATAAAATGCATAATTTGTCATCAATCAAAAGAGGTAGTTTTTATAAAATTTTTGATATAAAGTCTTTACTAAAATCTGTTGCAGTAATGTTAAGCAATACTTAAAATCTAAAGAGCCCCGATTCTTTGAAAAATCGGGGCTCTTGTTTTTTACAAATGATTAAGGACTGCTGGTATTTAGATATCTAGATCGGTGAAGTTGAGTTTAGAGCCATAGGTTTCGATGAATTCTCGTCTGGGTGCGACACGATCGCCCATTAAAATTGTGAAGATGCGATCGGCTTCGGCGGCATCCTCAATTTCGACTTGCTTCATTTTACGGGTTTCTGGGTTCATTGTGGTGTCCCAGAGTTGTTGTGGCATCATTTCACCCAAACCTTTAAAGCGTTGGATGGTGTAGTTGGCGTTAGCAGGAAATTTGGCGATCGCTTGATTTTTTTCGCGATCGCTATAGCAATACTCATGATTACGTCCCCGTTCGACTTTAAACAATGGGGGACAAGCAATATAAATAAAGCCTTGTTCAATGAGCGATCGCTGATATCGATAGAAGAATGTTAACAACAAAGTACGGATGTGCGCCCCATCTACATCAGCATCCGTCATGATGACTATGCGGTGATAACGCAGTTGAGTGGAATCGAATTCATCACCTTTAACACCTAAACCAAGTGCTGTAATTAACGATTGAACTTCGTTATTTTTATAGATTTTAGCATCGTCGGTTTTTTCAATGTTAAGAATTTTACCACGTAGAGGCAAGATTGCTTGAGTGCGGCGATCGCGTCCTTGTTTAGCACTTCCACCTGCTGAGTCCCCTTCCACGATGAATATCTCAGATTCGCTGGGATCGCGAGAACTACAATCCGCCAATTTACCAGGTAATGGCGATGATTCTAGTACAGATTTGCGGCGAACTAATTCCCGTGCATGACGCGCTGCTTCTGCGGCTTTGAAAGCTTGGATAGCTTTGTCTAAAATTGAGTCTGCTATAGCAGGATGAAATTCTAGGTACTCGGTGAGGACTTCTCCCACCAAAGAATCAACAATTCCCCGAACTTCAGTGTTACCGAGTTTGGTTTTGGTTTGTCCTTCAAATTCTGGATCGGGGACTTTAACGGAAATTACGGCTGTCAAACCTTCGCGGACATGTTCGCCACTGAGGTTAGGTTCATTCTCTTTAATTTTATTGCGCTTGCGGGCGATCGCATTTAATGTCCGCGTCAGAACCGCCTTCAAGCCTTCTAAGTGCGTACCACCATCCACCGTGCGAATATTATTGGCAAAACCTAGCACATTATCCGTGTAAGCATCAGTACACCACTGTAAAGAAACTTCTACTTGTACGTTGTTCCGTTCTCCTTGCACATAGATAATTTCTTCATGCAGCGGTTGCTTTTCACGGTTCATGTACGCAATGTACTCTTTGATCCCACCCTTGTACTCGTAGGTTTCTACCTTGGGTGTATCGCTTTTTAGTAGTTCTAAACGGTGGTCAGTAAAAGTAATTTTGACACCTGCATTCAGATACGCCAATTCCCGTAGGCGACCTGATAAAGTGATGTAATCAAACTCAATGCTAGTGGTGAATATTTGGGTATCTGGCTTAAAAGTAACAGAAGTTCCAGTTCTAGCTTCTTTGTAAGGTTTGACTTGCAGATCGCTAACTGGGATACCGCGTTCGTAGCGCTGAAGATGAACCTTTTTATCTCGCCAAACCGTAACTTCTACAACCTCAGATAGGGCATTAACAACAGAAATACCAACCCCGTGCAATCCTCCAGAAACTTTGTAGCCACCGCCGCCAAACTTACCACCAGCGTGCAGTACTGTCATTACGGTTTCCAAAGCCGATTTTCCGGTGCGCGAGTGAGTATCGACGGGAATACCGCGACCATCATCTGTTACAGTCACAGAACCATCAGCGTTGATATCCACTTCTATATGAGTGCAATGACCCGCCAAAGCCTCATCGATTGAATTGTCCACTACCTCGTAAACTAAATGGTGGAGTCCTCGCGGCCCAGTGGTACCGATGTACATTCCTGGTCTTTTGCGGACGGCTTCCAGACCTTCCAGAACTTGAATCTGATCGGCACTGTAACTGCTCGTCATGTAAACTCTCCTGATGCGTGGGGTTGAAATCGCCGAAAGGCAAATAAAAGTAAAAACACTCCAAAATTGTAACACAAAAGCCTTGCTGGCGTCTGTAGGGCATTTTCAAGAGAAGTTTATACTGGGGTTGCAGTACCGTGCCAGAGGGGCAGGGGAGCAGGGGAGGCAGGGGAAGCAGAGGAGCAGCAGGAGAAGAACTATTAATTATTGCCCAATGCCCAATGCCCCATAACAAATGACTAATGACAAATGACTAATGACTAAATTAATTGTGATTTGTGGGGCGACGGCAACGGGTAAATCGGGTTTGGCTTTGGCTTTGGCAAGGCGGTTGGGTTCTATAATTCTTAGTGCTGATTCTCGTCAAATTTACCGTGAGTTTGATATTGGGACGGCGAAACCAACTGTAGCTGAACAAAAATTGGTACGGCACTATTTAATAGATATCTGCGAGCCAACAGACATGATGACAGTAGCAGACTATCAGGAGCAAACACAAGCCTTAATTGCTTCTGTTGGTGTTATACCACTATTGCTAGTTGGTGGGACTGGTTTATACATCCGTTCGATTGTTCGAGGTATGAAAATTCCGAGAGTTGCACCGCAAACAGAATTGCGATCGCAGCTTGAATCTCTAGGTCAAACACAACTCTATGCAATGTTACAACAAGTTGATCCAGTTGCAGCACAAAAGATTCATGGCAACGATTCAGTGCGGACTTTACGAGCATTAGAAGTATTTTACGTCACTGGATATCCAATTTCAGAACAGCAAGGGGAGAATCCACCAAATTATCCGATTTTGCAAATTGGGTTAGATTGCGATGTTGAAAGGTTGGCTGCTCGTATTCAACAGCGTACTGAGGAGATGATAGCAAATGGTTTGATTGCTGAGGTGGAGTATCTTTGTCAAAAATATGGCGCTGATTTGTCTTTATTGAATACTTTGGGATATCAAGAAATTAAGCAATATTTGGCTGGGGATATTTCCTTAGATGAAGCGAAAGAATTAACAATTTTGCATACCCGACAATTTGCCAAGCGACAACGTACTTGGTTTCGAGCATATCCACAAATTGAATGGTTTGATGCGAATAATCCCGATCTGTTAGAAAAGGTTTGGCTGCGTATAAATGAGTTTATGAGTTGCACAAGTTCGTGATAATTTTTTGCTTATAAGACGCAAAAATTTTTGCGTCTTTACAGGGAGTGTACTATAGAGTGTCTGGATCTACACCCATAGCCCGTAGCCTATCTGCTAATAATTGGGTGCGTTGTTCTGCTTGTTCGGCACGTTGTCGTTCCTGTTCGGCGCGTTCATCTCCAGTAGATAAAACATTACCATCTTGGTAGCACCAGCGTAACCAAGTATCTTGTCTATCTTCAAATTTACCTTCCCATAAAGTTACGCCTAAACCAACCTGTTCTAACCAATTTTCTGAAGTTTCAAAATAGCGCCTTCCTCTAAGCTCATAAACGCGCAGGACTTTTTCTCCTAATTGCTGATTCGGATCATATACGATGTAGTAACTTGCCCGCATGTGTTCATAAATTTGCAGCTTTTTGCCTAGTTCATCACCTTCTTTATTAGAGACAATTTCAAGGACAACTTCGGGAGGTTTGCCAAAACGCCAAACCATATAACAGCGATTTTGTTTTTCCCACCAATTTTGAGGTACTTGAACATCCAAGCTGAGAAAGATATCGGGTACAATTGCGGGTTGACCGTCTGTATGGTAAATACCGACATTAGCTGCTGCTAAAAAAGTCTGCTGCTGTAGAGTACTGTAAAGAGAGCCAACCAAGAGACGTTGTTGTTTTTCAGATGCAAAATTGTCCACAGGTGTATCATCTTCAGTGACTAGCTGGTTGGCATCTGGCACATAGTAATCATCATCATTGATTAGAACTTGCTGAACCATGACTTTATCCAGTATTTGATAGCGTTATTTCTAGGTTAGTTGATAGAGGATAAGAGAGTATTTAGCACCAAGGATGCTGTTATCAGGTAATTTGTGCCAAAATTTACACAAAGCGGTTTCTAGCATCTGCATCATGATTGGATATATACTGCGACAGCGTTACAAGATTGTAAATAAATTGGGAGCGGGTGGGTTTGGGGAAACCTATTTGGCTGAATACCCACAGGATTTACCTGTCAGCCCCAAGTATAAATGTGTCATTAAACGGCTGATCAGACCCCCGACACCAGACTTAGATACAGAAGAAAGGTTTAAGAAAGAAGCAGCAATTCTATTCAAATTGGGTAAGGAACATCCACAAATTCCTGAACTGTATGACTTTTTCGAGGTAAATAGAGAATTTTATCTTGTTCAGGAATTTATTGAAGGACATGACCTGAGTAACGAAATCATTTCAGGAAAACCCTGGAGTGAAGCTGATGTAATTCAACTTTTACAAGAAATTTTGGAGGTGTTAGCTTTTGTCCATCAACATAATGTGATTCACCGAGATATTAAGCCATTGAATTTGATGCGGCGATATTTGGATAATAAGCTTGTCCTCATAGACTTTGGAGCAATCAAAGAAATAAGCACATTTAAAATCAATATTCAAGGGCAAATCAGCAGCACAATTACCATTGGTACTCGTGATTATATGCCAAGTGAGCAATGGGAAGGGCATCCTCAGCTTTGCAGTGATATATATGCTTTAGGAATGACAGCAATCCAAGCTTTGACTGGATTAACGCCACAAGAACTGCCGAAATTTAATACTTTAGAATTAATATGGCGCGATTATGCTCAAATTAACGATGGAGTAGCCAATTTTCTAACAAAAATGGTACAACGTGATTTCCGCCAGCGATACAAAAATGCAGATGAGACATTGCAAGCTTTAAAACTGGCTTTATTCAATTCACAATCATCTGTTACCTCATTAAGAATGCAAGCTCTCAAGCAAGCTCAACTAAGACTAAAATCGCCTGTCTCTTCACCAAAATCTCGTTTTGCAAACCTAGCTCAACTAGCTTTACAATTATCCGTTGCCTCACTAAAATTGGTCAGAATTGGTTAAATATGGTTATGTTGATCGGGCAGGAAAGTTAGTTATTCAAGTGCAGTTTGACATAGCTCGCGACTTTTCTGAAGGATGGGCAGCAGTTAATATTGGTGGAAGGGAGGGCTTATTCGGTGGTGGAAGTGGTGGCAAGTGGGGCTATATTGACAAAAGCGGTTCTTGGGTAATTAAACCTATGTTTGATATGGCTTTTTCTTTTAAGGATGGACGAGCAAAGGTCGAAATTGGTGGACAAGAGCGGATTATCGACAAAACAGGTATGTTTATTGATTAGTGTTTGTTAAGCTTTAAGCACTAATTTGCAATTGATATGATTATCATTTCTTGATATCGCTTAAATGCATATCCTCCATTCATAAATACAAGTGATGCGATCGCCTCCTCTCTACCCATCCAAATTATTGCTGAAGATGAGTGCGATCGCTTTTACTCACTTTTGACTACTATTCTTGCAACAATAGTAATTACAGCTATACCAACCAGCCTGCAACATCTACCTTGAACTTGAAAAAACTATGCTTACCCAAGATAAAAAACAACACAACTGGAAACCCATTCTCAAAGCATTCGAGGCTGTCCTGGGCAAAAATGGTGTGGTGCAACGCCGCGAAGAACTCATTACCTATGAATGCGACGGTTTAACTGGCTATCGCCAACGTCCGGCTATAGTAGTGTTACCCAGAACTACAGAACAAGTTGCGGAAGTTGTGAAAATATGCAATCGATACTCTATTCCCTTCATAGCACGCGGTTCTGGCACTGGTCTATCTGGCGGCGCTTTACCATTAGAAAATTCTGTTTTGATTGTCACTTCCTTAATGCGGCAAATCCTCAGCATTGATTTAGAAAATCAACGCACAGTTGTACAACCAGGGGTGATTAATAGTTGGGTAACACAAGCCGTTAGTGGTGCTGGATTTTACTACGCTCCTGATCCTTCCAGTCAAATTATCTGCTCTATTGGGGGCAATATTGCTGAAAATTCTGGTGGGGTGCATTGTCTCAAATATGGTGTTACGACTAACCACGTTTTGGGATTAAAAATTGTTACACCAGAGGGGGAAATTATCGATTTAGGCGGACAAATTCCAGAAATGCCTGGTTATGATTTAACAGGTGTTTTTGTTGGTTCTGAAGGCACTTTAGGCATTGCTACAGAAATTACGTTGCGAATTCTCAAAAGTGCAGAATCAATTTGTGTGCTATTGGCAGATTTTACTAGCATTGAAGCTGCTGGGGCAACTGTTTCTGACATCATCAGCGCCGGCATTATTCCTGGCGGTATGGAAATGATGGATAACTTCAGCATCAATGCAGTTGAAGATGTTGTCGCAACTAATTGTTATCCCCGCGATGCTACTGCTATTTTACTAATAGAAATTGACGGTTTAGAAGTGGAAGTTGCAGGAAATAAGCAGCGAGTTACCGAAATTTGTAAAAAGAATGGCGCACGGAATGTCACTTCTGCTACTGACCCAGAAACCCGATTAAAATTATGGAAAGGACGCAAAGCCGCTTTTGCTGCGGCTGGGCATTTAAGCCCAGATTATTATGTACAAGATGGTGTAATTCCTCGAACTCAGTTGCCTTATGTTTTACACGAAATTGAAGTATTAAGTAAACAATACGGTTATCGTGTTGCTAATGTATTTCATGCTGGTGATGGCAATCTTCATCCGCTCATTCTTTATGATAATTCTGTGCCTGGAGCATTAGAGCAAGTAGAAGAAATGGGTGGAAAAATTCTCAAACTTTGTGTGCAAGTCGGTGGTAGTATTTCTGGCGAACATGGCATCGGTGAGGAGAAAAAGTGCTATATGCCACAGATGTTTAGCCAAGTTGATTTAGAAACTATGCAATGGGTGCGGCAAGTTTTTAATCCTAGAGGGTTAGCAAATCCTGAAAAGATATTCCCTACACCACGAACTTGTGGTGAAGCAGCAAATGCATCGGTAATCAAGCAATTTGAAGGTGTGGAAAGATTTTAAGAAGAAAGAATTCAGGAGTCAGGAGTTAGGAGTCATAGTTTATTAGGTTTTGGTATCGTTAAGTATATTCATCACCAAAACTGACTCCGTATTATTTGAAATATTCTGACTCCTGACTTCTGATTTCTGAATGATCATTTCTTTACATGATCCGGAGGATTACAACTTTATTTTGTAGTTATATATATTCCGATCGCACTAGGTCGCACTTACAAATGAATCGGGTTATTCGCCGTTGTGTTTCTTGCTTGCTGTGTTTGGGATTAGTAGTCGCTTTAACAGTTTTTTTACCCTCTTCACTGCCAGTTTATTCCCAAAAAACAAGTCCTTTAACTACAGAAATTCGCGGCGTTTGGCTAACTAATGTTGGTAGTGGTATACTATTTCTCCCTTGGGGTATTAACCGTGCTATAAATCAATTATCGGCTCTCAACTTTAATACAATTTATCCTGTAGTTTGGAACCGAGGACATACTTTTTATAAAAGTGCAGTAGCTAAAATAACTACAGGCTCAGAAACTCAACCTTTGCTTAACTTCATGCATGGTGGACAAGATGTTTTAACAAAGATAGTAACACTTGGTAAACATAAAGATTTGAGAGTCATTCCCTGGTTTGAATACGGGTTTATGACGCCGCATTATTCACAATTAGCAAGGCGTTATCCCGATTGGTTGACAATTGGGCAAAAAGGTATAAAGTCTACTCAAGATGCCCCACCAGAAGAAATCGACAATATTTTAGTAACTAAGGTAGCTTGGTTGAATCCTTTACATCCGCAAGTGCAAGAGTTTATTCAAGAGCTAATTTTGGAAGTAGTCAGGAATTATGATGTAGATGGTATTCAACTTGATGACCATTTTGGGATGCCTGTACAGTTCGGGTACGATCGCTTCACTATAGAACTCTATCAACAAGAGCATCAAGGCAAAAGTCCCCCAACTGACCCTTTTAACTCAGAATGGATGCGGTGGCGGGCAGATAAAATTACTGATTTTATGGCAGAAATCTACCAAGCTGTGAAGGCGGTTAAACCCAAAGTTAAAATATCTTTATCCCCTAACTCTCAAGCTTTTGCTTATAAATACTATTTGCAAGATTGGGAGAATTGGGTAAAAAAAGGTTTAGTTAATGAGTTAATTTTGCAGGTATATCGAAATGACAAAAAGTCCTTTATCGCTCAACTAGAACTTCCATCTATAAAATTGGCTCAAAGTCTAATTCCTGTAGGTATTGGGATATCAACAGGAACCTTTAGAAAGCCGGTGAAAATGGCACAAGTTAGAGAACAGGTTCAGGTAGTGCGCGATCGCAATTTTGATGGTATCTCCTTTTTCTACTGGGAGAGTCTGTGGGGTTACATCGTACCAGAATCACCCCAACAGCGACGCAAAGGTTTTTTTGAGATGTTTAATGCAAAAACTGTCAGACTATTAAAAACAAAGAAACTTTGATGCCATTCGCGCCTAAAAATACTAGATTTGGCTTTACATTGCTGTGGACTTTAGCTACTTTTGGCGGATTTTTATTGAGTTTACTCTTAATTGAAGTCGGCGAAAAGCCAGATGTTGGGGTGGTAGAGGCGGCTATTGGCGGATTTGCGATCGCACTTCCTCAAGGTTGTCTTCTCAAAGAACCTATATTTTGTATCAGGTGGATTTTGTCAAGTCTTTTGGGTTGGAGTATCATCACCGCGATCGGTATTGGTGCGGTGGGTTGGATTGTACCTAGCACTCAGATTCTTCCCCTGAGAATTTTCTCAGGGGCGGTTTATGGTGCGCTTGGCGGCTTGGGGATTGGATTGGCACAATGGTTAGCAATTCCCCAGGCTGTAGCGTGGCGATGGATATTTGTCTCTGCGGCAAGTTGGGCTGTTGCTGTGCCCGTGGGTTCTCTTGTGGGAACGATCTGGCGCTACTTAAGCCAGTTATTTTTAGGTGAAGTCATCGGATTAGGCATCACTTGGCTGCTAGTTGGTATCCTCACAGGAATCAATGCTCACAGATTGCGATTATAACTCTCCTTATTAAGAATTATAAATTTAATTGATATATATTTAGGTTTGCACTTGGATATATGCAAATATTTTAAAAAACCGTTAAAAATAAATTCCAGAAAGTTTGCCCTCACCTGCAAATGTATTTTCGCCTTCAAAAAGCAGGATTTTGTTAAGCTGACTCCTATTAGCTTTCCTAGATTTCTGACAAGAAGTAGAGAAAGATCAAAATTTCGATGAGCAACGGCTGACAATACTTTGCTATAGGCGCTAAAGTGCATCTACTACAAGCTTAACGACAAGAGAGCGCCTAGAAGAGTCAGTAATACAAGAGTGGGACTCTCGCATGAATATAAATCCAGTGGAATCAACTATGGAGTTGACAAAATTATCACCACCTCAAATTCTTTTTGGCACAGAAGTAGATGAAAAAAGTAGTAGCGAGCAGTTTCTACTAAGCATGTACGATTCTGTACAGGCATCAATATTTGTAGTTGATGTTTTGGAGGATGGAGATTTTCGATATGTGGCCCTTAATCCTACTCATGAACGGTGGATAGGGATTCGCTCAGACGATCTCCGGGGCAAAAAACCAGAGGATATTCTCTGTGCCATTGATGCTGCAAAGGTGCGTCAACATTATGCTGAGTGCGTGCGATTCGGCACAACTATTTCTTACGAACAATGTTTGCAATTCCAGGGAGTTTCCACTTGGTGGAGTACGACTCTCACCCCACTAAAGGATGCTAACTCCAAGGTTTATCGATTGATTGGTACTAGTAGCAATATTACCCCTGTGAAGCAAGCAGAACAAGCAGTTGGACTCCAGGTTGAACGAGAACAACTGCTAGAAGCGATCGCTGGACGGATTCACCAATCTGTAGAATTAGAGACAATTCTGCATCAGACTACAATTGAACTGCGGCAGTTTTTGAATTGCGATCGCGTGTTGATTTATCGTTTCCAGGCTGATGGTAGTGGAGTAATCATTGCCGAATCAACTGTAGCTGTCAGCGATCCCCTATTGGGAAAAAACATCACCGATCCCTGCTTGGGTGGCAAACATCCAGAATACCACAGACGAGGTTGCATTCAAGTTATCGAAGATATTTATCCAGCCGACTTGCATCCTTGCCATATAGATTTCCTTACATCTTTGCAGATCAGAGCTAATCTCGTCGTGCCGATTTTCCAAGAGCAAGATATGTGGGGGCTATTGATTGCCCAGCATTGCTGTGAATCGCGTCAATGGCAGCAAATGGAAACTGACTTACTCAAGCAGTTGGCAACTCAAATCGGCATTGCAGTCCAACAGGCAGAACTTCATCAGCAGATCCAGGATCTCAAAGCCAAGATGGAGTTACAGAAGCAAAAGCACATCAGTCAGTTGCAGCAGGTGCGAAACTTTGAAGCCTTGGTGCGACGTATGACAGAACAAATCCGCGACAGTCTGGATCAAACTCAGGTGTTGCAGACACTTACCCAGGAATTAGCAAAGTTACTAAACCTTGAGCGTTGCCAAATTGAACTCTACAGCACCTGCCAAACTCTAGTCACTATTACTTACGAATACAGCATTAACTTACCCCAGTGTCAAGGATTAACCAAACAGATTGCAGACCATCTTGAAGTTTATCAGCCGTTGTTGCAAAAACAACCATTGCAATTTTTGGAAATTCTACCGGGATGGGAACCAAAGTTGCTAGTTATGTCCCAAATGGCTTGTCCAATTTTTGATACCCAAGGGATTTTGGGAAATATTTGGTTGACAAGGCCATCACAAGAGGCTTTTGATGAATTTGAAATTGAGCTAATGCAGCAGGTAGCAAATGAATGTGCGATCGCCATTCGTCAAGCCCAGCTTTACAAACAAAACCAGGCACAGGTAAAAGAACTAGAAAAATGCGATCGGCTCAAAAATCAATTTCTCAGAACTCTATCCCAAGAACTGCGGACACCAATAACAAGCATTAGCCTTGCAGTCCAAACTCTCGAAAGTGTCCTCACACCAGCAGAAATATCAGAAATAGAAATAGTGCCGCAACTTTTGCAGATTCTGCATAATGAGTGTGGACGAGAAAGCAAGTTAATTAACGACCTACTCACACTCACATATCTCGAAGCCGAACCCGATCCCCCAACATTGATTGCCATTGACTTTCAAAGCTGGCTTCACCCCATTATCGAGTCTTTTCGACACCTCACCAACTGCCAGCGACAGCAGTTAAACCTGACTGTAGATCGTGCGCTGCCGCCTTTGGAGACAGATATCACTGATTTGGAGCGGATTGTCACCGAACTGCTCAACCATGCCTGCAAATACACCCCAGTCGGGGAAGCGATCGCAGTCTCTGCTCAGTTGATAGGGGATACAGTCGAGCTTAATATTACCAATTCGGGAATAGAGCTTACCAGCAATGAACTCTCACGGATTTTTGAACCTTTTTATCACCTTTCCAAACACGATCCTTGGAAACATAGTGGCACGGGGCTGGAATTGGCATTAGTGCAGAAAATGGTCAGACATTTAGGCGGCTCAATTTATGTAGAGAGTGCAGCAGGTCAAACCTCCTTCACGATCAAATTTCCCTACTAGCTATCTCAGAAGTTGTGCTATGATTGTTATTCGTGCGGGTGACTAGCTCAACGGTAGAGCAGTAGACTCTTAATCTATTGGTTGCGGGTTCAAATCCCTCGTCACCCATCAACAAAATCTTATGTTGTCAGTTGCCAAAGGGCGATACTGACCTAACTCTGATTCTCCAAACTGATTTAGTGCAGCAAGCGTTTGATCTATTTGGCGTTGGTGGAATAAGGAATGCTTTTGCAGTCGCTGTCGATTTAACTAGTTCCGTGGGTTGAAGCCCCCCGGTTCAAAAATCACGCAAGTTTTGTGTTGGGGTTAAATCCCCAGACGCGACTCGAAAATACTCGCTCTCCGTGGCGAAGAGAGCGGACTCGTTGGCGGAGCCTCTCGTAGAGAAGAGAGCATCTCTAAAACAAGGTCAACCTGTGATTTCTGTGTGGTTAGATATCATTTATCAACAATTAGCCGAGAAACTGCGAAAATAGGGATTCTCTTTCATAAGATAGAAGCGATACCTACAGGTCTGCTTCGCTAACGCAGGAGTTAAGTATAGTGCCGCGTGAAACAAGGAAAAACAGCAAAAAGCCAACAGAGAAAAACGGTTCTGGAGATTTACCACTTCTACAGTTAGCGCAAGCTGGCGATCGCTTGGATATTCCCGCAATGGAACAATGGCTGTGGGATGCTGCTTGTAAGATACGCGGCGCGACGGATGCACCAAAATTCAAAGATTTTATTCTGCCGCTAATTTTCTACAAACGGCTGTCTGATGTCTTTGATGATGAGTATGAAAAGTGCGCTGAGAAGTTTGGGGGTGGAGACTTAGCCCGTGCTTTCATTGAAGCAGATCATCAAGATGCAATTAAAAATAACCACTCGCCGATTGTGCGTTACTATGTCCCCCACCAATACCGTTGGGAGGCGATTCGCTTTCATCCGAAAGATGGCTTAGGAGAGTTTGTGACAACGGCGATGCGGGAGGTGGCAAAGCGCAATCGTAAGTTGGAGGGAACGCTGACACTGAAAGATTATAACGAGAAGCAAAGCAATCAACGCGTTTTGGATGATGACCGTTTAAAGGACTTGATTGAAGTTATCAGTCGGCATCGGTTGGGGTTAAAGAATACCAATGCGGATGTTTTGGGGGAAGCCTATGAGTATTTGCTGCGGAAGTTTGCTGAAGGACAAGGGCAAAGTGCCGGGGAGTTTCTCACACCATCAGAGGTGGGTTGGTTGATTGCGGAAATTATTGACCCCGAACCCTACACGAAGATTTACGATCCCACTTGTGGATCGGGTAGGTTGTTAACTAAGCCGCGTCTGGTGTTCAACCGCAAGCATCCAGGGGAAGAGAGTAAAGCACCTCGGTTATTTGGGCAAGAGTTGAACTGGACAACTTTTGCGATCGCTAAAATGAATATGTTTTTGCAGGATTTTACTGATACACAAATTGAGATTGGCGATACATTTAGACAACCGAAATTTACGGTTGACAAGAAGGTGATGCGCTTTGATTATGTGGTTGCTAATCCGATGTGGAATCAGGACAACTACGGCGCAGATGCTTACGAAGAAGATTCTTTTGAACGGTTCAAAGACGGAATTGCCTCCAAATCTTCAGCAGATTGGGGATGGGTGCAGCATATTTGGGCATCGCTGAAAGATAATGGACGGGCGGCGGTTGTTTTGGATACAGGTGCGGTGTCTCGCGGTTCCGGGAGTCAGAACAAAAATCAAGAAAGAGACATTCGTAAGGAGTTTGTGGAAAAAGACAGAGTTGAAGGGGTGATTTTGCTACCTGAAAATTTGTTTTATAACACGACTGCGCCAGGAGTGGTAATTTTGTTAAATCGCCTGAAACCTCTGAATCGTAAGGGTGAGTTTTTACTGATTAATGCTGCTGATTATTTTGTCAAGGGCGATCCCAAGAATATTTTGACAAAGGAAGGGATTAAGGCGGTTGATGAGGTTTATCGCAATTGGGAAACGCGGGAGAAGCTGAGTAAAGTTATTAAGTTAGAAGAATTGAGAGAAGCAGATTATAATCTTAGTCCGTCGCAGTTTGTGGATGTGAGCGATAAAGTTGTGCATCGGGCGATCGCAGATATTTTGACAGATTTGGCGGTAGCAAGACAAGACAGGGAATGGGCGGATAAAGATTTAGCTGAGGTGTTAGCAAAGTTGAATTTATAGCGTTTTTCATTATATATCCTTGGACTCCATAAACCTGTCAGTTCACAGATAAGGGCACTCTACTGCCGAGGCAAGGTCGGATCAAGTTATGCGGAAACTTCTCAACGTCTCCCCTCTATCAGGTTTGTGGGATGCGATCTGCTTTGCAGCAACGCTAGGCTAACGCCTCGCTTCGCTAACGCGATCGCTTTGGGCCCCGAATCATCCCTACTCAATCTTCCAATTAGGCGTATAACCAGAAGTAACTTGGCTATACATTTGCAAGACCGATGCAGAAATACGTCCTGAGAGTTTTGCGATCGCCCATAGCGCTCTTGTAAAATCATTTTCAATTGTTGAGAATTCGCCCAGGAAAAAGTTTATGGCAGATAAGTCCGGTCAAGACCCCTCGGAAATCCCAGTGGCAACGGTTGATGAAGAACGAAAAGGCGCAACTTTCAGCGGTACGGTCATCCTTGGTATAGATCCTGAGGGTGGGGCAGTCGTTTTCTTTAGAGACTTTTTAATTGAAGATTATAAAGGAGAACTTACCGCAAATCTTGCAACAGATGGCGATATAACGAAAAGCATTGATTTAGGCGAACTCGATCATAAAAGCCCCAGTTTTAAGCTGCCAATTCCGCTGGGAACGGATACATTACCCTACAATACAGTCGTGTTGAGCGACAAAAAAAGCAAGAAAAAAATCCTGACGATTAATCTATAAAATTTGTAACTTAGCTCGTAGTTCAGCCAAATTCGATTGCCCTCCTGTATAGATCTCAAATGGGTTCTATAAAACGATGTTTGAAAAGTCCTTTTGTTGGTAGCAAAACGTTTTAGATCCCCCTAAATCCCCCTTAAAAAGGGGGACTTTGATTCCGGTTCCCCCTTAAAAAGGGGGGCTAGGGGGGATCAACAAGTGCCTAAAATCACAGCCAACCACTTTTCAAACAACCTCTAAGGCGATCGCATTTGTTATTTCGGCGTACGCATTTGTTATTTCGGCGTACGCATTTGTTGATTTGGGGTTCGCATTTGTTGATTTGG
>NZ_CAXTTT010000062.1:0-44604 GCF_964247315.1 uncultured Nostoc sp.
CCCCTAAATCCCACAAAAAAAAAATTTTATCGACGGGCCCCCCAGCAACCTGCCCCCCCCTACTCATGTACCTTGTATTTGAGATGAACGCAATCGCATAGCACCCCATATCACCGACGCTTTTTCAGATAAATACTTAGCAATATACAGGCGATCGCAATTCTATCCCAGACCAACTGTTACAGTTATAAAAGAGTCTGTAGACAAATAACTATGAGCAACTCTCCTTTAACAGAACCTCAACCTAGCTACGTCAAACTCGCCATGCGAAACATGGTGCGCAAGGGTGGAACTTCCCTTAAGCATTTTGCGTTGACTGCTGTAGGGCTTTTAGCTCTGCTTGTTGGTCTTGCTTACCTCACTCACTAACGACAAATCGTAAACCTCAGACAAGGAGACTGTGTGCCCCTGAGAGTTGAACTATATGTGGAGGAGTATTTTTATGAGTTCTCCTCGACAACATCTGTAAAGATTGACGAGACTGATGCCCGAATTACTCCTGAAACTTGGGAAAACTGGTTTAATCACTGGTTGGAAATTCTTCAGCCTCAGATTCCACCAGCGCCAAGTTATGAAATTGGGCTGCGTTTGACAGATGATCTGCAAATTCAAGAACTGAATGCTCAATATCGTCAGCAAAATAAGCCGACAGACGTTTTAGCCTTTGCTGCTTTGGAAGTGGATTTTCCTCAAAGCATAGAAATGCTTGCCTCTCTACCATTATACTTAGGTGATATCATTGTGTCTGTAGATACAGCAGAGCACCAGGCTCAACAACAGGAACATAGCTTACCAACTGAGCTAGCCTGGTTAGCTGCTCACGGTTTATTGCATCTGTTGGGCTGGGATCATCCTGATGAAGAAAGTTTGGAACGAATGTTAGAACAGCAAGTGAGATTGCTGAATGCAATAGGTATTGCTATTGACATGGAATAATAGGAGTTCATGTATTCTTTAATATTAATTTTGGGTAATACTTTTATAATACTTCTGTGGAAATTTGCTTAAAGATTGCCTCAAAGTTAATTCTGCCATTAAGATCGGCGAATATTCCCACTGTAGCAACTCTGTTCTTGTGTTTTTAAGTGTATGTCCCAAAAAATTTCTCCCTCACCAACGCCTACCTCGTTACAAACACTAGTGTCTAACGAACGGGAATTCTCCTGGAAAGTAGCCTCTAATTTATTTATTAGTTTTAAATATGCCTGGGCTGGAATCAGCTATAGTTTTCAAACTCAACGTAATTTTCGCATCCACGTAAGTGTTTGTGCAATGGCGATCGCTTTAAGCGTTTTTTTGCATCTGCAAGCGGTAGAAATTGCGGTAATTGGTGTAATTAGTGGTTTAGTTTTGGCATTAGAGTTACTAAATACAGCGCTCGAGTCTGTTGTGGACTTAACCGTTAAGCAGACATACCATGATTTGGCAAAAATTGCTAAAGATTGTGCGGCTGGTGCAGTGCTTGTCTCTGCTTTCGTAGCGATGTTAGTAGCAGGTACGCTATTACTCCCTCCTCTGGTAAGGTTAATTATATCGACTTTGTAGAGGTGATTTGCTCCGACGTAGCCGCCACTTCTCTATGAGATGCTGCGCGCGCGTAGCTTGCTTTCACGAAGTGGTACAACAATGCTCAGTCACCACCGCAGGCATCGCCAAGTGAGCCGATAAGAGGATCACATGTCCGATCCCCTGGAGAACACATTATAAGCAATTTAGAATTGAACAAGTGGCTGATCGTAGAGTAGCCGCTTCATATTTACGTGTCCACTTTAGCGTTATTTTTACATCTAGCGAACAAATAAATAAGTAGGCAAGAATAAATCAAACTATGTTACATAATGTGAAATTAATTAAATTGGTTCGTAGTAACTGACTCTAACTCTATTTTAAGGGCTAAAGCCACTTACTACAAACCTTTAATTATTCACGCCCACTCACTTAGTATGAGATATTTGTCTATGCTGTTGCAACTGATGAGTGATAGAAGCCAGGAGTTATAAACTTTGATTATAGTTATCGACAATTATGATAGTTTTACATATAACTTAGTGCAGTACCTGGGAGAATTGGCTTCAGAGTTCCCAGTGGCAAATGATATTAAAGTTTTTCGTAACGACAAGATATCCATAGATGAAATTCAGGCATTAAAGCCGGAAGCCGTAGTTATTTCTCCTGGGCCTGGTCGCCCGGAAGATGCCGGTATTTCTTTAGAATTGATTGAACAGCTAGGACAAGAGTTACCAATTTTGGGTGTCTGTTTGGGACATCAAAGCATTGGTCAAGTGTTCGGTGGTAAAATAATTTCTGCTCCAGAGTTGATGCATGGCAAAACCTCTCAAGTGTCTCACACTGGAGTGGGGGTTTTCCGGGGATTAGAAAATCCTTTAACCGCCACCAGGTATCATAGTTTGGTAATCGAACGTGAGACTTGCCCAGATGTGTTAGAAATCACCGCTTGGGTTGAAGATAACACCATTATGGGAGTGCGACACCGGAACTATCCTCACATTCAGGGCGTCCAGTTTCACCCAGAGAGTGTCCTGACATCTTCAGGAAAACAGTTATTGCGAAATTTTCTGGAACAGTTACAGTCAAGAGCATAATTAATGAAACGACGACAGTTGATGGGCTATGCTGGAGCGGGGTTGGTAACAGCTTTAGTTACTACCTTGGGTTCTGAATCTCAAGCTGACGCACAATCTAGCGGTTTATCAGTTCAGTGGTTGGGTCATACTTGCTTTCTTTTTACTGGTGGTGGTGCGAAAGTTCTCGTCAATCCATTTCGGTCAATCGGCTGTACAGCTAAGTATCGTCCTCCAAAAGTTGCAGCAGATTTGGTACTGATTAGCAGCCAACTGCTAGATGAAGGTGCTGTGGATGTACTACCGGGAAATGCAAAACTCATCTACGAGCCGGGAGTTTACGAGTTTAAAGGCATTAAATTCCAAGGAATTGCCATAGACCACGATCGCAAAGGCGGTAAGCAGTTTGGTTCAAATACTGCTTGGAGTTGGAAGCAAGGCGGAATTAATATCCTACACTTAGGCGGAGCCGCTGCACCCATTTCCATTGAGCAAAAAATCTTGATGGGGCGTCCCGATGTAGCATTTATTCCAGTGGGAGGCAGTGCAAAAGCATACAATGCTGAGGAAGCAAAGCAGGCTGTTCAAGTGTTAAATCCCAAGTTGGTAATTCCGACTCATTATCGGACACAAGCGGCTGATGCTACTAAGTGCGATCTTTCGCCACTGGATAATTTTCTAACCTTAATGCAAGGTATGAAAGTGCGGCGTAGCAGTGCAGATAGTATTTCCATTAGCCCTAAAGATTTGCCGGAGAATGGCGAAATTCAGGTTTTGAGTTACAAATTTTGAATAAAGGGACTGGTGATTGGAGACTAAAAAAGAAGCAGAGGAAGCAGAGGGAGAATAATGACTCCTGCCTGCATCCCCTGAATTCTGAATTCTAAATTCTGATTTTAGAACGTATACCACTCTGGGCCAAGTTTATCTGCGTCGCTGATCGGAGTCTCAACTGCTGTCGTTTCATTTATAGTCCAAATGTTGTCTGTACCTGCTGTCTGATCGCGCCAGTAGATATCAGTCTTGCCATCGCCGTTGAAATCGCCAAGGGATGGTGTCAAGGCCGCGTTATTAGCTGGTAAGAAAGCTTCAGTCGCAACTGTTGTGCCATCCATCAACCAAGCGGTGTTCGCACCTGTGGTTCCATTGTGCCAGAAGATATCAGTCTTACCATCACCGTTGAAATCACCAATTTTGGAAGTCCAGGATGAGTCAAGTGTCCCCAAAGCACCTTCTGTGACTAAGATGCCATTCATCGTCCAAACCTTGTTCTCACCTGTTTGAGCGTTTCTCCACAGAATGTCAGTCTTAAAATCGCCGTTGAAATCACCAAGGCTAGCAGTCCAGGCGGGATCTTGTGATTGCAGAGCAAAGTCAGTCTTTTGCGTACCATCCATAAACCAAGCGACGTTATCGCCAGTTGTCAGATTGCGCCAGAAGATGTCACTCTTGCCATTGCCGTCGAAATCAACAATGGTAGGAGTATACGCTGCGTCTGTAGTATCTAAAACAGTTGCATTTAGAACAGTAGTGCCATCCATCTCCCAAATAGCGTTTTCGCCAGTTGTGCCATTATGCCAGAAGATATCGGTTTTGCGATCGCCGTTGAAATCTCCAATCTGAGGAGTCCAGGCCGGATCGACGCTACTTAGAGCAGCCGCACTACCAACTTTGGTTCCATCCATCAAGACAGCGCTATTCTCACCGGTTGTCTTATTGCGTAACAAGAAGTCGGTTTTGCCATCAGCATTGAAGTCAGCAATTTTGTAATCATAGGCGGATAGGTCAAATTGACCCAAAGAACCCTGTTCGAGAACTGTTGTGCCATCCATCAACCGAATGATAATCTCACCAGTTGAAGAATTGACCCAAACTTTGTCTGTTTTACCATCACCGTTAAAGTCAGGAGTAATCGCCGCACTAGTTAAGTAAGGATTAGGATTGGGATTTGCTGACGTTTTAACAGGCGCAGTCACCTGTTTACTTTCTAGTGCTAGTGAAGAACTCTTATTTCCAAACCCCAAATCATAATTTAAACTCTTAAGAGAAGTTGTCAAGATTTCTGATTTTGCAAAAGAATCTGATACTAATCGAGATGTATTCAAAGCTAAGGGTGAGGAATTTTGATTTCCAGACATGGTTTATTTTTATGATTGGTTGTTATATTCTTTTAACTTTTTTTGCCAATCTCTTTCTGTAACGAAATAACATTTACCAGAGTTTCTATTTTTCTTCATAACTCTTTTTTCTTTATTAATTTCACTCTTTAAAGATAAATATCTGTTTGTTTTAAACTATTTCTGTAAAAATTTCAAGTTCTAGATAAGCAATTACAAAAAATATTTTGTAATTTATATACAATCGTTCATATATAAAAAAATGATGATTTTATCTATCTTCTTTGATATTTAAATATTGTATCAAAAATCTCTTTGGATATTGAACTGTTAATCATTCAGATAAAAATATCCACACTAACCTTTTTCTAAACTTAGATAGTCCTGACAATCTTTGTTTTGAGCGATAAACTTCTAACTACGAACTAGAATTTTATTTTATGTTTAACTATATCGACTTACTTAAGATAGAAGCGATCGCTACATTCCCGAATTCTTTAAAAAGTAGTAAATCTGAGTGTTTCGAGAGAATTGATTTTTCTCCAATAATTTATAACTTGAGTGGAAACAAATATTGGTTAGAATAACTTAGATTAGCAACTATTTAAGAAGCATCATCTGTGCATCTGCTAGTTGCCAAAAGTGTAAAATAACACAATACTTTTAAAAGTACATCAACTATGCAAACAGAATATCGGCAGCGTCGCGAGCAGTTAATGGCAAAAATTGGTGATGGTACAGCCATTTTTCGCAGTGCGCCAATGGCAGTGATGCACAACGATGTCGAGTATGTTTATCGCCAAGATAGCGATTTTTTTTACTTGACTGGTTTTAATGAACCACAAGCAGTAGCAGTGTTAGCGCCGCATCATTCAGAACATCGGTTTGTGCTTTTTGTCCAACCGAAAGATCGCGAAAAGGAAGTATGGACTGGTTATCTTTGTGGGGTAGATGCAGCAAAAGAAATTTATGGTGCTGATGAAGCATACCCCATTAGCGAGTTAGATGAAAAGTTGCCGCAGTATTTGGAAAAAGCTAGTCGGATTTACTATCACTTAGGACGCGATCGCAATTTTACCGACCAAATTCTAAGACATTATCAAAGTTTATTGCGGACTTATCCGAAGCGCGGTACTGGGCCGATCGCTATTGAAGATACTGGCCCTGTCCTCAACAGTATGAGATTAATCAAAAGCGAAGCTGAGTTGGAATTGATGCGTCAAGCAGCTGCGATCGCTACTGAAGCGCACAATTATGCCCAAGAAATCGCTGCACCCGGACGTTATGAGTACGAAATACAGGCGGAGATGGAACGGATCTTTCGAGTGCGGGGTGGCTTAGGGCCTGCTTATCCTTCGATTGTGGCTTCTGGTGTAAATGCTTGTGTACTCCACTACATTGAAAATAATCGTCAAATGCAGGATGGAGAATTACTACTAATTGATGCTGGTTGTGCTTACGGTTATTATAACTCCGATATTACGCGGACATTTCCTGTAGGAGGTAAGTTTACGCCAGAACAAAAGACGCTGTATGAGATTGTTTTGGAGGCGCAAAAACAAGCGATCGCTCAAATCCAACCAGGTAATCCTTTCAAATTAGTTCATGATACAGCAGTGCGCGTCCTCACAGAAGGTTTAGTCGAACTTGGCATTCTCAAAGGTGAAATTGATAAGTTAATTGAAGAAGAAAAATATAAACCATATTATATGCATCGTACCAGTCATTGGTTAGGTTTAGATGTCCATGATGTCGGTGTTTATCAGCATGGTGAAGACAAACCACAAATTTTACAACCAGGTCAAATTTTGACAGTGGAACCGGGACTATATATTGTGCCAGATACCAAACTAGCAGAAGACCAGCCACAGACCGATCCGCGATGGGTTGGCATTGGCATTCGGATTGAGGATGATGTGTTAGTTACATCTGGGGGACATGAAGTGTTAACTGCGGGGGTTCCCAAAGCTGTAGATGAAATAGAAAGATAGAAAATGGGGATGAGACATCATCCCTAAGAGGATGTTTGTAAAGCCCCGGCGATTGGAAATCGCGGCTATACAGACAAAACCCACCTCTGTGGGTTTAAAACCCTTGATTTTGTATTAGTCCACCTCTGTGGACTTTGCTTGTGTAGCCGCGACTTCCAATCGCCCAATACTTTTAAAACTCAACTTCTAAAGGGAAAATTACGGTAAAAGTAGAACCAACGCCTACCTGCGAGGCTAAGTTAATTTGACCTTGCAATAATTTTACCAACCGTGAGACGATCGCTAATCCCAATCCTGTACTATCAGGAAGATAGGGACGATCGCTATAACTCACGCGAAAGTAAGGTTCAAATATCTGGGCTTGGTTTTCCGGTGCAATGCCAACTCCAGTGTCAGAAACTGCGATCGCCCATCTTTTATTCTCCAACACCTGACACATGATAATAATAGTCCCCAACTCTGTATAACGAATCGCATTACTAATAAGATTTGTAACAACTTGTTGCAACTGAAAAGAATCTGTAATTAATTTTTCGGGAATGCGATCGCAATCGACTACGATTTGTAAATTTTTTCCCGTAGCTAAAGGTTGCAACATTTCACACACGTGATCGATTAATTCACGCACATCGGTAGGTGCTGATTGGAGTTTTATCTGCCCAGCGTCATAGCGCGAAAGTTCTAGTACATCATTAATTAGATGGAGTAACTGTTTACCATTGCGTAGTACGCGCTCAATATGTTCTAAATTGCTAAAGCTGTCTTTGATATCAGTCTTTCGTCGTTGTTGGCGTAAAAACAGATCCGAATAACCAATAATGGAAGTTAGAGGATGTTTCAATTCGTGGGCTAGTTGGGAAAGATACTCTTGATTAGCGCTAATTAGCCGCGTGAGTTCATCATTATGGAGCGTTAGTGATACTTGTAACTTCTGTAATTCTCGTAAGCGTTCCTCAACATAACTTTTGAAACATCGAGCGATCGCTTCGTCGATAATAGCGTCAATCAAACGCATGGAACGAATTATCTCTGACGGGATTCCCTTTAATAAATCTGGTTGTAGAGCATCAAATATTACTGTTCGCAGCAGATGATATTCTCTAGCAATTTCTGCTGGATCAAAACCTTGTTCGGCTCGAATCGTTCCATGCTGAAAACTGGCAGTAACTATTGATTGAATATCATTCTCTTGAGATTTTGAAAGCACTGTCACCATAGCTTTCAAAACATCAGGAATGTGATCTTTTACCGCTGTATAAGATAGGTCATCAGCACTTTCAATTCGTCTATCCCTACGAACTGCTAAAATCCATTTATCAAGGATGGTATCCGTTTTTTCAGCCAGTACTTGACTAAAATCCATTATCTTAAATTCAGCTAGAAGATAGATGAGTAAACTTCCATATCCAAATAGTTTAGCGACTATAGTGGTGCTTTACCACAATTAATAATATTTTTCACCTACCAAAAGAAATAGATTGTATAGGATTCGGTTGTTGATGAGCATTAATACCCGTACATAAAAATCAAAAAGTATAATATGTATCTTGAGTTTATCAACCAAAGTCTAGCAGTTAACAGCATTGTGACTTGACTTAACAAAATTATTTAGCTGACTGTGCAAGGATTTGATTCACAAGACAATTAAAATTATCAATTTTCTGGATTAGCGAAAAGTTAGGTTAGGCAGTTGAGTGAAGTAACAAAATAAACAACAACTATTAGAAGAGAGATATTGTCACTAAAGTATCTATGTTAGATATGTATATCAATGTTATAATGTACAAAAATTAGTATTTACGTAGAGTAAGTCAGCCTAATCCAACAGATCGCAGGGCGTGATGTTGGAGCGGAGGAACCAAATTGTGGGGCGTATCTTAGAGAAAGTTAGGAGTTAAAAGTTACTTTAGTAAATATTCAACTCATAACTCATAACTTTTTTTAGAAGGGCATCTCTCAGCCCTAGCCCGTCAGCTAACTTCGTAGGCATTGAGAGGAGACTGAAGAGACGGCATTTTTATAATGTTCCGATCTCATCGGTGTCCAAGGCTGGTACTGCTCGGTTTTTTTGTACCTGCACTTAAATCTGTTGAGGTCGTAGATGATATTTCAACTAAATTTAGCAGCGATCGCAGCGATCGCTGGACAAGCAACTTGGAAAAAGGCAAAACCTGTCATCCTCAAAGATGTCTTCATTCTACCTGTATTGGGCATCTTGGGAATAATTGTGCTGTGGTGGATTATTGCACTTGCCAATCATGAATTGATGCCCACCCCACCAGAAGCGCTAATCGCGAATCTAGACTACATCTTAAATCCCTTCTACGAGCGAGGCCCAGGTAATTTAGGGATTGGTTGGTTGTTGATAGCAAGTCTGCGTCGAGTATTACTGGGCTTTTTATTAGGTGCGGTAGTAGCGATTCCTCTGGGGTTTCTAATTGGTATGTCCAGACAGGCAATGCTAGCGTTCAATCCGATCGTGCAAATTTTTAAACCAGTATCGCCTCTAGCTTGGCTACCCATCGCCTTAGCAATTTTTAACTTAGCAGATCCTTCCGCCATTTTTGTCATATTCATAACTTCCTTATGGCCGACAATTATTAATACAGCATTAGGAGTTTCTAGCGTTTCCCAAGATTATTTAGATGTGGCACGAGTTTTAGAAATGCCGCGTTGGCGACGGATTACAAAAATAATTTTGCCTGCAAGTTTGCCGTATATTTTTACCGGCTTACGAATTAGTTTAGGGATAGCTTGGCTGGTTATCGTTGCCGTGGAAATGCTCACAGGCGGTATTGGTATCGGCTTTTTTGTCTGGGATGAATGGAGTCGCTTAAACCTAAGTTCAGTATTTTTAGCCGTTTTCATAATTGGCTTAACTGGGTTAATTTTAGATTACGCCGTGGGTAAAATCCAAGAATTAGTCACCCATCGCCCTACAATTTCCAACTAACAAAATTCGGCTGCGATTAAAACAGCAGATACTCTGCACCTGGAGCGTGAGTAATTAATCACCAATGGAGTTACAAGAATGGGCGATCCTAACTGGACTCGACGAGACTTTATCAAAGGAATCGGAGCAACCACAACCGGAATAGCGTTATCTTCCTGTGCGATTTCAGGAGATAGATCCGCCAAAGAACTAACTGAAGAAGCCTTAGCTGTACAACCAGTAGTTAGATCCCAAGACCTAGAAAAATCCGACCTGACCATTGGCTACGTTCCCGTTAATGATTGTGCGCCATTTGCGATCGCTTGGAAAAAAGGTTTCTTCCGCAAATATGGTTTGAACGTCACACTTAACCGCGAGGCCAGTTGGGCTACTTCCCGCGACGGTTTGATATTTGGTCGTCTGGATGCTTCACCCGTAGTATCCGGTGCAGTCACCAACGCCAGAATTGGTGCTGAAGGCGCACGCCACGCTCCCTTGTGTGCAGCCATGACCATTCACCGCCACGGTAACGCCATGACAATGGACAAAGCCATGTGGGATTTTGGGCTGCGTCCGTGGTACGAGTACCAAGAACAATATGGTGATGCCGCGCTAGAAGCCTTTGGGCGCGATTTTCGAGGCTACTTTGACAAGCAACCGCCAGAAGGCAAAGTTTGGGCGGTAGTGCTGAGTTCCGCCATTTACGAATACTTTGTCCGCTACGTATCCGCCGCCGCTGGTGTCGATCCGCTTAAGGAGTTTCGGATCATCATCGTTCCGCCTCCCCAAATGGTAACAAACGTGCGGATTGGTGCGATGCAAGCTTACATGGTTGCAGAACCTTGGAATACACGAGCAATAACAGGTAACGAAAATATCGGCTTTACCTTTGCACAAGGTAAAGAAGTCTGGTTAGGACACCCAGATCGTTTATTGGGGGTGATGGAATCTTTCATTGACAAATATCCCAAAACTTATCGTTCCCTTGTCAAAGCGATGATTGAAGCTTGCCAATATTGCAGCAAAGTAGAAAACCGCCAAGAAGTAGCCGAACTACTTACAGAACGTTCCTTTACAGGTGCTAGACCCAAAAATAAAGATGTCCCAATCGCCAAATTTACAAGTCCGGGAATTCTTGGAAACTATAACTATGGAGGCTTTGACGGCAAAGACCGCACCATCAAAGCCGCTGACACCACAATTTTCTTCGATATTCCTGACAACCTTCCTAAACAGCCAGGAGAACACTCAACATTCTTATGGAGATCGAGAAGTATCTGGTTGATGACACAAGCAGCGCGGTGGGGACAAATTCATAAATTCCCCAAAAATGCCGATAAACTTGCAGAACTTGGTTGGAGAACAGATTTATATCGGGAGATAGCATCGGAAATGGGCATCCAATGTCCCAAGGATGATTATAAGGTCGAACCACCAGAAGTATTTATAGATAAGAAAGGCTTCGACCCCAGCGATCCTGTGGGTTATCTGAATAGTTTTGCCATCAGGGCTAACGCTCCCACTCGCTTTTTCATGTCTTAAATCCCAAGTTTAAATATTGATTGACTAAATTATTTGCGGAGCATTTGATGATGGAATATACCTCATTACCTATTAATACCCAGACCGAAGTTCTGCCCCGCCCTGGATTTTTAGAAATTGAAAATTTAGTCAAGTCTTATCCGACACCTGACAAAGATAATTTTGTCGTCTTAAATGGAGTTAATCTAACGATTGGTGAAGATGAATATATTTCTGTAATTGGTCACTCAGGTTGTGGGAAATCAACTCTACTAAAGATAGTAGCTGGTTTAGAAAAAGCAACATCCGGCTCAGTCAGGCTAGATGGACAAGAAATTCGTCAGCCGGGAGCCGAAAGGATGATGGTATTTCAGAACTATTCGCTGTTACCTTGGTTAACAGTGCGAGAAAATATCCGTTTAGCCGTAGATGAAGTGTTAAAAAATGCTAATCGCTCTGAAAAAATCAGCATTGTAAATCAACACTTGGCAATGGTAAACTTGACGGCGGCGGCTGACAAATATCCCGATGAAATTTCTGGAGGTATGAAACAACGAGTAGGTATTGCCAGAGCCTTAGCAATTCGTCCCAAAATGTTGCTGATGGATGAACCTTTTGGGGCACTAGATGCACTAACTCGTGGCAAATTAGAGCGGCAGGTATTGGATATTTGGGAAAATAATCGTCAAGCAGTGATGATGATTACCCACGATGTAGACGAAGCAATTTATATGTCCGATCGCATCGTCTTAATGACCAATGGCCCGGCTGCTAGTATTGGGGAGATTTTAGAAGTTCCTTTTGAGCATCCACGCGATCGCGCCGCCATGCAAAACTCAAAAGAGTATTTTGAACTCCGCAACCATGCCTTAAATTTCCTCGATCGATATTTTACCCAAGACGAGTAAATTAGATTATCATTTTTTTAGTGGGTAGCCTAATTCAAATTCATGAAAGCTGGATTTGGAACGGAGGAACCAATGTTTGGGGCTAATCTTACGAGAGACACCTTCCAGTCTTAGCCCGTCAGCTAACTCCGTAGGCAATGGAAGGAACCCCCAAGACTTTGGCTGTAATACAGTTATTATTGGGGTTTCCTTGATTGATTTAAGATTTGAAATTTTGGTTATCGTCACTCAATCTAAAATCCAAAATCGTTCGACTGAGCGTAGCCGAAGTCCAAAATCTCAAATTGGTCGCCCTGCTTCTCATTGCTAATTCATTTCATTAGGAGAAGTAAAGCTGTGCAAATCAAGCCAATGTTAGCACGTCTGCAAAGTGCCACAGGTCGAGATGACTTAATTGAACAAATGGTACTGTTGCCAGAACCAAACAAACCTTTTAATAAAAAACCTCAAAATGCGAAAGCAGTTAATCTAATTGTTGCTTATGACGCATCTCCTAAGAGTCATACAGCATTAGATATTGCATTTTGGATTGCCCATCAAACGCGTTTGGCCACCAATACAGAAGTTACAGTTCAAGCCGTTTATGTGGTAGAAGATAATCAAAGCAGGCAGTATCCAAATATTTTAAGCTTTCCCCAACAACAGCCTTCATTGGAATGTCCAGTCAGTGAAGTATCAAAGTCTGTCACCCAGGTATTAACTCAACCCAAATTACAGACAGCGATCGCTCCCCTACAACAAGCAGATATAATTCTCTGGCAAGCCCGGAGTTTGGCTGAAGAATGGCAAGGTTCTTTCAAATCTCATCTGCGCTTTGGCTCCATTGCCATAGAACTTAACAAAGTTGTTGAATCAGAAGCTGCCGATATTCTGTTTCTAGGTTGTAACTCTGTCAATCATCCGATGATTGAGGCTCTAGGTTCTAATTTTCCCTGCGCTGTTTTGGGTATTCCCAGTTCTATTGATGAATAATAACTGTTTAAAATGTCAGTAACTTTTGTCAAATTTTGATCGTAGATGAGTCACCTATAACTAGGTGGCTTTTTTCGCTACTATGCAACCAATTAAACTTCGCAAGGTGGGTGTGTAAAACTGATACCGTTATATTCTAGTATAACAATTGGTAAATAAGTAGAAGAGAAGAGTAAGCAAGTTGCTCAACTTTTGGATAAGTTCGTATTAAGCAATTTAGTCTTTATCTAAGCACTTTACTGCTTAGATAAAGACTATTTTAACCGATCGTAATGGTTGCGGTAAGGCTACTAATAGCCAATCAAATGTAAAACGTCGCGCAGGACGCTATAACCAGCCAAATCCCAAAGCAAATATGCAAGGAAGCCAATAGCCGCTAAACGACCATTCCAAATTTCGGCTTGGGGAGTAAAACCAAACAAAAATGCATTACGGTCTACGCCGTTGTATTCGGGTGCAACAGGTGGTAAATCAGTAGAAGAACGAGTTTCTTTAATTGCCATTTTTTTTCTCCAAAATCTAGTAGGTTTTTAAGTGTTTAGTTTCTAGTAGCCAATCAGATGTAAAACGTCGCGCAGGACGCTATAACCAGCTAAATCCCAAAGTAAATAGGCAAGAAAACCAATAGCTGCCAAGCGACCATTCCAAATTTCGGCTTGGGGAGTAAAACCAAACAGAAATTCATTGCGATCGCGGCCATTGTAGGCTTTAGCAGTAGATGATAAATCATTAGATGGACGAGTTTCCATTGTTTTTTCCTTCCTAATCAAGTTGGTTTTTATTCTTTAATGCTTTAGTAATCAATCAAGCGCAAAACGTCACGCAGAACGCTATAGCCAACTAAATCCCAAACTAAATAGGCAAGAAAGGCAATCATTGCAAACGACCGTTCTAAATTTCGGCTTGAGGATTCTAACCAAATACAAAATAATTGCGATCGCAACCATTGTATTCTGTTGAAATTATTGGCAAATCTCTGGAAAAGCGAGTTGCCATTTTTTGTCCTCAACAATTCGTTTGTTAACTTTAATGTAGCTATTAATAACTAAATTGTTTTCTACCTGTAGGCACATACTACAGCACATAATCAACAACATATTGGTGCAGACAAATCCACCCTCAGAGGGTGATAAAAATCAAAATGTAAAGAAATATAACTTTTTAGTGATTAAACTATAATTACAAAAAAATTAATCATTGTGATTAAGCAATTAAAATTAAAAAGTGGGAGCCAAGAATTAGCCTGCTTTTTAACTTCATACTGAACATTTTTACAGTTAGATAATAAAATTATATCTTTTGCTGGATATGGGTTTCAGCCTTTCGAGAGATGCTTTAAACAGCTGATGTCTACGATTCTGAGCTAAACAGAGTTAGGTATTGCCATAGGTACAGACATAAATACATACTAAGAGTTACTTCTCAAGAAATTCTTAATTCCCCCAAATTTAAACTTAGTAGAAGGAAATCCAATGTTCCAAAGTACGGAAATCATGGTGGGACTCCATAAACCGCTATTGTGGTTAGCACAGGTTCCAGAACGCTCAAACGTCACACCAGAACAAGCATCTGTTCTCATTTCCGGGCCGCGCTTTTTTGTGGCTTTAATCTCCGGCGTGATTCTTGCCTTTGCTTTCCAATTAGTTCTAACTAATCTCTCCCTTGCAGCCGGTATTTCCTACCTGGGGCACTCATCTGACTCTGATTCAGATAATGGGGAAGTCGGAAGTTTGGGCGGCAACATTCGCAAAATCGGTACAGCAGTGGGGATTTGGACATTACTCACTGTGACAGTCGCCTTATTAATCGCTTCTTTCCTGGCAGTAAAATTGAGCCTTGTCATCTCAGACCGAGGATTGGGAGCGATTCTCGGTTTGGTGATTTGGGGTGCTTACTTTTTGCTTTTAGTTTGGGTAAGTTCTACCACCGTAGGCTCCTTAATTGGCTCAGTTGTGAATACGGCAACATCTGGATTTCAGGCGATTATGGGGACTGCTACTGCTGCACTAGGCGCTAAAACTGTGAGTAACCAAGTGGTAGCCACAGCTGAAGCTGCCGCCGCCGCCGTCCGTCGAGAACTAGGAAGCGCCATCGATCCCGTGAGTATCCGGGAAAACATCGAAGATTACTTAGAGAAGATCCGTCCTCCAGAGCTAGATGTCTCGAAGATTCGGAGTGATTTTGAAAATTTACTCAACGATCCGCAATTAAAAGCGATCGCCGGGACTCCAGATATCCGCAACATCGACCGCCAAAAGTTTATCGAGTTAGTCAGCAGCCGCACCGATCTTTCCAAAAAAGACGTTAGCCGCATTGCTGATACCTTGTATAAAGTTTGGCAGCAAGTAGTCAGTCAGCAACCACCCACCGAAGACCGTTTGGGTGAGTTGATGGATTATTTGAAATCACTCCCACCAGGACAAACCAAAACAGATGAACTCAACGCCAAACTGGATCGGTTATTAGCAGAAAAGGGTGGTTCCAAAGAATCTGACCAAAAGCCAGCTGGCGGGCCAATTCAAAGTACAATTCAGCAAGGACTATCCGCCTTAACCGCCACTGTGCTGGGACGGGCAGATTTGCCTGATTTGGATGTGGAAAAAATCTTAGGTAGTCTCACTAGCGCTAAAGATAAAGTCACCCAACAAGCAGATAAGTTAGGTTTGCCAACACCATCACAACCCTATAGTCCAATTCGGGCTGATGTCGAAAACTACCTGTACAATACTTATGCTTGGCAACTGAGTTCAGAAAGAATTGCTCAGGAATTTCATGATGTCATCTACGACCCAGCAGCTGACCCTGGAATCGTCCGCAGGGAACTAGAACGACTATCCCGTAATGATTTCGCCAAAATTTTGCAACAACGGGGATTGCTTACCCAAGGTCAAATTGAGCGCATTGCAAATCAGCTAGAAACTGTCCGCCAAGAAGTGCTAATAACAGTGAGAGCTGTTGAAGAAAGAGATATAGTCCAAGACTTGCAACGCGCAGTAGAAAGTTATCTGCTCGTGACTCCGAAGGCAGATTTGACACCCGAAGGCATTGAGCAGAATTTTAAACCACTGTTGGAAGACTCAGAGACAGATTATGAAACCCTGACATTGCGACTAGCGCACCTAGACCGCCAAGAAATTCGGCAGATATTGCTACAACGTAATGATGTTCAGTTATATGAAGTAGATAGCATTGTCGATGAGTTGGAAAAACAACGCGATCGCGTCTTGGTAGAATCTAAAGGACTAGCAGAACAGGCACAATATCAAGCAGAAACTCTGTGGCTAAATGTAGAATCATATCTGCGTAACACCGGAAAATCAGAACTGAATCCTGATGGCATTCGCGCCGACTTCAAAAAGCTACTGGAAGATCCTGAAGCTGGAATTAGCTCAATTCGGGCACGCTTGTCTCGCTTTGACCGCGATACCTTAGTACAGTTGTTAAGTCAGCGAGAAGATTTGAGTGAAGATCAAGTTAATCAAATCATCAATGCTACTGAGGAGTCATGGTACAATATTCGCCACACACCCCAAGTTGTAGTCGAGAAAGCTAAAGAGCAATACGACTCTGTGACGACAACGATCGCAGATTATCTCCGGAATACTGGTAAACAAGAACTGAATCCAGAAGGTATTCAGCGAGACTTGACCAGATTGTTTGAAAATCCCAAAGAGGGAGCCGTCGCACTGCGCCGTCGGTTGTCGCAGGTAGACCGGGATACACTAGTGAAATTGCTCAGTCAACGCCAAGACTTAAGTGAAGAACAAGTCAATGAAATCATTGATTCTACCCAAAATTCAATTCGTAACTTTGTGCGTGCGCCTCGTCGCCTAGCTAGCCGCACACAGCAAAGAGTAGAATCATTCAAAGGTTATCTGGAAGAGTATCTGCGCCAAACTGGCAAAGAAGAACTCAATCCTGAGGGTATCAAACGCGACTTGCAATTATTGTTGCACGATCCGCGAGTCGGCGTAGAAAGTTTTGGCGATCGCCTTTCCCAGTTTGACCGTTCTACGATCGTCGCCCTGCTGAAAATTCGGGAAGATATTTCTGATGAAGAAGCAGCGCGGATTGCCGATAACATGGTGTCCGTAAGGGATCAATTTGTCGAACAAGTGCGGAGCATCCAACGCGGCATTCAAGATGCAATTGATGGGGTTTTTGGTCGCATTCGTAACTATCTCAACTCCCTGGATCGCCCGGAACTTAACTATGATAGTATTAAGCGCGATGTTCGCACAGTTTTTGACGATCCCCAGGCGGGATTTGATGCCCTGCGCGATCGCTTGTCCTCCTTTGACCGTGATACCCTAGTGGCAATTATGAGTTCTCGTGAGGACATCTCCGAAGAAGATGCCAACCGAATCATCGACCAAATCGAACGGGCACGCAATACAGTATTGCAACGTGCAGAACGCATACAGCAAGAAGCCCAACGCCGTCTAGAACAGGTAAAGCATCAAGCACAGCGGCAAGCAGAAGAAACCCGCAAAGCCGCAGCTACAGCAGCGTGGTGGCTGTTTGCCACAGCATTCGTCTCCGCTATTTTCTCTGCATTAGGAGGAGCGATCGCTGTAGTTTAACAAGTTGTCTCCGCTAACTTTTCAGCCTCCCGGTATGGGGGGCTTTTCTATGTTTTGCAGACTTACGAGTAGAGAGTAGGGCATCCTTGGCAGGTTAAGGTCATCAACTATTTCTTAATAAGTAATAGTGCTGCAAAACTTTTAAACAGCTTTTATCTCTCTAATCTCAGCAATTAGATAGGTGTAAATAGATTTACTTTAATGTTTTAATGTGATTAAATAACTTGCAATTAAATTTCAGCCTACTATCAATAAATATACCTGTAATTTTTGCAAGTTAATAATTTTTACCTAAGTAGCAATTTCAAACAATGGAAAATACAGAAAATACATTAATTGATAAAACCTTCCGTGACAGCAATGGTAACATTGTTTTGGGTCAAATGCCAAACCCACCACTGATTCTTTGGATAGTTGCTAGTTTACTAACTCTAGTTTTTACAACAGGTAAAATCAATACAGTGTTAGACTTTCTGGCAAATGGCGCCTTGTTTACTTGGGCATGGATGGAGCTATTTCAAGGCGTTAATTATTTTCGCAGAGCGCTAGGTCTTGCCGTATTGATTGGGATGATCGCATACAGAATTCAGTAAATATACATAATTAAGTAACAAATAATACTAATAAAGCAGGAGTTCTCAACTCCCTTTTTTTATCCAAAGTTCAAAATGTGAATAAAGTCATACTGAAATTATGACTTTATTACACTGTGTTTTATTATTCAGCAATTTAAACTGAGAGCAATACAGCAAATCAATTAAGTCGTGTAACAAACAAAACTTACTATAAAGTTAATGGGTAAGAATATCTGTTCACAAATTATTGATAAATGCTGTATAAAACTCAAAAAAATAAATTGATGGAGATTTGAATATGAAACGTATTCTATTAGGTACATTACTTGCTCTGCCATTTGCAATTTCTTCCTTGCCGTCACAAGCATCAGCAGCAGAAATCATTGTCAGACCTAATGTTCATAGAACGGTTATTGTGCATAAACCTGTTGTTGCCCGATTTCAACGAAAGTTAATTCCTGCACATTGGGAAACAATACGCCGTGGTCACAGGTGGGTTAAGGTTCGAGTTCCTGCTCGTTATGTAAATGTCAGAGTTTAATATCTAAATAGAGGCTAACAACTCAACTATAGTTGTTAGCCTCTGTTAGGTAAAAATTTGTTGCTGAATAAGACTTAAAAAGTATGTTAAAGTAGCTGATATCAGTAAAGTTCATCAAAATGATGATACATCAAAATTCTCAGATTTTAAAAAAAATTTTAATTTTTATACTAGGAATTAGTTTAGTAACAGCCTGTGATTCCATTCAGGCAGACGAAAAAAGTATAACTCAAGAAAAAATCTTGATTGGTGATAATTATGGAGAACTATACGATCAAGGAAAGTTACGTACTTACTATTTTTATACCCCAAAATCTTATAATCTAGACCGCCCGATGCCATTAGTTTTAGTGTTTCATGGAGATGATGGTAATGGTCGGTCTATCAGTAATGTGACTCGCTTCAATGAATTAGCAGATCAAAAAGGATTTATTGTTGTTTATCCAGATGGAATTGACCAAAAATGGAGCCTTAGAGGTAACACTCAAGGAAAGGTAGATGATATTTTGTTTGTCAGTGCTTTGATTAATCATCTTCAGCAGCAACTTAATATTGATGGTCATAAAGTTTATGCCACCGGTTTTTCTAGAGGTGGCATACTTACCCAAGCACTGGCTTGTAAGTTACCTGATAAAATTGCTGGTTTTGCATCAGTAGCAGGTTCGCTCCCGGCTAGACTCAAACCTAGTTGTCAGCCTCAAACTCCTATATCGATGTTAACGATCAACGGTACAAACGATCGCGATGTCCTTTATGAAGGTGATGACCACACTCAACGAGGAGCGCTGGTTTCGATTTCAGACATGGTAGAATTTTGGCGATCGCATGATCGATGCACTTTATCAAATGAATCTCCGAAGTTTTCTAAAAATAAAGTGAAAACCGCTATCTACACAGGTTGTAGTAGCAACTCTGAAGTCTGGCAGCTAGCGGTAGTCAACGGTGGACATTTCTGGCCTGGTGGTTCTTCAACTGACAAGAGTTTAAACAAATTCAATGCCAAGCTGGGGCTAAACGCCAGTGAAACAATTTGGGACTTTTTTCAGCGTCACAGTTCATGAGTAGCTAATTTTTTTAAACACCATTTTGCTTAAACCATGCTAAGAGGCGTTTCCAACCATCCTGAGCTTCTTTCTCACGGTATGAAGGGCGATAATCGGCAAAAAATGCGTGGGGTGCATTGGGATAGACGATAATTTCAGATTTGCTGCTACTGGACTGTAAGCGATCGCGCATCTGCTCTACTGTATCAAGAGAAATACCTGTATCCTTCCCACCATAGAGTCCGAGAATGGGGACTGTCAGTTTTGATGCAATATCGATGGGATACTTGGGCTGAAGTTCGGTAGCATCACCCACGAGTCGCCCATACCAAGCTACACCAGCCTTCACTTGGGGATTATGTGCTGCATATAACCAGGTAATCCGACCGCCCCAACAGAAGCCTGTAATTCCCAACTTCTCGCCATTACCTTTAGCTGATTTCTTTGCCCAGTCTACTGTGGCATCAAGATCGGATAACACCTGGGTATCTGGCACTTTGGCGACAATTGGACGAATTTCATCTATGCTGCTTAACTTCGAGACATCGCCTTGACGGATAAATAATTCGGGTGCGATCGCTAAATATCCCAACCGAGCAAAGCGACGAGTGATATCCTGGATATGCTCGTGTACACCAAAGATTTCCTGGATTACCAGAACGATTGGGAAATTTTCACCAGTAGCTGGTGCTGCTCTATAGGCAGGAATTTCGCCATCTTTGACAGGAATTTTCACTGCACCAGCTACTAACCCCTTGGCATCAGTAGTGATGACTCCGGCAGAAATGGGTTGTACTGCAAGGGCAAAACCTGTCGCCACTGTCGCTGTTGCAATAAATTTGCGGCGCGTTATTTCTTTCATCATCTCTACGTTGAATTACTAAGTTCCCTTATATTTAGGTTACTGTATGGTCAAATGCGCGGAGGGTTAGGTGTACAAATTTCACACCTGAAAAAAAGTGCTTCTATCTCAACACCAGCAAGCATTTCACCCCACTAATTGTCAAAATTCATCCGCGCAATCTCTGAAATGCTTACAATAATTGAGTTTCAGTCTTCAACCTTTCCCGACACTCTTCCCAAATAAATTCTCTAATGCTATGATTGCTCTAGAATCGCGCAACCGCACCTTGAAAACGAAATATAGCTTGGCTTTCAGGCTCCCGCCATTGCAATTCATCAAAATCCCTATTAGGGATTGAAACATAACTGACGACAGCTTTAACTTGATGCTCTCTCCATAAATTGCAATTCATCAAAATCCCTATTAGGGATTGAAACGCAACTCAAAGCATTTATCCGCAAGTTTTCACCTAAATTGCAATTCATCAAAATCCCTATTAGGGATTGAAACGCTCCAGCAAGTACACACCATTGCGTATATTACGATTGCAATTCATCAAAATCCCTATTAGGGATTGAAACGCAGCGAACGAACGTACTCCTTGACAACGATTGATTGCAATTCATCAAAATCCCTATTAGGGATTGAAACGTACCAATAATCAAGCTTAAGGAAATCCTCCGATTGCAATTCATCAAAATCCCTATTAGGGATTGAAACTTATCTTAAGTATCTTATCAACAAGTGGGTAGTCAATTGCAATTCATCAAAATCCCTATTAGGGATTGAAACAAGGACTTAGAGTATCCTTGAAAGCATTCCCCCCAATTGCAATTCATCAAAATCCCTATTAGGGATTGAAATCTTATAGATAGAGACTTTTTCACCTTTTTGTCACATTGCAATTCATCAAAATTCCTATTAGAGATTGAAACATTGAATATTCTTAAATTTATCTAGGAAATACAATCTATTGCAATTCATTTATTAAAATTCCTATTAGGGATTGAAATAAGGGTGGCGGTGGGGTCTGGGGAAACCCCAGATATAAAACTTAGTATCAATATTAGACAAATAGCGATCACCTTATTTTTACCGATTTATCCAATCTTCTCCACCAGCTAACTGACTAAGGTAATCATCCATAATCGTTGGTAATTCCTTTGGCGAATAAGTATATGTTAAAGCCAGGAAATTAGTGGCTGTAGTTATAATCTGGTTTTTATCTAACATCGCTGACAACTGAGAGCGAGTAAATTTACCATTTATCACTTCCTCACTTGCATCAGCGATCGCATCTTCAATAACTTCCTCTTCTATCAATTTATCCCAATCATCTAAATTAATATAGTAAGATGTTTTATTATCTTTGATATTTAGCTTTTTAATTTCTCGGATTGAATTACGAATAGAATTTGCCCAGGAACCAGTTAAACGTTGTTCTACTTGGTTTTTAATTAAATGAATCAACAGAATGTTTAAATAAGCTTGGATATTCCGCAGAATAGCTTATTTGCTCATGCCTTCCAATTCATCTACAATTGCTAAGGCATCTGCATAACGTCCTTCCAAAATACTTTTTTTAAGGTCTATAAGTTCCTGGGTCATTTTTTATCGCCTACCTGCTTTCCAATCTTCTCCACCAGGTAGCTGAGTTAAATTTTCAGCCACAGTTGCGGGTAACTCCTTAGCTGAATAAGAATAAGTTAGCACCAAAAACTTCAAAGCAGTCTGAATAATCTGGTTTCTATCTACCATTTCAGTAAGTTGGAATTCATTGTACATTCCATTCAAAACTTCCACACTGGCATCACGCACTGCTACTTCTATTTCATCTTCAATATAAGTATCCCATTCGTTGAAATTGATATAAGAGGATTTTTTATTGTCTTTGAAATTGAGTTTCTTAATTTCTATAAGTGAATTACGAATAGAAGCTACCCATGAACCAGTTAATCGCTGCTCTAGTTGGTTTTTAATCAAATGAATCAGCAGAATCCTTAAATAAGCTTGGATATTCCGCAGAATAGCTTGTTTACTCATGCCCTCTAATTCATCAACAATTACCAAGGCATCTGCGTAACGTCCTTCCTGGATGCAAGTTCTGAGGTCTATTAATTCCTGTGTCATTTGTTATTAACCTCAAAATTTCATCATGCTAATTTCAATATAACAATCACCTATACTTTATTAATAGCAGAGTATCTTACCTGCCATTAATAAAGCAGTATATTCACTTCTTCACCTGTATCACTTGCAAACTACCACCTGCATATAAAGTTGGCTCACCCACATCAAAGCCAGTTTCAGTTAACAACTCAGCTAAATCAGTTTTCAACGATTCCCAGGCTGTTTCCGTCTCAAACAACAACAAAAACACTGATATCCCAGGCCAAAATATCGGATTTGTCGGAGCGTGAAAATCCACCAGCGTAAACACTCCTCCTGGTTTCAGCACCCGATAAACTTCATTAATAATTTTTCGTAATTGCTGAGGCTGCATCTCGTGTAATGCAACGCTGGTATGCACCACATCAAACAAATTATCTGTAAATGGCATCTCTTCAGCAAAAGCTTCTATGTATGAAGCTTCGGGTACATTTAGCCGCGCCCGTTGCAAAGACTTGGGTGAAGCATCCAATCCTGTTACGTTTTGTGAAGTTTTTACTAAAAACTCCGTTGTTTGGCCACTACCACAACATAAATCTAAAACCTGAGAATCTGAGTGAATTGTTAAGCCTTGCAAAGCAAGTTGCCGAAAACGGGCTTCACCACCTACACTTAAGGCTGCTAAACGAGAGATCCCATCATATAACCACTGATAGCGGTAACTCCAATCTCTTAAAATTGTTGCCATTGCATATTTCCTTGCTATTAAGCTTTATATTTAATAAAGATATATTGTTAACATTAGTAAAAAACCTGAAAAGATTGGGGGAAAGTAACTGCTATGGGTCGTGTAGGCGTCTTATTACTCAATCTCGGTGGCCCTGATAAGCTAGAAGATGTTGGGCCGTTTTTGTACAATCTATTTTCCGATCCGGAAATTATTCGCCTACCATTTCGCTGGTTGCAAAAGCCCCTAGCCTGGTTTATTGCCACGCGGCGAACCAGAATATCTCGAGAAAATTATAAGCAAATCGGTGGTGGTTCCCCATTGCGACGGATTACAGAAGCCCAAGGGGAAGCTCTAAAAGAACAGTTAGGTTTTTTGGGGCAAGAAGTTAATATTTACGTGGGAATGCGTTATTGGCATCCCTATACAGAAGAGGCGATCGCACAAATTACCCAAGATCAGGTAGAACACCTGGTAATATTACCACTATATCCCCAGTTTTCTATCAGCACAAGTGGTTCCAGCTTCCGGCTTTTAGAAAAGCTTTGGCAGGAAGATCCAAAACTTCAACCTATTGATTACACCGTCATTCCTTCTTGGTACAAACAACCAGGCTACCTCCAAGCAATGGCGCAACTCATAGTCCAAGAACTTGAGCAATTTCCTAACCCAGATGACGTTCATATATTCTTCAGCGCTCACGGCGTTCCGAAAAGCTACGTTGAAGAAGCTGGCGACCCTTACCAGGTGGAAATTGAAGAATGTACTGCATTGATTATGCAGACTCTCAATCGACCCAATGTCCACACCTTAGCTTACCAAAGTCGTGTAGGCCCAGTAGAATGGCTTCAACCCTATACTGAAGATGCCCTCAAAGAACTAGGCGCAGAAGGCGTGAAAGATTTGGTTGTCGTGCCAATTAGTTTTGTCTCAGAGCATATCGAGACACTACAAGAAATTGATATTGAGTATCGGGAAGTAGCCGAAGAATCAGGAATTCACAACTTCCGCCGCGTACCGGCTCCCAATACCCATCCAGTATTTATTAATGCACTAGCTGAATTAGTGATTGATGCGCTAAAAAACCCCAGTTTCAAGCTTTCGCAAGCTGCCCAAATGAAGAAAATGGTAAAAATGTACCCTCAAGAGCGTTGGGAATGGGGTCTGACAACTAGTGCTGAAGTATGGAATGGTCGGATTGCGATGCTGGGTTTTATTGCCTTAATCGTAGAGCTGATTACCGGTCACGGCTTCTTGCACATGATTGGGCTTTTGCAGTAAAGGGCATTGGGGATTGGGCATTAGGCATTGGGCATTGGAAAACTCTTCTCTTGTACTCCCGTCCCTTGCGCATCTTTGTTAGGAGAAGTTCTGTAGCCTGTTGGGGATGGTGTAGTTATCTAAGGAAGCCTGCACTTTAGACTTTTCTCTATGCCCCATGCCCCATGCCCCATGCCCTATGCCCCATACCTTCTCTCTTTGTGATACCAGTCATACCACTGTTTAGCACTACGAACTGCAAACCAGAGCAGTATTAAAGCAATTACTCCTCCTTGCCAGGGAGCATCAAAGGCAAATAGTACTAGAGCAATGCACAAGGTATCTTGAAGGAAGACTGCCCACAACGGTAAGCCACGTAACCGATAGAACCAACCAATTTGGACGAGCTGGAGTACCAAAGCTAATAAACCTCCAATTATGGCAATCAGCCAGTTTGGGGTTGCTGTTGCTGTAGCTACTCCTAACCCCATAATTGCGCCTACAAGGGGAGACATGAATAACTGAATCACTTGAAGCAGTCTTTGCCCCCAGAGCTTTTTTGAGGCTAATAATTCAATTAATGACCAACTAGTGAGGCAACATAATAATATTGGTGGAGAAATGTGAGATAGAATTGGGACTTGTGACCACAAGTTGCTACCTTGCAATAATCCAATAATTAGCAAAGGTATACCTATTCTCATTCCTGCTGCCGCAGAGGCAGAAAGTGTGGCTAGGATTTCAATCATCAAAGCACTCGTAATATTAATAAATAAGTAAGTATTTGTTATGTATACTACCCAGTGCTGGCAATCATTCGAGCATTAAATAGATTGCAATATTAAATGTTGTTTGTATCTTTATACAACAGAATTCAGGAGCGGAGCCGGAGACGCTCCGCCTCCGGTCAGAATGGACTGCGCCTTGTTGCGCTAACAGAAGTAAAACAGGCTTTATACCTGGCTTTAAGACTTAGCTTGCTACCTCACTAACTTTAAATTCGCTGTATATCTTTTTTGATGATATCTGCGTATTTTTGGGGTAATTTGCTTGTAGTAAGCGCTTAAACGCCTACTACAAGCAAATGAATCTTAAATACCTAATCGTTGGTAAACTTCTTCTAAATGCCGCAGATGTTGCTGGGGGTCGAAACAAACCTCTAGTTCTGCTGAAGACAATCTTTGGGTAACACGCGGATCTTTGCTAATCAACTCTTGGAAGTTTCCTTCTGGCTGATTCCAAGCGGCATGAGCGCTTTCTTGAACGATCGCATAAGCCTCTTCTCGGCTGTTTCCCTTGTCTATCAAAGCCAGTAATACTTTTTGGCTGAACACAACGCCGCCGTAACAGTTGAGATTTCGTTTCATGTTCTCAGGATAGACCAACAAGTTTTTGACCAAATCGGTTATTTCTGACAACATAAAATGAGTCAAAGTACAAGCATCTGGCAAAATTACCCGTTCTACAGAACTGTGGGAAATGTCTCGCTCATGCCATAAAGCAATGTTTTCTAAAGCTGCACCGGCATGACTTCTGACGAGTCGTGCCATTCCTGTCAGTCGTTCCGAACGGATGGGGTTGCGCTTGTGTGGCATTGCTGAAGAGCCTTTTTGACCTTTGGCGAAGAATTCTTCAACTTCTAGAACGTCTGTTTTTTGGAGATTGCGAATTTCTACAGCAAAGCGTTCAATGGTTGCTGCTACCAAAGCTAATTGTTGCACGTAGTCGGCGTGGCGATCGCGGGAAATAACTTGAGTTGAGGCTGTATCGGGTTCGAGTCCGAGTTTTTGACAAGCGATCGCTTCTACACGCGGTTCAATATTGGCATAAGTTCCCACTGCACCAGAAATCTTACCGACAGCGATCGTTTGACGAAGTATTCTCAGACGTTCTTGGTGTCGCAATACTTCTGCTAACCAACCAGCGAGTTTAAAACCGAAAGTAATCGGTTCAGCGTGAATACCGTGCGATCGGCCAGCCATCACTGTATAACGATGTTCTTGTGCTTTTTGGCGAATTACCTGAATCAAATCTTCCAGACGTTGCAATAATATATCCAAACTGGCAACTAATTGCAGTGCTAAAGCTGTATCCAAAACATCCGAACTAGTTAAACCCAGGTGAATGTAGCGTCCGGCATCACCAACATATTCATTGACATTTGTCAAGAAAGCAATGACATCGTGGCGGACTACAGCCTCAATTTCCAGCACCCGCTTTGGATCGAAATCTGCCTTAGCCTTAATTTCTTCAACGGCTTCAGATGGAATGTAACCAAGTTCAGCTTGAGCTTCACAAACAGCAATTTCGACTTGCAGCCAAGTTTTTAGTTTATAGGCTTCACTCCACAGATTAGCCATTTCGGGCAAAGTATAACGCTCAATCACAGTTCGGCACAGAATACAACCGTCATATTTTACAGTTTAATTAATGTAGATCGCTTTTTAACGCTACTTTTTGCTCAGGGACGGCACTAGTTTTTGAATCCGACATGATGATGCTAATCGTGCCATCAGCCTCTATATACGCGAACTTCACATCAGCTAAAAATTCTACACTTTGCTGACGTAACTTGCTCATCAACTCATCATCTGTAATTAACTCTTGTTGCAGATGGCGCTCAATTATCCGACCGTTTTTTACCAATAGCAGCGGTGGCGGATTCAGGAAACGTTGGAACTGGGGAAGTTTATAACCCAACCAGTTCAGCAAGTAACTCCAAAAAATCACTGTTCCTACCAGGATACCACCTTCAGTAATTGATGTGTAATTACTTGCCATAGCATTTTGAGCCGCTTCTGCAAATAGTACAACTACGAGTAAATCAGTAATTCCTAATGTTCCTAATTGTCGGCTAGGAAGCAGACGTAGCACTGAGAATAGCGCTAGATAGACTAGTGAACCACGGATAATCAACTCTAAGACGCTGATGCTAGGAACAAAGATTGCCTGCCAATTGATAAAAAACCATTTTTCCATTAGTACTGATTTTCTTCCTTTTTCAATATCATACTGGAAAAAATCCAGTATAAAAAGGAGTCATAATTCATAATTACTGATTACTTTACTTATCAACTGTGGCAAAAAGGAACTAATTCTCTGGACTGGATATTAGATACTTCAATCTTTATCAGATTTACAAATATAAACCTCCAGCAATCAAGCATTAAAATCGCTGATTCTTTCTTTTCTGTTTTAAGCGTTTCGGCTTCTTAAAATACTGAAATAAACGATTAATAAAAGGCTTTTTCTTAGTTGTCGATGCTTGTTCTCTTGGAGCCTTGCCATTATAGTTTGTGTTATCAGATATATGTACAGCATTTTTAGTTGGCACTATGCCGCTTCCATGCCTTCGGGAATAAACTTGAGTAAATTCTGCACCGAAGAAAAGAATCTGTGCAGCATAGTTAACCCAAGCTAAAATCACCACCAGTGAGCCAGCAGCACCATAGCTCGAACCAAAACTGCCATTACCTAGATATTGTCCTAATAAAAATCTCCCAATAGAGAACAAAACTGAGGTGAGAGCAGCTCCGATTAAAACATCACTCCATGCAATTTTGACATCTGGTAGAACTTTAAAAATTAGTCCGAATAATATTGTAGTTATTGAAAATGAGATGATGAAATTGGCAATCTGCCAGATAAAATCGAAACCTGGTAACAAGTTACTAAAGTATGTTACTAATGTTGCTAATATCGTACTAATTACTAAAGAAACTAATAGTAAAAAGCCAATCCCGATCACCATTGCAAAAGACAAAAAGCGGAGGCGAATCATATTATTTATGCCGCGTCCAGGTTTGGGTTTAACTTCCCAAATCGTGTTCATGGCATCTTGCAACTCAGTAAATAAGCCTGTAGCACCCACTAGCAGAACCAGGACACTAATAATCGAAGCGATCGTTCCTGTCTTTGGTTGGTTAGCATTTTTGATGGCTGTTTCGAGAAACTTGGCGCCATCTACCCCGACTAAACCTTGAATTTGTCCGACAATTTGACCTCTTGCCGCATCCTCTCCAAATACTGCACCTGCGATCGCAATTACAATAATTAGCAATGGTGCAATGGAAAAAATCGTGTAATAAGCTAACGCCGCCGCTAACCGTGAAGCTTTATCGTCACTCCATTCTTTGAACGTCTCTTGTAATAACTTCCAAATTTCTTGCAAATTCATCCAATCAGTCTCCTTGTAGGGGATGTTGCTTAGTCCCTGATATATTGGATACTGATTTACTGAGTTGCGACATCCTCCCAACGGTATTTGTGAAGCGTTCTTGGGGAAGAATTTAGAATTTTATAGGGACATGACAATGCGATGTCTAAGGGTGGGCTACGCCTATGCGCCAATTAGCGATAATAAAGATGCGCTGATGTTGATCGTATAGCAAAGCAATTTTTACCGAGAAGCAATGACACAGACCGCAGCAATTACAGAAGCGATTACCACTCTTGAGGATGCAGAAAATCGATTTGGTTTTGTCCGTGTTGAAAACGAGCAATTTTTCCCAGAGTGGTATGAGGGATTGTCTGAAATTACAGAAGCGGAAAAAGCCTTTGTGGATGTCGTGCGGCGCAGGTATCTTGATCACCGCGCCGGAGGTGATTTACTAGAAGGGACAGTCATATTGTTGTTGGTGTTACCAATACTTGCACTCTCTGGATTTTACGATCCTCCTTTCAGAATTAAGGCTGAATCATCCGTGGAACTCATACTGAATGATGGCGAAGAGATACTGCGCGGACGAATTGATGTTTTAGTGTTACAAGATCGGTTGTGGGTGATGGTGTTGGAGTCGAAAAAAACCACACTCTCAGTTTGGTCGGCTGTACCACAAGCTCTAGCTTATATAATGGCTAATCCCAATCCCAGTAAACCTGTGTTTGGAATGGTGACGAATGGAGACGATATTTTATTTGTCAAAGTGACGCAAACAAATACACCACAGTACGATTTGTCAAGAGTTTTTGCTCCGTTTGCATCCGCGAGAGAACTGTATGCCGTTTTGCAAATTCTCAAGCGTATTGGTCAGTTAATTTCTCCTACGTCTTAGAGTTGTTTGAAATTACCTAAAAATAGCTATTACTACTGCATTCTATCGATTGTGCGATACTGAATTGCTTCTGCTACATGATTGGTTTTTAGCTGATCTTCTCCTGCTAAATCTGCAATAGTCCGTGCTACTTTGAGAATGCGATCGCTTGCTCTTGCCGATAAGCCTAATTTCCTAATTGCTGCTTCTAATAAATTGCGGCTAGCATCATCTAACTTGCACCATTTCTGGAGATGACTACTTTGCAAATGGGCATTGCAACGCAGATTTGCTTCTTTTTGGAAACGGGTAATTGCGCGATCGCTTGCTTGTTGCACTCGTTCACGTACTGATATTGATGTTTCTCCCGTAGGTTGTTGAGTAATTTCTTCTGGTTTCAAGCGATTCACTGCAACTTGTAAATCAATTCGATCCATCAACGGCCCAGAAAGTTTTGCCCAATATTGCTCGCGTTGGCGGGGAGAACAAGTACATTGTTGGATAGTATCGCCATAGTAACCGCAAGGACAGGGATTAGTACTCGCCACCAAAGTAAACTGCGCCGGAAACATTACCGATAATTTGGTGCGAGAAATTGTGACGTAGCCATCTTCTAGAGGTTGGCGCAGAAATTCCAACACATCTCGTTTAAATTCCGTGAGTTCATCAAGGAACAGCACACCTCTGTGAGATAATGAGATTTCTCCAGGACGAGGGAAACTACCACCACCCACTAGAGAAGGCCCGGATGCCGAGTGGTGGGGACTGCGAAAAGGGCGATCGCGTACTAATGTACCACGATTTTTCAATAAACCAGCTACCGAGTGAATGCGAGTCACTTCCAAAGATTCCGCAAAACTCAACGGCGGTAAAATTCCCGGTAAGCGCTTTGCTAGCATAGTCTTCCCACTACCAGGCGGCCCCACAAAAATGAGATTATGCCCACCAGCCGCAGCAATTTCTAAAGCACGACGCCCATGAGCTTGTCCTTTGACATCACGCAAATCTGCGCCAGGGTAGGATACTGTTGTTGTCTGTGTTGTACTATCTATCTGTACAGGTTTATAACGCCCCGGATTATTTAAAAAATCCACCACCTCAGACAGATGTTTGCAGCCGTAAACAGCCAAATTTTCAACTACTGCTGCTTCTTGGGCATTATCAGCAGGGAGAACTAAACCTGCGATTCCCATCTTTTGGGCTGCTGCTGCGATCGGTAATACACCAGCCACAGGACGCAAACTGCCATCCAAAGAGACTTCGCCCAAAAATAGATAATCCCCTAATAAATCACCGCTAACTTGCTCAGAAGCCGCCAAAATTCCCACACTAATAGGCAAATCGAAACAAGGGCCTTCTTTGCGTAAATCTGCCGGAGTTAAATTAATTACTATCTTTCGCATCGGAAAGGCAAAGCCAGTATTTTTCAGAGTTGCTTTGACTCTTTCTCTTGATTCTTGAATCGCTGAATCTGGCAGTCCCAAGACAACTATTCCCGGTAATCCCCCTGACACATCGACTTCCACGCCTACTTTGACGGCATCGATGCCTACAATTGATGCACTCCAGACTCTAGCAAGCATTGCTTATATAACAGTAAACCTTTAGAATCTCTAGCAGATAAGTTGGTAGATTGGCATTAGTGAAACCACATAGACGATTTTTATGAATTACAGCAGTTTTCATCTACATCTGTCGTCAGGTAGCACGTGCGCCTCTACAACTATCTTTTGTGGAGTGCAGAGAAGTTTTTTACAGCAATTTAAGAGGTAAGATAACTATTGGAAAAATTATTAAGAATATCAAATATTATTGATAATTGCACTGAACGCATTGGTAGATTTACCAGTTGGCTGGTACTAGTAATGATCGTACTTGGCGTGTGGAATGTTATCGGGCGATATCTCGGAAGAATTAGCGGTAACAACTTTACTTCTAACGCCTACATAGAATCTCAATGGTATATTTTTGATTTAGTTTTCTTATTGGGAGCAGCTTACACCCTTAAGCACAACGAACACGTGCGGGTTGATATTTTTTACAGTAATTGGCCAACTCGACGAAAAGCACTTGCAGATTTAGTAGGGACTGTATTTTTCCTTATCCCATTTTGTATTATTGCGATCGTTTTTTCTTGGGATGCGGTTGTAGCTTCATGGCAAATCAAAGAAGCCTCATCCGATCCTGGGGGATTGCCTCGTTATCCCATTAAGGCGATGATTATTGTCGGCTTTGTGCTGTTGATTTTCCAGGGAATTTCTCAGGCGATCAAAAACTTGGCAATTCTTCAAGGCAGGGAGGAAAATCATGACACTAGCTTATGAATGGCTGGGGCCAGTAATGTTTGCTGGTGCTTTGCTGCTGCTGTCACTGGGGTATCCGGTGGCTTTTTCTTTGGGTGGCGTGGCAATTTTATTTGGAATACTGGGAATTAGCTTAGGTATATTTGACCCAGTGTTTCTGACTGCTATGCCACAGCGGATTTTTGGCATCATGGCAAACTATACCTTATTAGCTATCCCTTACTTCATCTTCATGGGGGCAATGCTAGAGAAATCTGGGATAGCGGAGAGGCTGTTAGAAACGATGGGGATTTTGTTAGGACGCTTGCGCGGCGGACTGGCTTTAGCTGTGATTTTGGTGGGGGCGCTGTTAGCAGCAACTACTGGGGTAGTAGCGGCGACTGTGGTGGCGATGGGTTTAATTTCTCTGCCAATTATGCTCCGCTATGGTTACAGCAAAGAATTAGCTACTGGTGTGATAGCTGCATCAGGAACTTTGGGGCAAATTATCCCGCCGAGTGTGGTATTGGTAGTGCTGGGCGACCAATTGGGTGTATCGGTAGGCGATTTGTTCATCGGTTCGGTGATTCCCGGTTTGATGATGGCTAGTGCATTTGCCCTACACGTGCTGATTGTAGCATTTTTGAAGCCAGATTTAGCACCAGCTTTACCTGCTGAGGTCAGAGAAATTGGTGGTAAGGCTTTGGGAAGGCGGGTAATTCAGGTGATGATACCGCCTTTGATACTGATTTTGTTGGTGCTGGGGAGTATCTTTTTTGGCATTGCTACGCCGACAGAAGCGGGTGCAGTAGGTTGTGGTGGTGCGATCGCACTGGCAGCTGCTAATCGTAAACTTACCTTAGAATCTCTGCGTCAAGTTTGTGATACTACTTTGCGAATCACCAGCATGGTAGTTTTTATTCTATTTGGCTCCACAGCTTTTAGTTTAGTCTTTCGGGGATTAAATGGCGATCGCTTCATGTTCGATGTTCTCGCCAATCTCCCTGGTGGGAAAACCGGCTTTTTGATTGTCAGCATGGTAGTAGTATTTATCCTTGGCTTTTTCATTGACTTTTTCGAGATTGCCTTTATTGTCGTGCCGTTGTTTGTACCAGTTGCCCAAAACTTAGGTATTGACTTGATTTGGTATGGTGTAGTTTTGGGAGCAAATTTGCAAACATCTTTCCTCACACCTCCCTTTGGCTTTGCACTGTTTTACTTGCGTGGTGTCGCACCACCAGAAGTTACTACAAAAGATATCTATCGCGGTGTAATACCATTTATTTTGTTGCAACTATTGGTGGTGGTATTAATTATTGTTTTCCCAGGAATTGTCAGTTTCTTACCTTCTTTGGGAAACTAGCTTACCTCACAGCATAGAAGATGTATAAACACGTAATTATTACTGGTGGTTCCAGTGGTATTGGGAAAGCGATCGCTAATTGGGTTAGCAGGGCAAAAAGTAAAATTGTTGGCAAAAAATTTCTCTTTACTGTGTGGACTTTGCGCCTCTACGGTTCAATCAATTACTTTTGCACCGCACAGACGCAGAGAAAAAAGCAAAGATTTTATAAGTTACCTGCTGTTATTAGAAGTAACAAAATTGGCATAACTTAATTCGTTAACGCGATTCCAATTAAAAATCTGCTGGCGAAAGGCTTTCCACTGTTCGTAGACTTGTTTAAAAGCCGTATCTTTACTGGCATTTTCTTCAAATAACTCAAAGGATATTTTCTGAGCTGCTTGCAGAATCTCTTGGCTATAAGGAACGAGTTTTGTACCACCAGCCAATAACCGCGTCAGTGCTTGCCCATTCAAGGAATCGTACTGACTCAGCATATTCAAATTGGCTTCAAAACTTGCTGTCTTCAAAACCTCTTGATATTCTTTGGGTAGGCGATTCCAGGCGGTGAGATTAACTAACACATCCAAGGTTGGCCCTGGTTCCCACCAGCCAGGATAATAGTAGAATTGCGCGGCTTTATTTAAACCGAGTTTTTCATCATCGTAAGGGCCTACCCACTCAGCAGCATCAATGGCTCCCCTATCCAATGCTAAATAAACTTCGCCTCCAGGTAATACTTGCACATTCACCCCTAAACGAGACATGACTTCGCCACCCAATCCGGGAATTCGCATTTTCAAACCTTTGAGGTCAGAAATAGACTTGATTTCTTTTTTGAACCATCCCCCCATCTGTGCCCCAGTACTACCAGCAGGAAAACTAATCACGTTAAAATTGGTATAAATTTTGTGTATGGCTGCTAATCCACCACCGTTATAAAGCCAAGCATTCTGCTGTTGGGCATTTAAACCAAAGGGCACAGAGGTGGCAAAGGCTAATGCAGAACTTTTACCAATGTAATAGTAGCTGGATGTGTGACCGCATTCAACAGTCCCGGCTTGCACAGCATCGAGTACTTGCAATCCTGGTACTAATTCTCCAGCTGCAAAGGGCGTAATTTGGAAACGCCCATTGGTCATTTCTTCAACTCGCCGGGAAACTGTTTGGGCACCGATAAAAGTACCCAAAGATTTAGGCCAGCTAGTTGCCATCCGCCAACGGATATTCGGCAGTCCTGCTTGTACACTAGGAGATTTACCAGTTTGGCTACAGGAAACTAGGGTAGCAGCAGTTGTGGTAGCGATCGCAACTGTGTTAAAAACCTCTCGGCGTTTCATAATTGTTAGTGATTTAAATTGCGGAAAATTTAAGCTGATAGAGAATATTTATCAGGTTTTTGGCAATTTTTTAGTTTTGGGTACTAAATTAAACACGATAGGGACGTATAACTATGCGTCCCTATCGTGTAATCAAGTTTTAGATGCTGAAACTTTAGTTTTATTACCGCCAATGTTGGGGTATTTTCAGATTTTCCGGTAGGATAGTTGTGCGATCGCCAATTGCTTGTTCAATCTGCTGTGATTCTACATTTTCCGAGCCGCTTAAGTTTGCTCCACAGAGGTTAGCTTCTTGAAGATTAGCTTCTTGGAGGTTAGCTGTACTCAGTAATGCACTTTCTAGATTAGCGCCAGCCAGTTTTGCCCTTTGCAAGTTACTACCAATCAGGTTTGTATCTTGGAGATTGCTACCCTCGAAGTTAACTTCTTCCAAGTTGGCATCACAAAGGATTGCTCCTTCCAAGTTGGCATCACAAAGAACTGCTTTTTCCAAGTTGGCATCACAAAGAACTGTTCCTTCCAAGTTGGCATCGTAAAGGATTGCTTGGGAAAGGTTCGCTTTTCTAAGAACTGCGCCTTGGAGATTGGTTTCTGGGAGGATTGCTTTTTGCAAATTGGCTTCATAGAAGATTGAACCATAAAGACAAGTCACTGATAAGTCTGCTTCCGAGAGGTTTACTCTGGTAAAATTCACCCATTGCAAGTTAGCTCCGACAAAAATTGCTCTAGAGAGATTAGCTTCTGTTAAGTCTGCATTGCTGAGGTCTGTATTACGTAAATCGAGTTTTTGATTGACTGGATCTTTATATGAGTCGCGTCTTCCAATGACAGTTAAAGCTGTTTGAATATCTGTAGGAAGTTTTGATGATTGCAATGATTCATCTTCGTATTCGCTATTCACTGGGGCATTCTCGCGGATAAAAGCAGCCAGGATTTCCATGATTGTCCAATGATCTTTCGGGGAATCTTTGGCAATTCGTTCTAAAGCATAAATTGCGGCAAATCGCGTTTCAATCTTTTCATTCCCCAGTTGTTCAATCGCTTTAGAAAAGCGTTCGGAAACAATTTCTTGTGGAGTTGGTTGTGTCTGATTGATACAATTTACGATATTGTTATCCCAAGCTATTGTTCCAGCTAGGAGTTGCGTTAACAAGCTGTGATTCTCATCTAAAGAGAGTCTGGAAGTATAGTAACCATTCAGAATTAATGCCAATCCCCCAATAATTATGGCAATTGTTGTTAATGCTTGAGAGATGTATTCAATTTTTTCTTGATTTGAAAATCCTTGAATATTTTCAAAAAATAATATAATTAGAGTGAATGATAAAATAAATATAACTGAGACAAATCCCAACAAAGTCGTGAGTCCATTGGTCTTTATGAAAGACATGTCATAAGTCTTCATATCCGACTCCTTACGGAAATAAATTTAGGTTGATTCTAAGATTATCTGTAAAGTTATGATAGAGTACAAACACGGATAAAATTGGCGAAATATTAAATCTACTATATAAAAGTTATCTATATAACAATCCTGAATCATTTACGATCGCCAAGATTCTCGACTTTTTTTGATAATAAACCCTAAGTAGATTGGACTAAGTTAGAAATCGCCGTGAGCAATTCCTCTGGTGCTACAGGTTTAACGATGTGCTGTTGAAACCCGGCTCTTAGTGCGTACTGCTGATTGATTTCGCCAGCATAAGCAGTCAGAGCGATCGCTGGAATCTGTTTTCCCCCCAGTTGTGCTTCCAGAGTCCGCACCTGTTGCATCAGCATATAGCCGTTCATCTCTGGCATCCCAATATCGCTGAGTAAGATATCTGGTTTTGACTGGGTTAGCGCTTGTAATGCTTCATCTCCTGATGCTACTGCGGTGACGATCGCACCAAACTGTTCCAGTACAAAGCTGAAAAAGTCGCGGGTATCATCATTGTCATCTACAACCAGCACTTGTAAACCCATCAGGGGAGAGGAGGGAAAAGCGGCAGTTGAGGAATCAGTATTTGTGTCATTTTCGCTCGTCGCCCCATCCTTAATTAGCGGCAACCTAACTGTGAAAATCGCTCCCTGCTCCTCACCAGGACTTTCCACCCCAACCGTTCCCCCGTGCATCTCAATCAAGTGACGAGCGATCGCTAAACCTAACCCTAATCCACCAAACCTTCTAGTTGTTGTACTATCACCCTGACGGAAATAGTCAAATACATGAGGTAGAAAATCAGGGTGAATGCCTTTACCTGTATCGCTGACGGTAATCTGCGCTTGAGCGTCGATGCGCTGCAATCGCACATTTATTTTTCCTTCAGTCTCAGTAAACTTGACGGCATTCGATAGAAGATTCCAGAAAACTTGCTGTAAGCGGGCTGGATCACCCAAAACTTTCCCCATATTTGGATCGAGCATTGTCTCAATCTCAATGGTTTTAGCCTCTGCTGCCAAATGCACTGTTTCCATTGCGGCTTCAATGGTGGATACCAGATCGACTGGAATTGTGTTAAGGCTGAGTTTGCCTTGGAGGATGCGAGAAACATCTAGTAAGTCTTCAATTAATTGAGCTTGTAATTTGGCATTGCGCTCAATAGTTTTCAATGCTTTGTTAAGCGATGCCTCATCAAATTTCCGGCTCTGCAATAGTTTTGCCCAACCAAGAATCGGATTCAGGGGCGATCGCAATTCATGGGAAAGTACCGCCAAAAACTCATCTTTGATTCGGTTAGCAGCCTCGGCTTCCGCCCTGGCTCTTTGCTCGAGTTGCAAAAGGCGATCGCGTTCTGATTCAGTGCGTTTGCGATCGGTGATGTCAGTTAGCATGGCGATCGCACCCAAGCACTCACCCTGTTCATTCAAAATCGCTCTCGCAGAAATCAGTGTCCAAATATACGAACCATCCTGGCAGCGCAATCGCCCTTCTTTGAGATCGCTCTCTTCTCCCTTGAACCACTCCAGTTTCTCTTCGTCTGCTGTATCATCAGCCCGATCCATAAAATCAAATATAGAACGACCGAGTATTTCTGCTGCCGGATAACCCAACATCTGAGATATCCGCTGATTCACGAACTCTGTTCGGGCTTGAGAGTCAATCATCCAGATTCCCTCATAAGAGGTATCAACAATTCGGCGATACTTGGCTTCACTCTTTTGTAAAGACTCCTCTGCTTGCTGGCGCTGACGCCGCTCTTTAGCTTCCCGCAATGCCCGTTGCACCGAGGGAACTAACCGCCCTAGTCGTTGCTTTAATACATAATCAGTTGCACCGTTCTTTAAAGCTTCGATCGCTAATTCTTCACCCAGTGCTGCCGAAACAAAAATAAAAGGAATCTCTGGAGTGCGATTTCGGGCAATTTCTAAGGCAGAAATTCCATCAAAAGATGGCAGGGCATAATCGGAAAGAATTAAATCGAAAGTCTCTGATTCCAAAGCAGCTAGGAAATCAGCGCCGGTTTCAACTCTGATCAGTTGGCAATTGATTCCCCCTTCAGTTAATATCGCTTGGGCTAGCTCTGCATCTAACAGACTGTCTTCCAAAAGCAGGAAACGGAGGACATTCATCAGTTGCTCTCCTTTTGATGATGAGGCGCTGGAGGTAGAGCACCAACGGGAGGCTGATTGATCACTGCCCAAAACAGTCCAACACCTTTAATAGAATCGACAAACTCATGGTAATCTACTGGTTTAACAACATAAGCATTCACCCCTAACTCGTAGCATCGAAGTAGGTCTGGCTCCTCACGGGAAGAGGTAAGTACCACGACTGGAATCACTCGCATTATTGGGTTAGATTTAAGTTCTGCCAGCACTTCTAGTCCATCGATTTTAGGTAGTTTTAAATCGAGCAGTACTACAACAGGATACCCTTCCATCCGCAACCGAAACAACCCCCGGCGATAAAGATAATCCAGTGCTTCCTCTCCATCACGTACCACCACCACTTCGTTGGCGAGATGGTTTTCTGATAAGGCAGCTAGGATTAATTCTGCATCGTTGGCACTGTCTTCAATTAGCAGAATTCGTTTGAGTTCTTTCATTCACTCTCCTTTCTCAACAACTTAGGCAGTGAGAAATAAAAAGTGGCTCCACTGTCAACTACAGCCTCTGCCCAAAGTTGACCATTATGCCGATGAATAATGCGTTGCACGTTTGCCAATCCAACACCAGTGCCTTCAAATTGTGGGTCGCTATGCAGACGTTGAAATACTCCGAATAGCTTGTGTACATATTGCATATTAAAGCCTACGCCGTTATCTTGCACAAAAAAGACAACTTCGTTTTCATTGTCAGTACTTCCAACAATAATTTCTGCTGGATTTCGAGTCTGGCTATATTTTACGGCATTGCCTATCAGGTTGCGAAGCACTAGCCGCAGCATGGAGGGGTCGCCCTGCGCTTCTGGCAGTCGCTCAATCTGCCAATGGATTGTGCGTCCTGGGGTTTGTGCGATCAAGTCGCGTTTTACTTCTTGTACCAATTCCTCCATATTGAGGTTGATATAGCGCATTTCCGTGCGCCCCATGCGAGAAAATGTCAGCAACTCATCGATCAGTATTCCTGCCTGTTTGGCAGTTTCGGCAATTATTTTCAAATAGCGCTGACTTGTTTGATCTAAGCTTGTTGAGCTATTGCGTTTCTGAAGCAATTCGATAAATCCGGCGATGTGGCGCAGTGGTGCCCGCAAGTCGTGAGAAACTGAGTAGGAGAAGGATTCGAGTTCTTTATTGGCGGCTTCGAGTTGGGCAGTGCGCTCTTGAATTCGTTGCTCTAGCATTTCGTTGAGTTGTTGCAGGGAGGCTTCGGCAACTTTGCGATCGTGAATCTCGCTGGCGATGCCTACCCACTTGATAATCTGTCCGGTTGCATCTCGAAATGGTAAACCCCGGACAATATGCCAACGATAGCTATTATCAGAAACTCGACGAAAGCGGATTTCTAGTTCATAGTTTGTCGCGTTAGCAACAGCCTGCATAGAAGTTTTCAAGACGCGATCGCGGTCATCAGTGTGAATGACATAAATCCAGCCATAGCCAGCGATCTGCTCCATTGTCAATCCGGTATAGTCTAACCAGTATTGATTGCAATAGGTAATACCACCATCGCGATCGCCCATCCAAATTGCCTGCGGTGACACCTCCGTTAAAATTCGGTATCGCTCCTCACTGTCACGTAGCGCTTCTTCTGCCAACTTGCGAGCGCGTAGCGCAGCTTGCTGTTCGCTAATGTCAGCGATCAATGCCGCATATCCTTCAATGCTTCCCTGTCTATTAAACTGAGGAACGTAAATAGCATTAATGTAACGTGTGCCACCATCTTTATAAGGAACTTCACTTTCAAATGTTACCTGCTCTCCTGCTAAGACTTGTTCCACGTAAGGACGAACCACTTCATAAGCGGATTCACCCAAAACTTCCCAAAGATGCTTTCCATATATATCTGCCGTCGGATGCCCAAACCAATCTTGATAGGCTCGGTTGTTGAAGCGGTAGCGTTGTTCTGAATCTACAAAGGAAATTAGAACTGGTAGCGTATCTGTAATTAAACGAAGTTCCGCTTCTCGTTGCCGCAGTGCTTCTTCTATGAGCTTACGGTTGGTGATATCGCGCCAGCAATCTATTGCACCGATAATCTCACCTTGGGAATCCCGAATCGGTACGACATTGGCGATCGCTGTAATTTTAGTACCATCTGGACGTTCAATGATGCATTCTTCATTGCGGCTTGTTTCTCCATAGCGCGTAGCACGGTATAAAGGTAGTTGCTCTAAGGTGAGGGGCGTTACACCATCAGCGAGAAACAGATTGTAGAGCTGAACATAAGATTCACAAGACATACCAACGAGAGATTCACTTGGTCTGCCCAAAAGCTCTTGCGCGAGTTTGCTGTTAGCGATGATTGAGAAATCGGGGGAGCCGCCAGTAATAGTAATTCCCTCTGGGACGTGTTCTAGGAGCATTTGTAAAATGCTTTGGGCAACTTCTGCTTGGCGGGAGCGATGCTGGGCTTCTGCTTGGGCTTGTTTGCGTTCGCTTAAGTCAAGAACAAAACCAATGATTGTCCGATCTCCCTGTTTAGCAAAACCAAGTAGAACCGGAACTAGAGAGCCGTCTTTGCGGATGTATTCCTGTTCAAAGGGCTTACAACTCCCAGTCATTGTCAGTTCTTGAATCGCTTGCTCGCTCACCTCAATGTATTCGAGTGGAACGATCTCACCCCAGCGGATTCGACCAGAGCGCAAATCCTCGCGGGTATAATTGAGCATTTGTAGAAAGGCATCATTGGCTTCAAAGATTAAGCCATTCAACTCGGCTACAATCACCCCAATAATATTAGACTCGGTTAAGCGACCAAACCGGATCTCGCTTTCACGTAGTGACTTCAGGCTCGCTTCAGCTTTTCTTTGGGCTGTGCGGCGTGATTCGTTGAGCCAGATGATTAACCCTGCTGCGATCGCGAACACGACTAGCCGCACTAAAATGTCCAGATTTGTAATCTTCAGCCCAGAGGGCGGATGAAAAAGCAAGTAGTTGATTACCAAAGTAGACAAAACAGTTGCAAGTAGTCCTGGTGCGAAACCTCCGTACCAGGCACTTACCATCACCGCCGCCGAAAATAGTGCCGTAGGTGCGGCGGTGAAATATGGACGGAGCAGCAGCGTTATTCCCACTGCTAAGGCAACGGATAGCAAAGCAATACTATAGTGCAGCAGTTGCTCTTGAATGATTGCGTCCTTGTTTCTACCGCCAGCAAAAATCTTTTTGGGTTCAGCTGTTCTGACTTTATGAGCCATAACTCTACTCTGCTTCTGGAAAATACTGGTTTAGCAGCCTTTTGCTGGGTTCACCTATCTGCCGTAACATTTCTTCTATTAGTTTTAGTGCTATCCGTGAAGGGACTGTATGCCCATTTTCCCAACGATTAACTGTTTTGAAGTAACTCCTACTTTAGCAGCAAACTGTTTTTGAGAAAGATTGAGCTGCTGAGGAAGTTCCCGAATGAAATCTAAAATTTCCAGCCACTTTGTTACAGACATCTCTGTATTTTATCCCCATCGGATAAGTGGCATAAGACAGATGTCCTATTTATTATCTCTTAGAGGATGTTTGAAAAGTCATGATTGATGTATTAAATATTTTTTACTTCACCCTAACCCTCACGCCACTTGCTTGGCTGTCGGCAGAGCCGCCCAACGCAGTGGCTCCCCTTGTAAAGGGGAGGGAACTGAATTTTTCGGTTTTCCCCCTTTTTAAGGGGGATTAAGGGGGGTGATTAAAATCAATCCAATACGCTTGGGTTAGCGCTAAAAACTTTAAACTCTGTAGGTTGGGTTGAGGAACAAAACCCAACATTTGTTGTAGGTTGTTGGGTAAGGGACTTCCAATTAAAAAAATATTCCATCGCTTTGAGGGCAGGGGAGCAGGGAGCAGGGGGAGAAAAAGTCGTTTTGATAGACGTGAAATGGCATAATTTATTTTCTGGAAGTCCCTAACACTAAAGTTCAACCCAAGCGTATTGAACTATAAGCCGAGGAACTCGGAACTCAGCACTTTTCATCGAATCCCTATTGGTAAGAGGTCAAGATGGTACAAACACCCGCCACTCCAGAAACCGAAACCCTATTGATTGAGTTGCCTAAGTCGATTGGGCTGTATGTTACCCAAGAACAGTTTGCTGCTTTAGCCGCAGCCAACCGAGACTTGAGACTGGAAAGAACCGTACAAGGAGAATTAATAGTGAACCCACCAACAGGCTGGGAAACTGGAGAGCGAAATTGCAGTATTTCTGGCGAATTGTATTTGTGGTGGCGTAATGCGGGTGAACCTGGTAAAGTCTTTGACTCTTCTACAGGCTTCATTTTACCCAATGGTGCGACTCGCTCCCCCGATGCCTCTTGGGTGAGTGGAGAACGATGGCAGGCGCTGACTTCGGCACAAAAAGGAACATTTGCTAATATCTGCCCCGATTTTGTGGTTGAGTTACGCTCTAGTTCAGATACCCTCAAGTCCCTGCAAGATAAATTGAGGGAGTATATCGACAATGGCGCTAAACTTGGTTGGTTAATCGATCCGCAGCAGCGACGGGTGGAAATTTATCGACTGGCTAAGGATGTGGAAGTGTTAGAGAATCCTGTTGAGTTGTCGGGTGAAGCGGTGTTGCCGGGTTTTGTCTTGAATTTGCGACGGGTGTGGGATTGAAAGCATCTTGCTCGCTACGGGTTAATTAAATAGTTTTTATATAAGAAAATAATAGGGAAAATCCTGATGCCTTATAGTAAATTTACCCTCAGTAAAGCTGTAGAGGATTTTCAACTGACTATCATTGAAGGCGATCGCTTTCTGCCTGAAATTTCCCCAGTCAATCCAAGTTCTTTACTCAAAGATACACTGAAAGAAACGCTGCCTTGGGCGATCGCAGTCAGTACTGAAAAAGCGCGTTCTGAAGGTATTATCAATCCAGTTTTGTTAGAAGTCAAACGTCAGTTCAAAGGACAAATTAGTGTCTTTTCGGGTGAAGAGTTCAGCGTGCAGCCAGAAATTGATTTGACGGGTTATGTCGATTTTCTAATTAGTCGTTCTCCAGAGCAGTTGTTTATTAAGGCTCCTGTGGTGGTTTTGGTGTCAGCGAAGAAAGAAGACCTTAAACCAGCACTGGGACAATGTTTAGCCGAGATGGTGGCAGCTCAACGCTTTAATCAACAGAAGCAGCAGCCGATTTCAACCATCTACGGAACGGTAACGAGTGGTACAGTTTGGCGGTTTCTTAAACTGGAAGGGCAAACTGTTACGATTGACCTGACCGATTATCCACTGCCGCCGGTTGAGCAAATTTTGGGCAAACTGGTTTGGATGGTGCAAAATGGCTGATGCAGGCGATCGCCTGTCCTACAATGGGAATCTGTTTTCTGGCGATTTCACAAAAATTTGCAATCAACCCTTGAGCAGAATTTAGAAACGTCGTAAGCGTAGACGATGCATCTGCTTGTTGTCAGGCATCGCTTCAAAGGTTTACTAGACCAAGGCTGATTTGAATTGCTCTATCTACCTGTGCAATCGTTTCTGGGTGCAGAATTCCCAAACGTTTAATCAGCCTTTGCTTGTCAATTGAGCGAATCTGATTGAGAAGTACAACCGAATCATCCTCTAAACCGCCTTCTGGCACTCTAATCAGCACTTCGGTAGGATACAAAGGTTCTGCAAACTTTGAGGTGATGGCAGCTACAACTGTGATTGGACTATGTTCGTTAGAAACATCATTTTGTAAGATTAAAGCTGGGCGTATTTTTTTTATCTCTGCACCAATAGTTGGATCAAAATTGACTAAGTATACTTCACCACGTTTGGGGTAATTTACTTTTCGTTTCGGTGCCACAATTCTTCTTCCAAGTCAAACCACTCTTCTACTAAACCCAAATCACGTTCTGCGCGTTGGATGGCTCCCTCTTTTAACTGTTCTCTAAGATTAGCTAAGGTTTTCTGAGCAATATAATATTGCACAGCTTCGTTGATGAATCTACTGCGATCGCCTTTTTCAATGACTTGATCGATTAGTTCAATTGTCTCATCCGGCAAGGTGATGTTAATCCGGCGATGCATAATTTTTTTCGCTGTGTTTTGCCTATCACCTTTATTATACACACTAAAAATGTGTATGGTTGTACTTAGCGTAGACGCAAAGCAGCTTGTCGTCAGATATCGCGTGAGATAATTCTAGAAGGTGCGTAGACGCATTCGCGCAGCGTCTCGTAGAGAAGCAGCTTGTCGCAAGATATCGCTTGGCTCTTACTTGATATCGTCGCAGAGATGCTTGTCACTCTCACTCAAATTCGGGTTATTCTGCAAATAATCATGCAGCCAATTGCAACCCCGCACCAGCAATTGGTCTAAATTCTCCACAGGCCACAACCGCGCTGT
>NZ_CAXTTT010000063.1:0-44093 GCF_964247315.1 uncultured Nostoc sp.
ATTTTACCAGTTTTAACCTCCGCTTTTTTCTGAGTTTGTGAGAAATTCGGGTTATAGTAGGTTCACCCATCGCTAATCGCAACCGAGCAGAAATCGAAGGGTTAATTGGATTTTTTATCAATACATTGGTACTGAGAACCAACTTCGCAGGAAATCCCAAGTTTGAACAGCTACTCAAACAAGTGCGGGAAGTTGCATTAGGAGCTTATGCTCATCAAGATTTGCCTTTTGAGTTGTTAGTTGAGCAACTGCAAGTCGAGCGTTATTTAAGCCATACACCGCTATTTCAAGTGATGTTTGTACTTCAGAATGCACCAATGTCTGCTTTAGAATTGCCGGGTTTAACTTTAAGTTCTGTAGAAAGTGAGAGTGCTACTGCCCAGTTTGATTTAACCCTACAAATCACAGAAACAAAGTCGGGGTTAGATGGAACTATAGAATACAATACTGACTTATTTGAGGCGAGTACTATTCAAAGAATGGCTGGACATTTCCAGACTTTACTTGAAGCAATTGTAGATAATCCACAACAGCGTCTGTCACAATTGCCATTGTTAACGGAAGTTGAGCAGCAATTACTCAAACAGTGGAATTATACAGAAGTTGAGTATCCTACTACTACCAAAGAGCAATGTATTCATCAGTTGTTCGAGGCGCAGGTAGAACGCACGCCTGATGCTGTAGCTGTAGTGTTTGAAGATCAACAGCTGACTTATTGGGAACTAAATAATAGAGCCAATCAATTAGCACACTATTTGCGTTCGCTGGGAGTAAAACCAGAAGTGTTGGTAGGGATTTGTGTAGAACGCTCCTTAGAGATGGTTATTGGGCTATTAGGCATTCTCAAAGCTGGTGGTGCATATCTGCCTCTTGACCCCAATTATCCCAAACAACGCTTGGCTTATATGTTGCAGGATGCTCAACTATCAGTTTTGTTGACTCAGCAGCCACTACTTGAGCAAATCCCCGAACATCAGTCTCAAGTTGTTTGTCTGGATACAGACTGGACATTTATTAACCAAGAAAGTCAGGAAAACCCTGTTAATCAAACTACAACTGAAAATTTAGCTTACCTGATTTACACATCTGGTTCTACTGGCACACCCAAGGGCGTGATGATTCAACATTGCTCATTGGTAAACTATACTGTAGCTGCTTGTTTAGAATATGAGATCAAAGCAAGGGATCGCATCTTACAATTTGCTTCAATCAGTTTTGATGCTGCTGCCGAAGAAATATTTCCCTGTCTCGTGCAAGGCGCAACTCTGGTGTTGCGTACTGAAGAGATGTTGAGTTCTATACTAACGTTTCTGCAACAATCCCTAGAACTGGGACTGACTATACTTGATTTACCTACCGCTTTTTGGCATCAACTAACAGCAGCTAATTTGGTATTACCCAAAACACTGCGATTGGTAATCATTGGGGGCGAAAGAGCTTTACCAGAGCTTCTACAAACTTGGCGGCAGCAAGTAAATTCACAACAAGTGCGCCTTATTAATAGTTATGGTCCTACAGAAACGACTATCGTCGCAACTATCTGCGACTTATCGCAAGCAATAGCTGACCGTAAGTTACCAATTGGAAAAGCAATTCCAAATATTCAAACTTATATACTTGACTCTTATTTACAACCCGTTCCAGTAGGTGTTCCAGGAGAACTCTACATCGGAGGTTTGGGTGTGGCACGGGGCTACCTTAATCGGCCGGAACTGACGGCACAGAAATTTATACCAAATCCCTTCCGGGGGAGCAGGGGGGATAGAGAAGACCAATCCTCTAATTCCAAATGTCTCTATCAAACTGGGGATTTAGCACGTTATCTACCTGATGGGAATATCGAGTATTTAGGACGCATCGACAACCAAGTTAAAATCCGGGGTTTCCGTATTGAACTGCAAGAGATTGAAGCTGTATTGAGTCAACATCCCCAAATTAGGGAAACTGTTGTTGTTGCTCATGAGAATGTTCACGGTGACAGGAGGCTTGTAGCTTATGTAGTTGGGGAGCAACAACTTACACTGTCTGTCAGTGAACTACGCCACTTCCTGAAAGAGAAGTTGCCTGAATACATGATACCTGCGGTATTCTTGCAGCTTGCAGCACTGCCACTGACACCTAATGGGAAAGTGGATCGCAATGCGCTACCTGCACCTGACACTGTACGTCCAGAACTAGAAAAAGCTTTCATCGCACCTCAGACAACTGTTGAAAAACAATTGGCTGTTATCTGGACACAGGTACTAGGTTTAGAAAAAGTAGGTATAAACGACAACTTTTTTGAATTAGGAGGGGATTCTATCCTCAGTCTTCAAATAATATCCAAAGCAAACCTTGCGGGGCTGCACCTAACTCCTAAGCAATTATTTCAACACCAAACCATAGCTAAACTGGCAGATGTCGCTGGCACAACTCAGAAAATTTCAGCAGAACAAAACCTAATCACTGGTTCACTAGAGTTAACACCTATTGAGCACTGGTTTTTTGAACAAGAGCAACCAGAACCACACCACTGGAATCAAGCGGTAATGCTAGAAGTCAAACAGCGCATCAACCCTGTAGCTTTAGAAAAGGTAGTAGAAAATTTACAAAAGCATCATGATGCGCTGCGTTCGCGATTTATAAAAGAAGAATTTGGTTTTCAGGCAGTAATAGTCAGTCCCGATAATCGAGTGCCCTTAACCTATTTAGATTTGTCAGAATTATCGAAAGAAAAACAAGTAGCACAGATGGAAGCAATGTCGGCTCAGCTACAAGCCAGCTTGAACTTGACACAAGGACCATTATTTAGAGTTGCTATTTTTGACCTCGGTGCAAATCAACCAAGTCGCTTGCTTTGGGTGATTCATCACTTAGTTGTTGATGGAGTTTCTTGGCGAATTTTAATAGAAGATTTTCAAACAGCTTACCAGCAACTTTGTCAAAACAAAGCACTACAACTGCCACCAAAAACAACTTCTCTCCAGCAGTGGTCTAGTTATCTACAAGAGTATGCACAATCGTCTGCATTGCGTTCGGAGCTAGAATACTGGTTGACAATAGAGCAGCAACCTGTTAAGCCTATACCCATAGATTTTAGCTATGGGAACAATCTAGAAGAATCAGCTTGTACTTTGACTGTATCGCTAACTCAAGAAGAAACTCAAGTTTTATTGCAACAAGTGCCAGCAGTGTATCACACGCAAATTAATGATGTATTATTAACTGCACTTGTGCAAACATTTAGCCAATGGACAGGAGAAACTTCATTACTAATTAACTTAGAAGGGCATGGTCGAGAAGAACTATTCGAGGATATAGATTTATCGAGGACTGTGGGTTGGTTCACAACTATCTTCCCGGTACATCTAAGTCTTGACAGTGCTTTCGACTCGCCAGGAAAAGCCCTCAAATCAATTAAAGAGCAGCTTAGGGCGATTCCAAATCGAGGTATTGGTTATGGAGTGTTGCGCTATCTCAATGGAGATATGGAAATTAGCCAACGATTCAGTGGTTTGCCAAAAGCGGAAGTGGTTTTTAATTATCTAGGACAGTTTGACCAAGTTTTACCGGAATCATCTTTATTTGGCTTTGCTACCGAATCGACCGGTCCTAACCATAGTTTGCAAAATAAATTAACTTGCTTGCTGGAAGTTAACGGCGGTATTTCTCAAGGACACCTGCAAGTAAACTGGACTTATAGTAATCAGTTACATCGGCAATCCACGATTGAAACTCTTGCTCAAAGCTTTATTGAGGAATTGCGAGTGCTGATTACTCATTGCCAATCTTCTGATGCAGGAAGTTTTACACCCTCCGATTTCGCTGAGTTTCAGCAAAGCCAATGGGAGCAATCCGATCTTGATGCCATTACATCTGTCATCGGAAATATTTGACCTGATCATTTTTCTTTCGCTTTTAAAAAGGATTTAAATATGAAATTTAATGAACAAGAAATATCACCAAAACAGATTTTTATTGAAGCAAAAAGAAAATCTCAACATGAATTCTAAGTAGCGTTCTTGATGCCATTACAGCAGCTACAGGAGATATTTGATATGACGGTAAAAAACAAAAATATTGAAAATTTTTATCCCCTCTCGCCGATGCAGCAGGGCATTCTCTACCATAGTCTTGCAGCCCCCAAATCTGGCAACTATTTTGAACAATATAGCTGGACTCTCTACGGAAAACTCAACATTACAGCGTTCCATAGCGCATGGCAACATATTGTAGAGCGCCATTCAATTCTGCGAACCTGCTTTGTTTGGGAAGGCTTAAAAGAACCAGTACAAGTTGTGCATCGACAGGTAACTCTACCGTGGCAGGAGTATAATTGGCAGCATCTGTCTCCAGATGAACAACAACAAAAGTTAGAGGTTTTCTTGGAAAGCGATCGCTCTAGTGGTTTTGAACTGACGCAACCACCATTGATGCGCTTCACACTGGTTCAACTTTCAGATACATACTATAACTTTACCTGGAGTCATCATCATCTGTTAGTAGATGGGTGGTCTGTTGCCCTAATCTTTAAGGAAGTTCTTGCTTGTTACAAAGCTTTCAGCAAAGGTGAAGACGTATATCTAGAACCTATTCGCTCTTATCGGGATTACATTGTCTGGCTTCAACAACAAAACCTATCTGTGGCTGAGACTTTCTGGCGAGAGACACTCAAAGATTTTACGACTCCAACATGGCTGTGGGCAGATCGAGGAGCTAGAAAATCACTGACTCCAGAAGATGACTATACCGAACAGAAAATTCAACTTTCAGCAGTCACAACCGCAGCATTGCAATCCGTAGCACAGCAGCATCAACTGACGCTAAATACTCTGCTACAAGGAGCTTGGGCTTTGCTGTTAAGCTGCTACAGTGGTCAAGAAGATGTAGTTTTCGGGGCAGTAGCTTCTGGTCGTCCCCCAACCTTAGCTAAAGCCGAGTCGATGGTAGGACTGTTTATTAATACACTACCAGTTAGAGTCAAAGTCTCGCCCAAAGAATTTCTTTTACCTTGGCTGCAAAAAATTCAAACTCAATTAGTTGAAGCCCGTCAATACGAATATAGTCCCTTAGTAAAAGTCCAGGGATGGAGTGAAGTTCCTAAAGGTTTCGCTCTGTTCGATAATATATTAGTTTTTGAGAATTATCCTGTAGATCCTTCCGTGCAAGAGCCGGATATAGATTTTGAGATAGAGAGTTTTTATAGCTTTGCAAGAACTAACTATCCTGTGACTCTAACTGTGAATCCAGGTGAGGAGTTACTGTTCAAGATTACTTACGATGATAGCGATCGCTTCGATATCATCACCCGAATGCTAAGACATTTGCAGACTTTGCTAGAGGGTATGGTTACTAATCCACAGCAGCGGCTTTGTGAATTGTCGCTCTTAACAGAAATTGAACGACATCAGTTATTGCTGGAGTGGAATAATACAGAAGTTGATTATCCTCAACAGCAATGCATTCATAAGTTATTTGAAGCACAAGTAGAACGTACACCCGATGCAGTAGCAGTGGTGTTTGAAGATGAACAGCTAACTTATTGGGAACTGAACGCTAGAGCAAATCAATTGGCGTATTACTTGCGTTCATTGGGAGTAAAACCAGAGGTATTGGTAGGGATTTGTGTAGAGCGATCGCTCTCTATGGTCATCGGACTATTAGCCATCTTCAAATCAGGCGGTGCATACGTACCATTAGACTCAACATATCCACCAGAACGTTTAGCCTTCATATTGCAAGATGCTGCTGTATCAGTACTACTAACACAGCAGCACCTGATAGAGAATTTACCACAACATGAGACTAGGGTTGTTTGTCTAGATACAGATTGGGAAAGCGTAGCTCAACAAACCTCACACAATCTAATTAATGATTGTACAACTGACAACCTAGCTTATATCATCTACACCTCTGGTTCAACAGGTCAACCCAAAGGTGTCTTAGTCAATCACAGCAATGTTGTTCGTTTGTTAGCAGCAACTGAATCTTGGTATAACTTTAATCAACAGGATGTCTTTTCACTATTCCACTCTATAGCTTTTGATTTTTCTGTTTGGGAAATCTGGGGGGCATTGCTGTATGGTGGAAAATTAGTAGTAGTACCGTATTGGCTGAGTCGTTCACCTGAAGAGTTTTATCAATTGTTGTTAACACAGCAAGTGACTGTACTTAACCAGACACCTTCTGCTTTCCGTCAACTGATACAGGTAGAGGAATCGCTGGACAATATTAACAACTTAAGCCTGCGAAAAGTTATTTTCGGTGGAGAAGCGTTGCAAATTGAGAGTTTAGGACGTTGGTTTGAGCGTCATGGCGACCAGTCACCACAGTTAATCAATATGTATGGGATTACGGAAACAACTGTGCATGTGACATATCGTCCGCTAAAAATGGCAGACTTAGAAGTAGCATCAGCTAGTTTAATTGGTCGTCCAATTGGTGACTTACAAGTTTACTTACTAGATAGATATGGGCAGCCAGTACCCATCGGAATACCAGGTGAAATGTACATTGGTGGTGCTGGCGTGGTCAGAGGTTATTTAAACCGACCAGAACTAACACCTGTTAGATTTATTCCTAATCCCTTTAGTGATAAAGCAAATGCGCGTCTTTATAAATCCGGTGATTTAGCCCGATATTTACCGAATGGAGACATTGAATATTTAGGTCGTATTGACCACCAAGTCAAGGTACGTGGTTTCAGGATTGAACTGGGAGAAATAGAGGCAGTAATTAGCCAATACCCAGCAGTACGAGAAACTGTAGTTATAGTCAGCGATGATTCAGAAAATTCTAAACGAATAGTCACCTATGTAGTTCCTCAAAAAGAACAAACACTGGCAGTTCCTGAATTACGCGGCTTTCTGGAGTCAAAGTTGCCAAGTTACATGGTGCCAGCAGCTTTTGTAATTCTAGAGGCACTACCACTAACATCGAACGGAAAGATTGACCGCAGAGCATTACCGGCTCCTGACAATGCGCGACCTGAATTAGAAGAAGTTTTTGTCGCACCTCGCACAAAAGAAGAAAAAACACTAGCTCAAATCTGGGCTGAGGTTCTCGGTCTTGAACAGGTCGGTATCCACGACAACTTCTTTTCATTAGGTGGAGATTCCATCCGTAGCATTCGAGTACAGTCCCTAGCTAAAGAAAAAGGTTTAAGCTTTTCAATCCAGCAGGTGTTCCAATATCAAACTATTTATCAGCTGTTAGAGGCAATAAAAACGGTAGAATCGGAGATTATAAAAACGGAAGAAACTCAACCATTCAGTCTCATATCTCAAGAAGACAAACAGAGGTTACCCGGTGATATAGAAGATGCCTATCCTCTTTCTATCCTCCAAATGGGAATGGTTTTCCATAGCAAGTATAGTCCTGAGGGAACAACATATCATGATGTTTTTAGCTACCACCTCCAAGCTCTTCTCGACATTCAGGTTTTGCAAACAGCTATAGAACTTTTGGTAAATCGTCATGCTGTACTGCGTACTTCGTTCCAGCTAACCGACTTTAGTGAGCCATTGCAACTGGTTCATCAAAACATTGATATTCTATTGCAAGTAGAGGATTGGCACCATCTCTCAACTTCCGAATTGGAGGATGCCCTAAATGCCTGGCTGGATGACGAAAAAAGACGACAGTTTGATTGGAGTATACCTCCCTTGCTCCGCTTTTTTGTTCATCGCTGCACTGAGGAGACATTTTATTTGACTGTGAGCTTCCACCATGCAATTCTGGATGGGTGGAGTGTAGCTTCAATGTTGACTGAGTTGTTTGGGCACTATTTCTCCCTCTTGGGTGAAAAGACTGATTTTCTCGAACCACCACTTTTAAGCCTGTTTCGGGACTTTATAGCTTTGGAACGACAGATGATCGTCTCTGAGGAGTCTCAGCACTATTGGATGGAAAAATTGCATGATAGAACTATAACTATGTTGCCTCGTTGGCATTTTTCCCCTCTGGAGGCTAAAGTCGGGCAAGTTGGTGTACAAGAAGTGCCAATATCTGCTGAAACTTCTCAAGGGTTGCAACAGTTAGCTAAGTCTACAGGAATTCCATTCAAAAGTGTTCTGCTTGCAGCACATCTACGGGTGTTAAGCCTGCTGTGCGGACAGTCAGACGTACTCACGGGTATGGTTACCAATGGACGCCCGGAACATAAGGATGGAGAGCGAGTCCTTGGACTTTTCCTCAATACCGTGCCATTTCGTCTCAAATTGTCTGGAGGCACTTGGGTAAACTTGGTGAAAGAGGTGTTTGAGGTAGAGCGGGAATTGCTGCTACATCGTCGATATCCACTGGCGGCAATACAGAGGAGCTTGGGTGGTCAGCCTCTGTTCGAGACTATATTTAATTTCACTCATTTTCATATTTACCAGGCAGCGCTAGTAGATAAAAATTTACAATCGCTAGGAGGAAAGTTTTATGAAGAAACAAACTTTCCTCTAATGGTTAACTTCAGCCAAGACCCAACCTCTTTTCTGGTAAAATTATCACTTAATTACAAAGTTTCTGAGTTTAGCTTAGAGCAAATCAAGAGCATTAGTGGATATTATGCTAGAACTCTCCAAGCAATAGCGAGCACCCCCCAAGAACACTACGAGTTGCAAGAACTTCTTTGTGTACAAGAACGACATCAGTTGCTGATAGAGTGGAATAATACCCAGACTAATTATCCAATTGATCAGTACATCCACCAACTGTTTGAGGCTCAAGTAGAACGCACACCTGATGCAGTAGCAGTCGTATTTGAAGATGAACAGTTGACCTACTGTGAACTCAACACCAGAGCAAATCAACTAGCGCATTACTTGCATTCATTGGGAGTAAAACCAGAAGTATTGGTGGGGATTTGTGTAGAGCGATCCTTAAATATGGTCATCGGGTTATTAGCCATCCTCAAAGCAGGTGGTGCTTATGTACCACTAGATCCTAGCTATCCCAAAGAACGCTTGGCTTATATGTTGGAAGACTCTCGACCAGGCGTATTGTTAACACAACAAAACTTAGTAGAAAATTTACCCACTGATCAAGCTCAAGTAATTTGCATCGATAGCGACTGGCAATTAATCGCTGATGAAAACACAGAAAATCCTGGGTACAACATTACAGTCGAAAGCCTTGCTTACGTCATTTACACCTCCGGTTCTACAGGAAGACCAAAAGGTGCAATGAACACTCATCAGGGAATCTGCAATCGCTTATTGTGGATGCAAGATACCTACCAGTTAACAGCAGCAGACAGTGTTTTACAGAAAACGCCCTTCAGTTTCGATGTATCAGTCTGGGAATTTTTCTGGACGTTGATGACGGGTGCGCGCTTAGTAGTAGCTCAACCAGAAGGTCATAGAGATCCCAACTATATAGTTAATTTAATTCTAAAGCAGCAGATTACGACCTTACATTTTGTCCCATCAATGCTGCAAGTATTCCTAGAAGCAGAAGGATTAGAAAAATGCCAGTCTTTGGTAAGAGTCATAGCCAGTGGTGAAGCGTTACAAGTCCAACTACAACAGAGCTTCTTTAATCGACTTGATACTCAATTGTATAATCTTTACGGTCCTACTGAAGCTGCTGTAGATGTCACTTTTTGGCAGTGTCAAGATAGTTTTACCAACCAGAAAACAGTTCCTATTGGGCGACCAATAGCAAATATCCAAATTTATCTACTTGATAAGTATCTCAATCCTGTTGCTTTTGGTGTAGCAGGTGAAGTTTATATTGGTGGCGTGGGAGTAGGTAGAGGTTACTTAAACCGTCCTGATTTGACCGCAGAAAAATTTATCCCCAATCCCTTTAGCAACGAAGCAGCAGCCCGTCTGTACAAAACAGGAGACTTAGCACACTATCTAGCGAATGGAGACATTGAATACTTAGGTCGCATTGATAACCAAGTTAAGATACGTGGTTTCCGCATTGAGTTGGAAGAAATTGAGGCAGTAATCAGTCAATACCCAGCAGTACGAGAAACTGTAGTTACAGTTCATTGTTCAGAAGCAGATTCTCAACAAATAGTGGCTTATGTAGTTCCTCAAAAAGAAGAAACACTCGCAATTTCTGAACTACGCGGTTTCTTGGAGTCAAAGTTGCCAAACTACATGGTGCCAGCAACTTTTGTCATCCTTGAAGCACTACCACTAACACCTAATGGTAAGGTTGACAGAAAAGCCCTACCAACACCAAATGGAGAAATTACCCGAGAACATGAATACGTAGCACCACGTACAGCCATAGAACAAACCTTAACCAATATTTGGCAAGAACTGCTTTTCAAAGAAAAAGTCAGCATCCACGACAACTTCTTTGAAATAGGTGGTGATTCCATCCTTAGCATTCAAGTAGTTTCTCGTGCCAAAAACTCAGGAATACAAATCACTACCAGACAAATATTCCAAAATCAAACTATCGCCGAACTAGCCAGAGTTGCCAATACAACAATTAGTGTAAGTGCTCAACAAGTTATAGTTACTGGAGTTGCACCACTAACACCAATTCAACATTGGTTTTTTGCACAAAATCGACAAGAGTCACATCATTTTAACCAATCAGTTTTATTACATCTACCCAAGGATATAAAACCTGAATTGCTTGAAAAAGCTGTAGAGAAATTATTAGAGCATCACGATGCTCTGCGTTTACGATTTAGATCGCAAGCATCTGAGTACAAACAAATAAACTATGACAAAGAGAATAATGTACCATTTTCCGTAGTAGATTTATCATCAACTCCCAGACTCTCACAACCACAAGCCTTATCAAAAATTGCCACAGAATTTCAAGCCAGTTTAAACCTGTCAACAGGACCGATAATGCAAGTGGTGATGTTTTACTTGGCTAGCGAAAGGGATGCACGTTTATTAATTATTATTCATCACCTAGCAGTCGATGGTGTAAGTTGGCGAATTTTATTATCAGACCTAGAAACAATTTATCAACAACTCATCGTTCAACAACCGATACAACTAAATGCTAAAACAACAGCATTTATTGATTGGGCAGAAAAATTAAACAACTATGCACAATCAGAAATTATCAAACAAGAGTTAGACTATTGGTTAAACCAACCTTGGTCTAAAATAACACCACTACCATTAGATTATGCTCACGCTCAACAAGAAAATACAGTTGATAGTGCTGCTTCTGTGTCAGTGAAATTAAGTGTAGAAGAAACCCAAACTTTCTTGGGGACAGTAAACGAAGCTTATAACACACAAATTAACGATATGTTACTAAGTGCATTAATACTTTCATTGGCACAATGGGCGGGAAATTCAACGGTAGTAATTGACTTAGAGGGACATGGCAGAGAAGAATTATTTGAAGATGTAGACTTATCGCGGACGGTGGGTTGGTTTACCACTTTGTTTCCAGTATTATTGCAACTACCGGACTTAAATCAACCATCATCGGTTATTAAGTCAATTAAAGAACAATTACGAGCGATTCCCAGTCGTGGTATTGGCTATGGTATTTTGCGTTACTTATGTAAAGATATTAGTGTTAATCAACAACTACAGACAATTGCTACTCCAAAAATTAGTTTTAACTATCTGGGACAATTTGACCAAGTAAAATCCCAAAATGGTTGGAAGTTTGCATCTGAATCCACTGGAGCTAACCAGAGTTCAAAGCAAACTCGTGACCATCTATTGGATATTAATGCTCTGGTGATAGAAGGTGAATTACAAATTAATTGGACTTACAGTAGTAATGTTCATACTCAAGCTACAGTGGAGAATTTGGCACAGAACTATATTCAAACAATTAGGTCAATAATAAAACATTGTCAATCACAAGATGCTTTTGGATATACACCTTCGGATTTTCCCGATGCACAATTGAATCAATTAGAACTTGAGGAGTTATTAGAAATTTTGCATGAATAGTATAAAGCTGAAAAAATACAGTTAAAAAAAGAAAGAGCGATGAGCAACTTACAAATAAAAACTTCGAGCAAAACTAAAAATATTGAATCAATTTATCCACTTTCTTCGATGCAACAAGGAGTACTGTTCCACAGTCTTTATGCTCCTGAAAGTGGAGTGTATTTTGGTCAGATCGTCTTAAGTTTAAAAGGTAATATTTCTACTACTGCTTTTGAATCTGCTTGGCAAAAAATTGTAGATAGACATTCAATTTTACGTACATTATTTGTTTGGCAAAATCGCCCAACTCCATTACAAATAGTACTCAAGCAGGTTAAATTCCCTTGGAATAATCTTGATTGGCGAGGATTATCTTCAACAGAGCAACAACAGCAATTATCAGAGTTAGTGCTAAAACAAAGAGAGCAAGGGTTTCAATTCAATCAAGCACCCTTGATGGGATGTACGTTAATTAAACTAAATGAAGATACTTACCAGTTTATCTTGAATTTTCATCAAATCCTCATGGATGGATGGAGTTTACCAATTATTTTTAAAGAAGTTTTAAGTTTCTATGAGGCTGACGTGAGAGGTGAAACTTGTTATTTGCAAACACCACGTCCCTACCGTGATTATATTGCTTGGCTGAATTCTCAAGATAAGGAAGTTGCCATTGAGTTTTGGCGACAAACTTTGCAAGGTTTTAGCGCCCCCACTCCCCTAATAGTAGATAAGTTTCAGTATCAAAATCAGCAGCAAGACTCTTACCATCACAAGGAACTTGAATTACGTTTGTCTGCTCAGGTGAGCCGAAAGTTACAAGATATAGTACAACAACATCATGTGACTTTATCGACTATGGTACAAGCTGCTTGGGCATTACTATTAAGTCGTTATAGTGGTGAAAAAGATGTAGTATTTGGTGTGACTGTTTCAGGTCGTCCTGGTAGTTTTTCTGGGGTGGAAAATATGGTGGGATTGTTTACCAACACCTTACCATTACGTCTGCAAATCCTCCCCCAGCAGCAACTAATACCTTGGCTGAGACAAATACAACAGTTAATGTTGGAATTACAGGATTACTCTTACACTGCCCTTGTTGACATTCAAGCCAAGAGCGAACTCCCTGGGAGAAGACTTTTGTTTGAGAGTATTGTGGTGTTTGAGAATTATCCAGTTGATAGTTCTTTGTTAGATGAAGGTAGTTCGCTACAGCTAGGTGAGATAGAGGCTTTTGACCGCAATAACTATCCACTGACTGTAGCTGTAACGCCTAGTAATGAGTTGTTCGTTAAGATTATTTACGATGCTGTTCGTTTTGAAGAAGATACGATTGGGCGGCTGTTAGGGAATCTGCAAACTATTTTCTCAGCGAGCGCGGAAAATCCCCAACAAGCTGTGGGTGAATTACCCTTGCTGAGTAAATCAGAAATTCATCTGTTGAGGGAGTGGAATGACACGCAGATTGAGTATCCCAATGATCGGTGCTTCCATCAATTATTTGAAGCCCAAGTGGAGCGATCGTCTGATGCTGTTGCAGTTGTCTTCAAGGATGAACAACTAACTTACCGAGAACTCAACCAACGCGCCAATCAATTATCACACCATCTACAAAAACTGGGCGTGAAACCAGAGGTATTAGTTGGGATTTGTGTAGAGCGATCGCTCTCTATGATCATCGGAGTATTAGCCATTCTCAAAGCGGGTGGCGCTTATCTCCCCCTAGACCCAACTTACCCGTCAGAGCGCCTTGCCTTCATGCTGTCAGATTCACAAGTACCCATACTTCTGACAACACAGAAATTAGTCACAGAACTACCCCAACATACCGCCAAAGCCGTCTGTCTAGATACCGATTGGGCAACTATTGCACAGGAGAGCGAGCAGAACCTCAATAGTGGTGCTATCGTCGAAAACTTGGCTTACCTCATCTATACCTCTGGGTCTACAGGGACACCGAAAGGAGTTTTGGTTACTCATCAAGGATTGGGCAACCTAACGAAAGACAAAATTCGGACGTGTAAAGTTCAACCTGACAGCCGCATTCTCCAATTCTTCTCCTTGAGCTTTGATGCCTCCATTCCAGAATTAGTTATGGCTCTGGGTTCTGGTGCAGCCCTGCATCTGGGAACACCGGAAGATTTGCTTCCTGGCTCCGCCTTGATGCAGATTTTACGCGGACAAGCCATTACCCATATTACGCTCCCCCCCTCAGCGCTAGCGGTTCTGCCCACTGCCGAATTACCTGCCTTGCAAATGGTTTTAGTGGGAGGAGAAGCCCCTTCTCCAGAACTGATCGCGCAATGGTCAAAAGGGCGACTGTTCATCAATGCCTACGGGCCGACCGAAACAACAGTCAACGCGAGTATGGTAGAATGCAGCAACGGTGGTCAATCTTTACCTACCGTGCGTCCCGCCGCCAACAAACAGCTTTACATCCTAGACCAACATCTTCAACCTGTTCCCATCGGTGTGCCAGGAGAACTGCACATTAGTGGAGTCGGTCTGGCGCGGGGCTACCTCAACCATCCAGAAAAAACTGCCGAGACATTCATCCCTAATCCTTTTAGTGATGAACCAGGAAGCCGTCTCTATAAAACTGGGGATTTAGCTTGCTACCTGAGTGACGGTCATATTAAGCTTTTTGGTCGCCTTGACCATCAGGTTAAAATTCGCGGCTTTCGGATTGAACCGGGAGAGATTGAAGCACTGTTAACCCAACACCCAGGAGTGCGAGAAAGCATAGTCATCGTCTGTGAAGATCAACCAGGAGATAAACGGCTCGTCGCTTATATCGTCCCCGATCCGGAAAATAACCCGACAATTGGCGATTTACGCCGCTTTATTGCAGAAAAATTACCCAATTACATGATACCTGCGGCGTTCATAACGCTCGATGCCCTACCACTCAATCCTAACGGCAAAGTAGACCGTTTTGCTCTGCCTATACCAGATACGGCTCGACCAGAATTAGAATCAGCGTTTGTCGCTCCTCGCACCCCTACAGAGCAAATTTTGGCTGACATTTTTGCCAAAGTGCTGGAGGTTGAGCAGGTGGGTGTTCATGACAATTTCTTTGAGTTGGGAGGACATTCGTTGCTGGCAACTCAACTGGTTGCTCAGTTGCTCAAAACGTTTGAGGTAGAGGTGACGGTTGTTGACCTATTTGAAGCGCCTACCGTAACAGGTTTAGCTGAACGCATCGAGAAAATGCAGACTTTGGAGAAGCTTTCGTCTCTTCCTTTGGAGATGATTGAGGAAAGAGAGGAAATTGAAATATGAGGAGGTAGAGTTGTGTTTTTAAACGCAGAGTAAGCGCAAAGGGAGGCTGAGTTTTGATTCGCTACGAATTTATGAAATTTTGTACAGTACATCTTAATTACGAATTACGAATTACGAATTATGCCTTATCTCAAACCCAACGTTATCGTAGAGCCATTATTTAATCAATGGTATGCCTGGTCATACCTCATCTTCCCAGCAACAGCGGCTCGGTATATTACTGAATCGCATCTCAAAATTATGCAGTCGTTTGTTGATGCTCCACAGGTTCATCAGTCAGCACTGAAAAATCCAGCTATGATGGGCGCTCCCTTTATCAACTATGAGGTTGACCGAGTTCATCAAATAAAAGCTTTGTTAGAAAAAACGAAAGAAGAAGAAGTACATCTGGTGCAACTCAGTCAAGCGATCGCACAGCTAGACACGATGCTAACTGAAGAAGCCAAGGGATATTCCTTAGAACCTCTTTATCAAAACGTTCCTGAAGCCTTAAAAGGATATATAGAATTAGTTTATGACTCAAACAACCATCCTTCTATTCGCTTTATTGAAGGACTTCTCTATAAAAGTCAATACTATAATCCTGCATCCCAAACTGTTGCTTTATATTTAGGTCACGAGGATGAACGTTCCTTTGTCCTCAGTACGCCTCGTTTAAAAGATGAGCGTTATTTACATTTAAATTTTCCCTTCAACGACTCCAGACTCGATCGCCTCTTTCAAATGAGGGATATTCCTCAACCCTATACTCAAATCAAAAATCTGTTGGGGATAGCTGAGGAAAATGAGGCATTATTTTCATCGTTCTTCACCGAAGAACCTCCTCAGAAAGAGCCAAAGTATAGCGGTGATTCAGTCAGAATTCGTTACTTCGGTCATGCTTGTGTCTTAATTGAAACTAAAGACATCAATATTTTATTAGACCCATTAATCAGCTATCAGCACCAAGAGGGCATCCCCCGCTACACCTATGCCGATTTACCGGAAACGATTGACTACGCGCTGATTACCCACAATCATCAAGACCACTGTATGTTTGAAACATTGTTGCAGTTGCGACATAAAATCAAGCATTTAGTGGTGCCGAAGAGTAACAGTGGGGTTTTACTCGATCCTTCTATGAAATTAATCTTAAAAACAATTGGCTTTGCCAATGTTATAGAAATTGACAGCCTGGAAGCGATAGACATTAATGAAGGACAGATTGTTGCCTTACCTTTTTTAGGCGAACATGGGGATTTAAACATTAGCGCCAAAGCCGCTTATCTGATTCAATTAAAAGGACAATCTATTCTTTGTTTAGCAGATTCTAATAATATTGAGCCTAAACTTTATGAAAAAATTCAAAAAGTATTTGGAGATATTGATGTAATTTTTATCGGGATGGAATGCGATGGAGCGCCCTTTAGCTGGGCCTATGGCTCCTTACTCACAAAATCAATACCCAGAAAGATGGGTGCAACTCGGAGATTAGATGGTTCAAATGCTGACAGAGCATTTGAACTTGTCAGTCAATTTAATCCGCAACAGGTTTATGTTTATGCAATGGGACAAGAACCTTGGCTGAGCTATATCACATCAATTCAATATACTGAAGAATCTCGTCCTATTATTGAGTCAAATAAGTTAGTAGAAGCGTGTATAAATCGCAATATTTTTAGCGAACGGCTATTAGGTAAAAAAGAAATTTTATTAGAAAAAAATCCCAAACAAGTACCCGATGTAAAATTCCCTACAAATTATAACGAACGCTTAAACGAAAAGAAAGTTACTCAAACCATTGATGAGTTTTTAGCTAAACTTAGCCGTCTTAATATCAAGCTTTGGGTGGATGGGGAGCGCCTGCGCTGTAATGCTCCTAAAGGAGCGCTGACACCAACTTTAAAAACTCAACTTTCCGATCGCAAAGCAGAAATTCTGGAGTTTCTGAGCAATAAGTCTAATGGCAGCGAAACGTTAGCGTTACTCAATGCTGACGCTGTTTTAGACTCTTCCATTCACCCTAAATTACTCACCCAGCCGACTGTTGAACCCAGTTGTATATTATTAACCGGAGCGACAGGTTTTGTCGGAGCCTTTTTACTTTACGAACTCCTGCAACAAACATCAACCGATGTTTATTGCCTAATTCGTGCCAACAGTACTGAATTAGCTCAGAACAAGCTGCAAAACTGCCTTGAATCCTATCTACTTTGGGAGGAAAGTTTTAGTAGCAGGATTATTCCAGTTATTGGAGATTTATCACAACCACTTTTGGGACTTTCTGAGTCACAATTTCACGAGCTTGCTGATACAATTGATGTTATCTATCATAATGGGGCGTGGGTTCATCACGCTTCTCCTTACTCGTTACTCAAAGCCACCAATGTCCTGGGAACTCAAGAAGTATTGAGATTGGCGTGCCAAACGAAAGTGAAGCCAGTTCATTTGATTTCTGCTACCAGCGTGTTCTCAGGAGTTGGTGATTCTAGAGTAAGAGTAGTTCGAGAACAGGATAATATTGATAATGGTCAAGTCCCATTCGGGGGCTACAGCCAGAGTAAATGGGTAGCAGAAAAATTAGTCAGCGCTGCACGCGATCGCGGACTTCCGGTTTGTATTTATAGACTCGGACGCATATCAGGACACAGCCTAACGGGTGTCTTTAATGTCAATGACTTTTTGTATAGATTGATTATCGGTTGCGTCCAACTCGGCAGTATTCCCGATGTTGAGTTGATACAGGATATTATTCCTGTAGATTATGCAAGCAAAGCTATTATTCATCTATCGAAACAGCAAAACTCTTGGGGTAAAACCTTTCACTTGACTCATCCTCAACCAGTTTCCACAAACCTGTTTTTCGAGAAGTTGCGATCGCTTGGCTATCCGATTCAACAAATCCCTTACGAACAATGGCACACTCAACTGTTAAACATTGCACAAAATTCTCCAGAACACGCTTTATATCCTCTAGTTTCTCTGCTTCCTGGTAGAAACAATAATTCCCAAGCACCAACCTCTGATTCAGCAGTTTTAAAATTTGACTTTCAAAATACACTCGATGGTTTAAAAAATACATCCATTACTTGTCCTACTATCGACGATCAATTGCTAAATATTTACTTCTCATACCTCATTAAAAACGATTTTTTAGTAGCACCACCCATTAAAGATAGCGCTCAAAAAAGTCACGATGAGTACATTTTCTCAAATTTGACGCCAACGCAGAGTTAAGTAGAACGGCGTCAAAAATATAAGCTATGTCATTGTAACTTCAACGAAGTGGAATGTAGACATAATACAAAATCTTGAAAAAAGTGGTTAAGAACCAAAATTTGCCCAAATTATAATTTTCATCTGAGAAAACACCATGAACAAAACTGACATATCTCCAGAAAGTCGCTATACAGATTACGACCCTTGGGCTTGGTTATACAATAAATCAGAAGCGAATTCAGCCTGTAAAGGGTTGCTGCCAAACATAGAAAAATTACTTTTGCCACACCTTTCTAAAGGAGCAAAAATTTTCGATCTCTGCTGCGGTACAGGGCAATTATCGCAAGAGTTAATCGCTAAAGGTTATGAAATTGTGGGACTAGATGGCTCGGAAAAAATGTTGCACTATGCTCGCCAAAATGCACCAACTGCTGAATTTATTTTAGGTGATGCTCGTGATTTTAAACTCACTTATACATTTGAAGCTACTATTTGTACTGATTCTGCCCTCAACCACATTATGAGTCTTGAAGAACTCAAAAGCGTTTTTAGTAATGTATATATGGTCTTGAAAGAGAACGGTATATTTTTATTTGATATAGGCTTAGAAAAGCGATATGCCAACATCTTTGTTAATGATGGTGAAATAGAAGAAAATTATGCTTGGACTGTGGGCGAAACTTACAATCCACAAGGAAAAGTCGGTACATTTACAATTACAATATTCCAGCCAAATGACGATGAATTAGACAAAAAACCAAACTCAATTAACTTATTGATAAAACATTTAAAACGCATAGTTTACAATAAATTTTTGCGTCATACTAAACCATCAACTTTATTGCAACTTGTAGAAAAAGACTGGCAAACCTCAGAGATTACTTTTTTAGTTAAGCCTTATTCCAAAACAGAAATACAATCCCTTTTGGAAGAAGTAGGGTTTACATCAGTTAGTATTTATAACTCCAATAGTGAATTAGCAGATACTGAAAATAATAAGAATGCCTATTTTGTAGGACGTAAACCTTCTGCTTCTCTCAGTTTATCAAAATCAGACTAAAAAATGTACGTAAATAACACTCTAAAAACATGATAACTAATAAACAAACTTCACCTCTTTCTACAGAGACAAAAGCAGATTTACAACAGAAACATTTACAAGCATTAATCGAACGCTACACCAAACGGACAAAAAAGTCAAAACAAATGACCCAAGCTTACCGTTCGGTTCTAGCAGACCCCAGAGTTCCAGAATGGTTCGATGCTTCCGTTAAAGAGATGTGTTATTTAATCATCAGTCAACAAGCTCAAGGATCTCGAGTTTGGGATATTGATGGAAATGAATATATCGATATCATCATGGGGTTCGGCAGCAATCTTTTAGGGCATAATCCACCATTCGTGAAAGAAGCAATTCAGGAGCAACTTGAAAAAGGATTTTCACTAGGCCCACAATCAGAATACGCTGGTGAAGTTGCGGAGTTAATTAGCGAACTGACAGGGATGGAAAGAGTAGCTTTTAGCAATACTGGCACGGAAGCTGTAATGACAGCAATTCGGTTGGCTCGCTCCCATACAAAGCGCAATAAAATTGCTTTATTTACTAATTCCTATCACGGTCATTCCGATGGTGTTTTAGTCGGATCTGTCGGTCTCAAGTTGCCTAAAATACTTGAAAAGCTAGGTGGTAATATCCTAACTTCTCGTATTAATTCCCTAGCCTTTCCAGGATCTCGTGGCATTCCTTACTCAGTTACCAAAAATGTTTTAATGCTAGAGTATGGCAACCCCGAATCCCTCAACATTATTAAAGCTAATCAGGGAAAATTAGCAGCGGTTGTAGTAGAACCCATCCAGACGAGTAAACCCAATCTACAGCCGAAAGAGTTTCTACATCAACTCAGGCAATTAACTCAAAAATCAGGAATTGCCCTGATTTTTGATGAAATGGTAACAGGTTTCCGTCTTCATCAAGGAGGAGCTCAAGCTTGGTTTGGTGTTGAAGCAGATATTGCTGCTTATGGTAAGGTTGTCGGTGGAGGAATGCCGATTGGAATTATTGCCGGAAAAAGAGCCTACTTGGATCGTATTGATGGGGGTATGTGGAATTATGGAGATGCTTCTTCTCCTGATGTAGAAAAAACCTTTTTCGCAGGCACTCACTGCAAGCACCCTCTAGCGATCGCAGCGAGTCGAGCAGCACTTAAGTATTTAAAAAATCAGGGACCCACTCTTCAAGAGCAATTGAACCAAAGAACATCTCAGTTTGTAGAAAGATTAAATATTTACTTTCAAGCCAATAAACTACCAATTCAGATGGCGAATTTTGGCTCTTTCTTTGGTCCTGTCTTTACTGAACATGCTGTCTCCTCAAAAAGTTTTCTTATGGGTTTCGAGCTATTACGTTATCACCTTTTTGATAAAGGTATTTTGCTTAGGGGAGAAGGAGGAGGTTTCTTATCTACTGCTCATACCGATGAAGATATTAACTCGATCTTTAAAGCTATGAAAGACAGCATTACTGAACTACAGGAGGCTGGCTTTTTTAACATCCCGTAACTTAAGCAAACTTCTTTATTTTGAGGCATATTCACTACTATATATAAGGGATTTAGTTAGGTCAACAGGGCTATTGATAAATTATTTCTCAACTAAACCCCACTTTATAAATGACCCATAATTCTCTTCCCTCTCAACTTTATCTACTCGTTCCTTGGAATTTACCAGTTGAGCAGCAACTTAGCGAATCAGACCAAGTAAAAATACGTCAATTACTCAAAAAATTGTTGCAAGCTTTAGATGAACTGTCCCATCGAAAAGCCCTTGCCATTATTGATCAAGAATTAGCCAATCTTGATGTCAGCAATATATCTCCTGCCTCAATATCTTCTACTGAAACGTCACTAGAACCTTGGGAAGTTGAAGACTTTAACCGTTGTTTTAAAGCAACTTACGTCACAACAAAGGAATCAAGCGTCTGTATTGTTTGGGGACTGCTAATCGTTTATAAAACTTTGCTCATACTTGATGAAGATGGTAAAAAATTTGACCGTGATCGAGTCAAGGATCTAAAAGAAGGACTTAAAAGCTATGTTTATCTGTTAGGAAGAGTTTTCAGTTTATCTTTGGAGGAAATCTAATGACTAAAATAGAGACTCAAGTCAAGCTAAAGCAACTTTGGGAGTGATTCCACTGGTTATTTTTTGTGGATGTCCAAGGGCTGATTATCTGTTTGCGACGCTTTGAGATCGAACTTGCAGCAGGTAATCTTTCCCAAGCTGAAGTGGAATTAGGAACGGCAACTAAGTTAATGTTAGCGTCTGGAGCAGCAATGGAACTTGCTGGCAGCTTCAGTAGAAAGGAGTATGAGAATCAAATTATTCCAACTATGAAGCCTCCTCAAGTTGAATCGGAAAACTTTAGCGGATTAATGTCTTGGGATCATGCCTTGCTAATTAAAATTTTGAAAAGACTTAGTCCAGTTTTTCAGGCTCTACCTGTTGAACTCCATACTCAACACAGCCAGTTTGTAAATGCTTATGTTACATTATCGAGTGCTCATACAGCAGTTTGCACTCGATTTGGCGGTGATGAAAAAGGAAGTTTACGTTGTAACAAAAGTACGGCAGTGAGTAAGTTAAAGATATTCGCTCAAAATCGCCTAAAGCTTATTGATCCAAATCATAAAGTCACTGATGGGTGATATAGGTATCCTATTTGAGTTGTGAAAGTTGTTGTGTTAATTGTTCTTAGTTATTAGTCCATAGTCATTTGTCCTTTTTCAAGAATAATTTAGGATTACCATAATTCCATCAAAATCGATTATTAGAAAATGGCACTTGCTGAGAGAGTTGTTTATATACCAGATTTTAACCTATCACAAAGTTATTAACTTTAGCCTAACTAGCGGATAATTAAATAACTGAAATTAATATTTATTAAAAATTGATATGAAAAAATTATTGACATTAAGAAAATTCTCATTAATTTATTTCATTGTTATGGTCGTTATCATAGCTGGGTCAGTAATTACAACCTCCATATATCGAAGTTATCCTTATACCTATACACCTCCGGCTATCAACTCACCTGTACCAGCACCCGTTTATCCTCCGCTCATTTCATCGCCTAACCTCTCTGTTCGTAAGAATGTTGTTGACCTCACATCCAAGGAAAAAGCCGCTTTTGTCAAAGCAGTTCATGCCCTAAAAAACACAATTCCACAAGGGAGTAAGCTCAGTATTTATGACCAATTAGTTTTAGAACACGTTTTCACGATGGGTTTTAGTTTATCTAGCGGAGCTAAAGGTTCAGCTAAAGTCAACCCAGCCCATGGTAAGCCTGCATTTCTGCCTTGGCATCGTCAATTTTTGCGGGTATTTGAACAAGCTTTACAAGCAATTGATCCCAGTGTAACTGTTCCTTACTGGGATTGGACAGACCCCAAAGCACTTGAGATTGTTCTTGAAGACGACTTTCTAGGATCGCGAGGACAAGGAGTGACTATTGAAATTCCAGGTGCGGGAACATTCCAGGGAGGTGTAGTCTCCTCCGGTCCATTTGCTGAGTGGACATTGAATGAGAAAATTCATTTCGATCCGATTACTGGAAAGTCATTAGGTCCGAAACTCAAGCGATTTATTAAATTACCACCTTGTGATAAATACCCCATACCTAAAGCGAAAGTAGAACAACTCTTCAGGTTCGATAATTATGAAATTTTTAACGCTCTTTTAGAAGGAGCATTAAAGTTGGATGATAAAAAAAATTGGGTTGAAGGATGGGAACTTCACGCTTGTATCCATACACTTATTGGTGGTAGTCTTGTTGACAAGCTCGAACCAAACCGTGTACCCCAGCAAACTCAAATTTTAGGGACAATGGACAGCGTTCCCAGTTCTCCCTACGATCCAATATTCTGGTTAAATCATGCTAACGTAGACCGCCTTTGGGCTGAATGGCAAGATCGAGGACACACCAGTAGCCGTTTTTATCCATCTAAAGGTATGCCATTTGGACACAACTTGCACGACCCAATGTGGCCTTGGGATAAGGGTTTGTCCATACCAGGAAATGTTGGCTCTGAAGATATAACTTCTTTAGTGTCAAGTATCCAATCTAATGTAGTGGTCACGCCTATGGACGTTCTAGATTTCAGGAAACTGGGTTATACCTACGATACAACTCGTCTGGTTCCAAAAACCTAAAACGACTTAAGTTATAGTTAATTTTTTTTAGTTGATCTGCAAATATGCAAATAAAACAGACTCATAAAACTCACCTTATAGATTGCCGTTTTTGCTCTTTGGTTTCTAAAGCTAACGGAGAAGACCCAATTGGTACAGCAGGTACTTGCGACCATTGGCTGATTATGGAAATTCCACAACCTTGGCCGGAAGAAGTCTTTGAGGAAAATCCAACTATCAAATCATTGATAGGTTTATTCCAAGAGTTAGTTTTTCAGCATGGGATTAATTTAAAACCGATACTAATTGCTCCCGATCGCGAGTATTCTTATGCTGGTTTTACTCGTGTATTATACTACTATCGCCCTGCAAGGCTATTTTCTCAATTTGAGAAACAGGAATTTATTGTTCCAGAAAACAAAGCTGCTGCTCTAGTGACGGCAATATTCAAGCAGTTAATGGAACAACCCAATGATTTATCAGAATTTCAGCAATATCAACAACAAACAAGTCACATTCGCGAACTCATGGTTTGCACCCATACTCAAGTAGACCTCGCCTGTGGCAGATTTGGGACTCCTATATATCGACAATTACGGAAAAAATATGCTCCTGCTTCCAACGGAAAGTTAAGAGTCTGGCAAACAACTCATTTTGGCGGTCATCAGTTTGCTCCTACCCTAATTGATTTACCTCAAGGATTATTGTGGGGACATCTAGAGCCAGATGTATTGGATTTACTGGTACAGCGAAATGCTTCAGTCTCTGGCTTGCGTCAATACTACCGAGGATGGACTGGTTTAAGTAAATTTGAGCAAATTGCCGAGGGCGAAATTTGGATAAAGTCTGGCTGGAGTTGGTTAGATTACTTGAAAGCAGGTAAAGTGCTAGCTATAGAAGAAGTAGCTGAAGGGCAGAATGCAAATTGGGCAGAAGTTCGGATTGATTTTGCTGTAACTGATGGTAATACAACAGGTGCGTATGAAGCCAGAATTGAAGTTTGTAGTGAGGTTATGAGTGCATACAACTCAGCGAAAGAAATGGAATTAGAAGCAGTAAAGCAGTATCGTGTTAGCCGTTTTGTTAAGGTTGAGTAATTAAATGACTGCTCAAAAACAATCTAAAATTACAAACGAAATCCTTCAAGGCAATCTAATTAAATTGATGTTTAAGTTATCAATTCCTAGTATTCTGGGAACACTGATGGTTAGTTTAAACTCTTTTATCGATGCTTTGTTTGCAGGAAGATTTCTTAATGAAACAGCTTTGGCTGGCATCTTACTTGCACTACCATTTACAAGTATAGTAGAAGGATTTGCTGCCTTAATTGGAGTAGGTTCTGCTTCTGTTCTCAGTCGAGCTATTGGGTCTGGAGATATTAAAACTCAATCTAAAATATTTGGCAATCTCATAACTATGAGTGTTGTAATTTCATTTTTTATTACAATTATTGGCTATATATTTGGTGAAGAATTAATTGCATTTATGGGAGGAAGTGGTCAAGTAGCTTTAGAAGGAACGAAATATTTGAAGACTTATATATTAGGTTCTGTTTTCTTCATTGGAGGAACAGCTTGTGGTGAAATCATAAGTTCAGAGGGACAAATTAGATTAACCACAATATCTATGTCGATTTTTGTAATCATTAACATATTATTAAATTATATATTTCTTACTGTATTTCATTGGGGAACCTCAGGGATTGCCCTTGCCACAATTATTGCAATGGTTTTTTCTAGTATTGTGAACTTAGCTTATTTTATTTTTGGTAAAAGTTTTATATCAGTGAATCTCAAAAAATTAGCGATCGCAATAGATTTACTACCCGCAACATTGTCAGTGGGAATGTCATCACTATTTGCTCCAGTTATGATGTTGGCTCAAGGGTTTGTAGTTTTTAATTCAATTTCTTACTATGGAACAAACAATGACATTGCTTTTTTTGGTGCAACACAAAAAGTAACTTCATTAGTATTTATTCCTATTATCGGTTTTGCACAAGCATTACAACCAATAATTGGTATGAATTATGGTGCAAAAAATCATAGGAGGATAAAAAAAGCCTACTTAACTTTTGCAATTATTGGAACTATTTTATTACTATTAATTTGGCTACCTCTACAACTCTCTCCAAGGACATTTTTGGGTATAATTCTACCAAGTATTAATTTTACAGAAGATGATATCTTCAATTTTAGACTTCTCAGCATATTAGCACCAGTATGGCCTTTAGCATCCTTTAGTAACACTCTTTTTCAATCTATAGGTAAAGGTAAAACTATATTAGTAGTTCTTTTATTAAGAACTATAGGTTTATATGTACCAATGGTGTTATTTTACTCAAGGATATATGGATTAAAAGGTATATATTATGGAATGCTTTTTGCAGATGTCATATTTATGTTTATTGTATTTATTCTAACTGTTTTAGAATTTCAGTCTTTAAGTAAACTCAAAGTTGAATAATACAGATTATAAGTTATCTAAAAATAGTTTCATAGTTTTTAAAGTTTTTTATAATTCAAAAAAATTAAAATAGATATTGAATTAAGCTTATGCATTATCCTTCAAAAAGATTTATAAAGTTTCTGATAGTAGGGGGAATCAATACACTTTTTGGTTACTCGATATTTGTTATGTTAATTTTACTAAATTTTCGCTATGAACTTGCAGTATTAATATCAACTATGTGTGGAGTATTATTTAATTTCAAAACTACAGGAACTTTAGTTTTTAAAAACAAAAATAATAAATTAATTTTTAAGTTTATAGTAGTTTATATTATCATATACTTATTACAATTATTTTTGCTAAAACAATTATTAGCTTACAAAATCAATCTTTTTGTAGCAGAAGTTTTAATTTTACTTCCTCTTGCTTTAGTCTCATATACATTAAATAAAATATTTGTTTTTCCAAAATATAAACAGATAAAAATGTAAATTATCCAGATAGTGTCTGCAAAAATTAAAAATTACGGAGGACTTAACATTGGCTTATATTTCTGTTGTCATTCCTGTCTATAAAGCTGAAGATTCTTTACATGAGCTTTATCAAAGGTTAAAAGCCTCTCTTGAAATTATTTCTGAAGACTTTGAGATAATTTTAGTTGAGGATTGTGGAGGCGATCACTCCTGGGAAATCATACTAGAATTAGCTAATAAAGATCCACGAATTAAAGGGATTCAATTTAGTCGCAACTTTGGTGAGCAATATGGTATTACAGCTGGCTTAGATCACTGTAATGCAGAGTGGGTTGTAATTATGGACTGTGACTTGCAGGATCGTCCTGAAGAAATTCCTCGTTTATACGCTAAAGCACAAGAAGGCTACGATATAGTATTGGCTAGGAGAGGTAAGCGAAAAGACCACATTTTGAAGCGCCTTACTTCTTGGCTATTTTATAAAGTTTTCAATTATCTAGCAGATATTAATTACGATGGACAAATTAACAACTTTCGTATTGTTTCTAGGAAAGTTGTAGACAGTTTTCGTCTCTTGCGTGAACAACTAAGATTTTTTAGTCTTTTGGTACAGTGGATTGGTTTTCCCACTGCTAGTATTGACGTCCAACATGGTAGTCGTTTCGCCGGAAAAAGTACATACACCTTTAGTAAATTGTGGAAACTGGGAAGCGAAACTTTAGTTGCTTATTCTGATAAACCTCTGCGATTATCAATCAAGCTGGGTTTATTAATATCTTTCCTAGCTTTTATATATGGCACTTATACTTTTCTTGATGCCTTATTTTACGGAACAACTGTTACAGGTTGGACTAGCCTGATTGTTTCTTTGTATTTTCTCTGCGGAATTATTATTGCTTTTTTAGGAATCATTGGTCTTTACTTAGGTAAAACTTTTGATGAGACAAAAAGAAGACCACTCTATATCATTAGACAATATTCGGATAGTAAGGACAGCAGTGCATCAAGGTTATATTTAAGTAACCGTTCAGGGAGGTAACGAGACAATGAAAGTTACAGGCGATTTGAAAGAAAATCAGACTAGCATTCAGCAATATCAATTGATTGATTTGCCGAAGATTACTGATCCTCGTGGCAATTTGACTTTTATTGAAGCGAATAGACATATCCCTTTTGAGATAAAAAGAGGCTTAATGGTAGGTATTGGATGGCTCAACAAATATTCAATTGTTTTCTTTTGCTTTGGTTTGCTAGTTGGCTTATTAATTACTCCCAACCGACAGTTTTTACTTAATCGATGGATTTGGATAGCTGGCTTAATTGCATTCACAATTGCCTTACCAAATCTGATTTGGCAAACTACACATGGTTGGCCTTTTCTTGGGATACAAAAAGAATATAAAGCAGATTATCAGGTCGATTTTTGGATATCTACTATTAATTTCACACTACAACAGATATTCCAGATGCATACCCTGACCTTTCCAATTACATTAGCAGGATTTTCCTATTATTTCAGAGACACAGAAGGTAAATCATATCGTTTTATAGGATGGGTATGTATTATTGTTTTTGGACTATTGATAATTCTTGAAGCCAGAGAAATTTATTATTTAGCTCCTATCTATCCATTGCTTTGGGCATCTGGGGCAGTCAAAGTTGAGAAGTTGATTTACAATCGCAGGCGTTTAAAATCTATTATTTTAGCTGTTCTAATTACTGGTGGTATTATAACAATGCCTGCCTCACTTCCTGTGCTACCCTTAGAAACCTTCATCAGCTACTCACGCTTCTCACGCTATTTATTGCCGATTTGGGAATATCCCTTCATGCTAGAGCCAAAACAGGTGACGGCACCACACAGATGGACACTTGGTTGGCAGGAAGCTGTCGCGACAGTGGCTAAAGTTTACCATAGCCTTTTGCCAAGCGAGCAAGCAAAATGTGCCATTTTAGCTTGGGACTACAATTATGCTGGGGCAATTGATGTTTTAGGTGGAGCCTATGATTTGCCAAAATCAATCAGTGGCGATATAGGTTATTATTTCTGGGGACCAAGAAAATATTCTGGTGAGATTGTGATTAGTGTTGGAGGTGATTTAAATTACTTACAAAAGCTATTCAATCAAGTTAATCAGGTAGCTATGATAACCAATGAAAAAGTTGGAAAAAGTAGTAATACACCGATTTATCTGTGTAGACAAATCAAAATCCCTCTAGAGCAAAGCTGGTTAAATTTTAGAAATCATTGGTGAAGGAACTGTAATTTTTCAAACTTTTTTATTTTGAGTCTAAGCATAGAAAGACACATGAACTTATTCGCGAGTTATTATCCCGAATAAAAATACAGTTTGATGAATCCTTCAATAGCTTTGAGGCTATTTTGCGGGTGTTTTTTGTCTAAGTCCTATTAGTCCGAACTCGATCTAATTTGTCCCATATCTTCAGACCAGAGGCGCTGCATTTCTTCGCAGGTTGCTAGCAACTCCTCCAACTTACCACTCGCTTCAACTCGACCATCTTTGAGGACAATAATTTGATCGGCTTGATGTAAAGCGATTTGACGATGAGAGACAGCTAAACAGGTAAAATTTTCCGTTGCCAACAGACGCTGCCATAAAGTGCGTTCTGTTTCCACATCCAAAGCACTAGACAAATCATCAAAAACCAACAACTCAGACTGGCGGATAAACATCCGCGCCGCAGCCGCACGCTGAATCTGACCACCAGAAAGTTTTGTTCCCCTTGGCCCGACAACAGTATCTAAGCCATTTTCTAAATTGGCAACATCTTTTTCCATCACCGCCAAATGAATAGCACCTGCCAAATCCACTACATCCTCCGGCAGTCCCATCAAAATGTTATCGCGTACCGTTTCGCTAAAAAGTTGCGGAACTTGCGCAGTATAAGCACTACGGGGTGGGACAAAAAAAGCGGCTGGGTCTGCAACTTGCTGATTATTCCAGAAAATCTCTCCTGCTTGTTTGGGTAAAAGCCCCAAAAGCACGCGCAATAAAGTACTCTTACCCGAACCAATGCGCCCGGTAATTACCGTCAGAGTACCCCTTTGCAAAGTCAGATTCACCTGAGCAATACCGCACTCCGTACCGGGGTAGTGATAGCTCAAGTTCCTGAGTGCCAGCGTTTCCAAGCGGTGTTGCCCAGTTTTGGGAGTGTAAGGCAACTGGGGTAACTTACCCCGAAGATAAACTTTTTCGTGTTTGACTAAACTTAGAGGTGGCACGCCAGGAATGAGTTCGGCCAATCGGAGTAGGGAAACCTCGGTTTGGTAGTAACCTGTTAAAGACTCACTGAAAAATCCTGCGATCGCTGCAAACTCCCCCAAATATGAAACAAATAAAGCAAAATCACCGACTGTTAAAGTCGTTCCTGTTTTAGTTTGCATTATCACAGCCGCCGCCAGCAGCAAGATGGCTGTGCCAAGATTTGCTATATTTGTCAAAAACGAATACAGTACCTGTCCGAGTAACAAATCTTTGAGAGCGGCTTGGCGGCGAACTTCATTCACTTTCTCAAAGTATTCCACAACACGCTTCTCACTCCCAGCAACCTGAATTGCTTGTACTGCTGTGAAAATCTCGCCTAATAACCCCGTCACTCCCCCAATGGCTTCCTGATTTGCTTGTCGGTATTTGCGGATGCGCTTACTGGCTAAATTGATGGTTGCGATCGTCACTACTAAAGGCGCAAATACTATCAGTGCTAAGAACAGGTTAATGCGAGCTAGTACGATCAAACCGATGGTAATTGCTAGCCCCTGAGCAATTGGGTCGAAAGAAAAGGTCAAAAAATCAAGGATGGCTTGGATATCATCACGAAAACGGGAGATCGCTTCTCCAGATGAGCTTGGTAATGCTTGTGCGCCTGGTCGTTCCCAGATGCGAGCGAGTAAATGCTTGCGGAGCAGAGTTGCAACATGCATCCGAAACACGCCATCAGCTGTGACACCAATCAACATGAATGTTTGCTGTGCGATCGCACTCCCAACCAACAAAGCCAGCAATGTCCAAACGTTTAACCCTGCGGCTGTTTTGACTGTGATGGTATCGAAAATCTGGCGGATAATCAGTCCGGGTATCAAGAGAAAGAAATAAAATAGACCACTCGCTAACAACCCATTGGTTAAGTAAAATAAGGGTTTGTAGCGAATTAACTCCAGTAAGTACCGCCAAGTTGGGATAGAAGATGCAGTTTTTGTTCTCATGCTAAAGCTTCCTCTAACCCGATTTGCAGTAATTGGGCAAAGCGGGAGTCAGGGTTAGTAGCCAATTCCTCGCGCTGACCGCACTCTAGACAATGACCGTCTTCTAAAATCATGATTTGATCGGCTCGTTTTACTGTTGCTAAACGATGAGCAATAATGATGGCAGTTCTCCCAACGAGTAGGCGATCGATCGCTTTTTCTAACAACTGTTCTGTAACCAAGTCGAGGCGGGATGAGGCTTCGTCCAGAATTACCAAACCAGGGTTTTTGAGAAACACCCGCACAAATGCCAATAACTGCGCCTGTCCTGCTGATAGTCCGCTACCACCAGGAGCGAGTAGAGTGTCTAAACCGCTAGGGAGCGATTCATACCAGTCCCATAAGCCAACTTCCTGAATAACTGACTCTATGCGTTGATCGGGGATAGATGACTCAAACAAAGTGAGATTATCGCGGACACTGGCGTGGAAAAGTTGAATTTCTTGCGTTACCATACCGACGTGTTCCCGCAGTGTAGCCAATGGTATATCGAGTAAGTTGACCCCGCCTAAACGAATTGTTCCTTGTGTGGGGTCGTAAAGTCGCAGGAGAAGGCGGGTGATGGTAGTCTTGCCACTGCCTGTACGACCAAGTAGACCGAGAATGGTATCAGGCAACAAGGAAAATGAAACATTGCGCAATACCAAATCCGGTTGTGTTACGATGGCGTTTCGCCCGCCGTAGGCGATCGCATCTTTCTCAGGAGTAGGATAACGAAAGTCAACATTCTCGAAACTTACGCTCAATGCCTTATCTGGAAGAGTTGTTTGACCAATATCTGAAAGACGACTTTGGGTTGTGAGTAATTCTCGCACCCGGATTAAAGCAGCTTCAGCTTCTTGTAAATCTTGAACTTGGCGACCAAATTGTTGAATTGGTTGTTCCAATAACTCGATGTAGCGATAGATGAGATAAACTGTGCCGATCGCAAATGCGTTATTGAAAAAAAGCACGATGCTCATCCCCAAAATCACTGTTTTTCCCAGAGTAAAGAAAACACTCCAAGCGCTAAATACTCCAAGACCAAAGGTTTGTGATTTAACCAACTTGGGAAATAAATCTCGTGAGCGTTCGTAGAAACGGTGCATGACGTAGGCTGATGCACCACAGGAACGCACATCTTCTGTACCAGAGAGTCGCTCTGCCAAAAAACCAAATAAAGCTGCACTGGATTCACGTTCTGCTTGAAAATAAGGAATGACTATATTATTGAAATAGCTAAAAGTAAATAAGAGAATGACTACCATTGCGATCGCTGTTAGCCCTATTCGCCAGTCAATATGAAACAGGGCGATAAAAACACCCACAGCAAAGATACTGTTACCCACAAAGTCAATTGCGAACCGAGAAAAAAAGTCATTCAATTGGCTGACATCACCATCTATGCGTTCGATTAAAGCCCCTGGTGTTTGGTTATTGTGAAAGGACAGATCGAGTTGCAGGCAATACAGGGTCAGGTTTGCCCGCAGTCGGTTTGTGGCTCGTAAGCCAATATCTGCTGCTAAATAGGTTTCTAATAAAGAAATTAGCCCAGTCGCTAAGGCAATTCCTAAAAAAAGCAACGCTAATTGGATTAGTCGAGAAAATTTTGCCCCAGCGTAGGCGTAGCCCGTCGTAGACATCGCTGTATCAATAAACGTTGCTAAAATCTGAGGATTAAGCAACCGTAAGCCAATACCAATCAGCAAGAGAATTAGTAGCAAAAGTGACTTATGCCACAGGGGTTTGAGATACCTGAGTAAAATGAAAATATAGTAACTGCGAGAGCTTTGCATAGTCTTAAATTAATCATTCTTTTGGTTACATTTGCATCACTAAAATTTGCATTTTTTTTTACATTCCTCCTTGTTTTCATCAATAATAAATAGAATATCGGCATCAAGTTTGTCTATAACTTCAATGGTATATGAAGCCAACTCATTTAGATTGATGGAAATTGGTTTTAGGTGTACACCGATATAATTCAAAATTTGAAAGTAATTTTCATCTTTCGGTTTAATCCAAAAACTAGAACCATCAGATTCAATGACGGAGATATCTTTTACTTTTACTTGTAACGTGTTGCTCACATTTTGTCGTATTTTTTACACTCGTTTTTGATATTGGGCAAGAATTTCTTCTGCTTTTTCATCCTGACCTACTAATTGAGCAATAGATCGAAAGTTCTCTTTGAAAGAAGTTTTGCTCTCATCAAATTTTCTAAGCACAGTGGGCGCAATAGCTGATAGTTGCTCGTAATTTTTTTTGTCGTGAACATCGAGTGATAAAATCAAATCTGGTTTGAGCGTGAGAATTTTTTATAGAGAAGGACTCGCTGTAAGCAGGCTCCCAGCAGGAGCATTGCAACTGCACCCTGAAAGTGCGATGTCTGACGAGAAGCCGAGTCAGCGTCTACACACAGATCACCAGAGGCGATCGCTTACAACTCCAGCATATTTGTGGCTGTGTATTGTTATACTATTTTTCCAAATCAAGCAACAGAGCCAAACCCAGAAATCTAGATGAAATCTGAGTTTCGTAATTCCGAATTCGGAATTACGAATTGGTATTACATCATTAACCAGCCATAAAAACATGAGATAATTTCTCAATAAACTTGAGAATAAGCTTAATTAATTAAAATGGCGGAAGTTTATACAAATGCCCAATGGTCTGAAATCTACGAAGAAGGCTTAAAAACTGGAAAGATTACCTACCATTCTGATGAGATTGAAAGCATTGAAATTTTGCAGCATCCACTCATCAAAGGTCAAGTTAGTAACATTCCACTTTGTCTGGGACTGCGAGCAGACATTATTAATTTGGAGTTACCACAGACTCTTGGTTGGGATTTTGTGGATGGTGATACATACATAACTCTGGTTTTTCGTAGCGCAGGGGTATTCAAAGAGGAAATTGAAGATATTTGCGAACAACCTGGAGAAAGCTATTTATTCTATAGCTTAGGAGAAGTCAGAGAGATTGAGAAATCAATGGCGGGACAAGATGTCAATATCAGAGTCCGTTTGGAACCGCATCTGCTGAGATTATTGAGTATGGGTCAGGAAGCATATTTACCCTCCCTACTCAAACCATTCTTAGAAACAGACACACCACCTTCATTTCATCAATCACTTGGCAAAATGACTCCGGCAATGCAATTAGCGTTACATCAACTGCTTCACTGTCCGTTTCAGGGAATCATGCGACGTACTTATTTAGAAGCTAAGACACTGGAACTGATCACCTTACAATTTGCTCAACTGTTTAATGATAATACACCCTCCCACCAGCTAGTTAATTTGAAAAGAAATGATGTTGAGCGCATCTATCAAGCCAGAGATATTTTGCTTCGAGATATTACCAACCCACCCTCATTAATTGAATTAGCAAAACAAGTAGAGTTAAACGATCGCAAACTCAAGCAAGGGTTTCGTCAAATTTTCGGTACAACAGTTTTTGGATATCTGCATGATTATCGTTTAGAAAAAGCTTGTCAATTTCTCATGGAAGGACGAATGAATGTAGCTCAGGTGTCTTACGCTGTGGGGTTTGCCAATAGAGGTTACTTTGCTGCTGCATTCCGCAAAAAGTTTGGCATAAATCCCAGCGATTATCAAGCACAGTGGCGAAAATAGTCCGGCAAGCGATCGCTTTTGACCCTGTAGAGATCACCTGAAATCAGAAAATGCCCTATTCTACCTAAAAGTTATCGAAATTTACTTGCAACTGTTTTGGACATCTGCGATCGTGGTGTGTGGAGCAATGAATCAAAAAAAATCTTATATTCTTTTGGTAGTCGGTGTAATCTCAATTCTGACGATGCGACCTGCTCAAGCAGATTCAGATATTTCTCGCCTTCAGGATGTTATTCATCCTCAGAGAAGTGCTGCACTGCTGGCTCAAGACTCTAGTGTAACGGTAGTACAGGTGACGGGAGTGAAGGCCAATCCCACGAATCAAGGCGTGGAGATAATTTTACAGACTTCTCTTGGTCAACAGTTACAAGTTATAAATCGCAGTGCTGGTAATAGCTTTATCGCTGATGTTCCTAATGCTCAATTGCATTTACCGTCGGGTGAAGCCTTTACATTCCGCTCCACTAAACCAATTGCAGGTATTACTGAAATAACAGTCACTAACTTTGATGCCAATACAATTCGAGTGACAGTTATCGGTGAGGGAAGTGTACCAACAGTTGAATTATCTGACAGTCCAGACGAGGGTATAATCTTCTCAGTTGCAAGTGCTGCATCTACGCAAAATCCCACCCCGCCTGCACCAGGGTCACAACAAACCCAGCCAGAGCAACCAACAGCCCAGGATGATCAGCCGATTGAATTGGTAGTTACGGGTGAGCAGGACACAGGATATAATGCGTCAGACGCCTCAACTGCCACCAAAACAGATACGCCCCTGCGGGACATTCCCGGTTCAATTCAAGTAATTCCCCAAGAGGTGATCCGCGATCAGGGTGCAATCAGCGTCCGAGAAGCAGTGCGTAATGTCAGCGGTGTCACCTATGCCAGCTCATCTGGCAATCGTGGAGAGGGTTTTACTGTTCGGGGCTTTTCAGCCGAACCCTTCCTAAATGGATTTCGTGGTGAAGGCTTCTCACGAACCCAAGAGGAAAGTGCAAACATCGATCACATCGAAATCTTGAAGGGGCCTGCATCCATTCTCTATGGACGAGTAGACCCATCGGGAATCATCAATCGGGTTACTAAGAAACCGCTATTTGATCCTTTCTACGAATTGAATTTTACAGCCGGTAGTTATAGTTTCTACCGTCCAACCTTAGACTTTGCTGGTCCACTCAACGACGAGAAAACATTAGCATATCGCTTGAACATTGCCTACGAGGACGCAGGGAGTTTTCGCGATCGCGTTCAAACTGAGCGATTCCTCTTTGCGCCATCCTTTACCTATCGGCTAAGTGAAAATACGACCTTAAACTTAGATGTATCCTATCTGCGGGACGCACGACCAATTGATCGGGGACTGGTGGTACTGAGTGACAATAAAGTTCCCAATATTCCACTGGGTCGCGATCTGGGCGACCCGACCAGGCAGGAAAAATTCACTCAAACCCTAGCAGCCCTCTACCTCGACCATCGTTTTAATCCTAATCTCTCGCTCCGGTCTTTGTTTCGCTATACCGCAAGTACCGAAAGTGGTCCCGGTGCCACTCTACAAATCTTCGGTGATACAGAAGATGATCGCACCTTTGAACTGGGCAATTCTATTGGCGATCAATACTATGAAACCTACTCCTGGCAAAATGACCTGACTGCCAAAGTCAAAACGGGATCAATTCAACATACGGTATTGCTGGGCTTAGAACTCACACGACAGAAGAGCTTCTTTTCTGCCAGAGATCGCTCGGCAGGATTCATTGATGTTTTTAACCCTAACTACAACTTTACTTTTGGTGAGTTTGATCCCTTGAGAACTGGTAATGATGTCACTGAGACTTTTGGTATCTACCTGCAAGATCAAATTACCTTGCTGAATAACCTCAAACTGCTGGTCGGTGGAAGATTTGATACCTATCACTTTGAATCCACTACCAACGATGTTGCAAATCCGCCCGATAACGCAGATGCATTTACCCCGCGTGTAGGTATTGTTTATCAACCGATTCAGGAAGTGTCACTTTACACCAGCTACAGCCAGTCTTTTACCCCTAACAGTGGTAGAAGTATCAGCAATCAACCCTTTGACCCCCAAAAAGGCACAGGCTATGAAGTTGGAGTCAAAACAGAGTTGCTTAATAGTCGGTTATCTTCAACACTAGCATACTATAATACAACGCTGAAAAATGTCCTCATCGACGATCTAGATAATCCTGGCTATTCGCTTCAAGTCGGTGAACAGCGCAGCCGAGGCATCGAGTTTGATATTGCAGGTGAAATTCTTCCAGGCTGGAAGCTGATCGCATCTTACGCTAACACCGATGCAAAAGTTACCGAAGACAACATATTGCAGGTCGGCAATCGACTCAATAATGTGCCGCGTAATAGTGGCAGCCTATGGACAACGTACACCCTGCAAACAGGCAGTTTGAAAGGATTAGGATTTGGGTTTGGGGCATTTTTTGTCGGTGAGCGAGCAGGAGATTTAGCTAATTCCTTTGTGGTTCCCGGTTATACTCGCTTGGATGCAGCGCTGTACTACCAAAAAGACAATTTCCGAATTGGACTCAATTTCAAGAACCTTTCGGATATTCGTTATTTTGAGGGGTCACAAGGTCGAACTCAAGTTATTCCAGGTGCACCCTTTATCGTGCAAGGTACGATTTCATATTCGTTTTAATTGGTACAGCAGGAGTATTTACTATGACATCTAAAACGGTACGTAAAGTTATCTTTGGTTTACACCGCTACATCGGGTTAGCGGTGGGACTGATTGCGATCATTGTTGGTTTAACTGGTAGCTTGCTATTATCGCTGGATTCGGCTTCGTGAAGGCATTCTCATCGAAATTCTTGAAACCTATTTGCCGCAGTCAATCAAGTGGATTACTCATCCTCATCAAAACAGTTTAGAATTTGGATTTATTTTAGCTGGATCAGGACAAGATTATGCTGGACAACCAACAAAGTCAGGAGAAGACTATATTTTTGGTGGTGTATATCCACAATCGAATCACAACCTTAATGGAGCAGGTAATCTTAGGTGGGTGAGTTTGATAATTAAGCCAGAAACTCTGAGGACGTTGATCGAAAGTTATGGGGAACAACTACCGCCAGATTTAGAAAAAGCGATCGCAGGTGTACCAGAATATTTTAATCTACGTCCCAGTCTAATTACCCCAGCCAAACAAGTCGCGCTCCAGCAAATTCTTCATTGTCCTTATCAGGGACTAACACGCAAAATGTATCTGGAGAGCAAAGTGCTAGAATTGGTTTCCTTCAAGCTAGCAGATCGAGTAGCAGCGCCAACAGAAAAACTGCTACGGCTTCAACAAATTGATCGCATCCATCACGCCAGAGACATTTTAATAAGGAATATCGGTAATCCACCTTCATTAATCGATCTGGCTCGACAAGTGGGTATTAATGAATACACTCTCAAACGCGGGTTTCGTCAAATTTTTGGGACTACAGTGTTTGGTTACTTACACGACTATCGCATGGAACAAGCCAGGCCGTAGTGCAGAGGGACAAAGGAGTTGATGATGCGATCGCCTAATGATACCTTCAAAGAACTATCTACTCGCAAAACCTTACCACTGTATTGATCGAGATAAGCAGTGCTTTCACTGTTGTCTACATCTTCTTAGGTCAGCTTAAAGCTAACCGTTAAGACTTCTTCTGTGTTTACTTGGAAAGTAAATTGTCCTAAGCAATGCATCCGGTAAAGCAGCTTGAGCAGTTTTTAATTGTTTATCATAGTGAAACACAAGATTTCCTCAAGTCCTCAACGACAGTAACAGATAGTGATGCGTTTTCACCCCGTGTGGGAATTGTTTACCAACCGACGAAAGAGATTTCACTGTTTGCCAACTATAGTCGCTCGTTTGTTCCTGTTGGTGGTAACGATAAGAACGGCAATACTTTTGTGCCTGAAAGGGGAACTGGCTAAGAAGTTGGCATCAAAGGAGACTTTTTAAATAATCGTCTTTCCTCTACTTTAGCCTTCTATACAGTTACTAAAACCAATGTCACAACTCCCGATCCCATCGGTACCTTTTCAATTCAAGTCGGCGAACAACACGCTCGTGGCATTGAGTTCGACATTGCTGGAGAAATCTTACCTGGTTGGAAAGTGATTGGTTCCTACGCTTATACAGATGCACAAATCACTGAAGACAATACATATCCAGTCGGAAATACTCTGTCTCCGACACCGCGACATAGTGGTTCATTGTGGACAACCTATACCTTTCAAAGGGGTTCTTTAGAAGAGTTTGGTTTTGGTGGAGGCATTTTTGCAGCAAGCGAGGCTTATGGAAATTTGGATAACTCTTACACTGTACTTGGTTTTGTACGGACTGATGCGGCACTTTTCTACAAAAAGGATCGCTTGAGAGCATCTGTTAACTTCAAGAATTTATTTAGTGTCAGATATTTCGAGAGCACTTTTTTGGGTACAGCCTATCCGGCTGCACCGTTTACAGTTCAAGGAACGATTTCTTGGGAGTTTTGACCAAGAAGAGGGGTTACAAGTGTGGGGTGTAGGGGAAATGCCCAATTCCCCTCTGGCAAGGCTTGAATATTTTAATGTAACATTTTTCTTGAAAATAATTGTCATTTTTGGTAAGGTGTGATGAGGAATCAGTTGCAATAAGTGGTGTTGACGCTATATTACTCACTAGGTAAATTATCCGGGTCAAAGCTGAGCGATCGCATTGGTGATAGATATAATTCTTTTGATATTCAACTACATTTACTATCTCACTGCTAACTGACAAAAATGATTGCCCCACACTCCACCTTTATGAGAAAATATTGCAAGTATTGCAATCGCTCGCTCTGCAAAAATGACCATCACCATTTCGCACAATCACTTCTGGTATGTCTATTTTGACGTAAGCCTCTACGGCTGAATTCTACTGTGGCAAGGCTTGAATATTTTAACGTACCTGCTATGAACTCTAAAAAACTACGCGACCTAGTATTTACCCTACACTGCTACATTGGTTTAGCAGTGGGACTGATTGCAATTATCGTCGGCTTGACTGGTAGTCTATTGGTCTTCCACTCAGAAATTAGCACCTTCGATCAGCAGCGTCGAATTGGCACCATTACTCCTCAAGGTGAACAACTGCCAGTTGAGGTTGTCCTGAACACTGTGAAAAAGACATATGCCGATCAACCAGATGCAACAGTGCAGAGGATTTATCTGCCCTCCAAGCCAAATGAGCCGATGAATGTTATCCTGAAAACCAAGGAAAATGACTGGACAGAAAACTATGTTAACCCTTACACAGGAGCAATTCTCGGTAATAATTTAAACCAAACTTTTGTAAATAAGTTTTTTGAAATTATCTACCCACTTCACTATGCTCTTTTAGGCGGTGACATTGGCTATAAGTTTGTAGGCATTATTGGTTTACTGATGTCCTTCATGAGCATTACAGGTATTATCCTTTGGCCAGGTTGGCGCAGGTTGATTTCTGGCTTCAAAATTAAGTGGAAGGCTCATCCCAAACGGGTTAACTTTGATGTTCACAAAGTTGCTGGCGTTGTCGCAGCAGTATTTCTGATATTTGCATTCTTTACAGGATTTTGCTGGAGCTTTGGTGAGTTCATCAACCCGATGATCTATGCTGTCACTTTTTCCAAACAGCAACCGACTCCGGTATCTGTTCCCATTACTGGTAAGTCTGCGCTAGGACTAAAAGAACAATTAAAAACTGCTCAAGCTGCTTTACCGGATGCAGCGCTTAGGATAATTTACTTTCCAAGTAAACCAGAAGAAGTCTTAAGAGTTAGCTTTAAGCTGACCCAAGAAGATGTAGACTCTGGTGAAAGCACTGCTTATCTTGATCAATACAGTGGTAAGGTTTTACGAGTAGATAGTTCTTTGCAGGTGTCATTGGGCGATCGCATCCTCAATTCTTTTACTCCCCTACACTATGGTACATTCTGGGGATTGCCATCTCGGATTTTCTATATCTTTGTCGGACTTGCACCATTAATTTTATTCATTAGTGGCTTTGTAATGTGGCGGTATCGTTATCAAGCTAAAACGACTGTAGGCGATGCCTATGGTAACCCGAAACGCGATCGCCAAATAGAATTATCATAGTCAGATCGTAATTAACTCATCAAATAAGGCAAAAGTAAAAAGTTAAAAGGCAAAAGAAAGAATGAAAGAATAGACCTCTTGCATGAATTAGATGATGTCTACTAAACAAGTGAATTTTCTATAACTTTTTGCGTCTACTCTGCAAGAACAATTACGTCGAATGCGTGAGGCTTAAGGCTTAAAATTCTTGTTCTCCAACCTTCGTGCAAGAAGTCTAATGATGATTTTGTAAGTTTTTCACCTATTTCTAACGGGTGGTTTATTTACGCCATGTTGTACTAGTACAGGTAGGCATAAATAAACAGACCATTTTAAATCACTGAAAAGCCTATTATGATAAGCTTTTTGACTTTTGACTTTTGACTTCCGCCTTGCGGTACTAGTATCTTGAGTTGTGCTGTTGTCAAGAGTTAAGGATAAATTGCGGGAAGATTATTTAAATTAATTAGCATTAATTTTTTACCATCTACCAGTCGCTAACTATGACAATTATCCTAACGCCAGAACAGGAAAGAGAACTTTGGGCACAAGCTGAACAAGACAGTCAATAAAACTCACTCTTTCCATTTGAATCCTATTGTCAAATACCCAAGCAACTGGGCAAAGGATATACACGAAGCATAGAAGTGCATCCCCAAGTGCGACTGGGGATTGGTAACTGTGAATACTAGGATGAGATACTGGAATCAGGCTGTGAATGTGTTCACTCTTTGGAATTTGCTGTTTGCCTTTGTGGAACAATTATAGATGAATACGGAGGGCAATTAGAAGAAGGATACACACTCATTTCAGGTGGCGGCATTCAACGAAATATGACTTTTTTGGCTTCTCAAGCGCAGGTGGGTATTGGCTTCAGTATGCCTGTTGAGTTGTTGGCAATAAAAATCTATAAACTGACGACCACAATGAACACATATGTGCCCACAGTTTACTCCCTTTTTTTCCGTTCTTGCGAATATGAGTTGATGCACACCTTGGGCACTGCATAGCGAACGCTCTAATTCATACTTCAATTATGCAACGCCAAAATTTTAAATGGATATTGTGCCCAATAAACTTTTTGCAGAGGGAACATGGGATGAAAAAGTTATTTCAGTATTGTTGCTGGATGTAGCAATTTTCATTTTTACCGTCAATAGTCCAGCTTTAGCAGCAGCATATTTATTATCTACATCGACCACAGAAATCCCAGAAGATCAATTGTTCAAGCTAAGGATTGAAAACATGATTGGTTGAGACATTTTTGGCAGATAGCCTCTTCTATGGGAGAGCCTCATCAGCAATTGCATCTGCCAGTTGATGGTTTAGCCGTCGTAGAGGCTGATATAGATAGCCAAATGCGATCGCTATCATAGTCAAGATTCCGACGACAATAAACAACAAAGCAATACCAAATTTTCTACGTCAACCAGTGGTGTGAAATCTCGGTTCTGTTCCTTCTTCTCAATTTCTCTCATCAAAATAACAACTTCCCGCAATGCTGGATGTTGACTCAGTACCGCTTCAATCTCTCCTAGCTCAATCCTGAACCCCCGCAATTTAACTTGATGGTCAAGTCGTCCCAAATATTCAATGTTGCCATCGCTCAGGTAGCGTGCCAAATCCCCAGTTTTGTAAAGGCGATCGCTCTCTTTTGACTTTTTACACTTAAGAACTGTGATTTGAAAATTACTTACAAACAACCACCAAAACGGGCTGTTACCATGATGCAATCGGCGACGGAGGTGATGTTAGCGCTGGGTTTAGAAAAGCAGATTGTTGGTACAGCTTATCTCGATAATCCGATTTTGCCACAGTATCAACAGGCATATTCCCAAATTCGCGTATTAGCGCCAAAGTACCCGTCACGGGAAGTTTTTTTGGGAGTTGAGCCGGATTTTGTCTTCTCCACTGAGGAAAGCGCTTTTGCCAAAGAAGCACTTGGGTCACAGTCAGAGTTGCTAAAACTAGGTATTTCTTCTTATTTGTTGCCCATTGAATGCGATCGCACCGAACTTAGACCTGAGCGCGTGATGATGGAGAATTTATATCAAGAAATCCGAGAAATAGGGCGAATTTTTGGAGTAGAACAACGAGCAGAAAAATTAATTGTGCAACTGCGATCGCAGTTACAAGAAATACAGCAAAAGCTAGGGAAAGTAACAACCAAAAAACGCATTTTTTGGTATGATTCTGAAGATCCTCCCCTAACTGTTTCTAACTGGGGAATGCCCAATCATATTATTGAACTGGCAGGTGGCGAAAATATATTTAAAGATATTGAAAAAAAAGAAGCTTGGGTGAAGGTTAACTGGGAAGATGTAATTGCACGTCAACCAGATGTGATTGTTCTCATTGATGCTAACTGGTCATCTGCCGAAGAGAAGCGTCGATTACTTAAATCTAACCCTGCTTACTCACAACTAACAGCAGTGCAATAGGATAAATTCATTGTCCTGGGTTTTAGTTACACGATGCCAAGAATTAGGAATGTCGCCGGGGTGAAACAATTAGCAGAGGCTTTGTATCCTGAGAGGTTTAAGTGAGCAAAGAGATAAGGGAGATAAGGGAGAAATAATCAATGACTAATGACTAATGACTAATCTATATCCTATTTGGTATTTTCTCATTTTTTGGTGTATATGCGCTGTCTGTTGGGGCTTTCCTCGGTGCGCTGTTAGCATTCACACGACGAGTATTGTTTTGGTTATTGGGAGGACTTTCGGGAACAACGTGGACAGACTTAATTCTGCCGATGCTGGCTTTGTTCTTGGGAATCGGGTATTTGTTACTCCAGACGCGATCGCTAAACGCACTCCTAGTTGGTGAAGAAACAGCTCGGACTCTGGGAACTGACACCGATCGCTTCCGCAAGCAGTTATTCCTAGTAACCTCACTGCTGACAGGTGTAATAGTTGCTGTCAGTGGTGTCATTGGCTTCGTTGGGCTAATGATTCCTCATAGCGTTCGTTTCCTCGTCGGCTCAGACCATCGCCGGGTGTTACCTGTGAGTCTGCTGTTGGGGGGGAATTTTCTTAATTTGGGCAGATGTCCTAGCACGTACTATTGTTGCTCCAGAGGAATTGCCCATTGGTATTATTAAGGCACTTTTCGGCGCTCCTTTTTTCATTTGGTTAATGCAAGGTAAAGGGGGTGGGAAATGAAATTTGATTCTCGATGAGCCGACTAATCACCTTGACATTCGCTATCAGTTAGAACTTTTGCAACTGGTGAAGGGGTTGGGCGTGACTACTATTGCGGCGTTGCACGATTTGAATTTGGCTGCTAGTTATTGCGATCGCATTTATGTTGTCCATCAAGGAACAATCAAAGCAGTAGGAACACCCCAAAATTTACTACAACCTGCTTTAATCCGTGAGGTTTTCGGTGTGGGTTCAACAGTAAAAACCGACCCAAGTAATGGTAAATTACACATCAGTTTCTTCTTATACCAATTCTCTATGAAGATGCACTAAATTAATAGAGGTAGAAGCAGGGGTGCATAGATATGGGAAATCAGTTTCGAGTAGAAGTGTATGAGAGCAGCGAAGAACTGCAACACCGATTGCGCCATACAGTAACAGCAACAACTAAAGAAAGGCTACAGATGCTCTACTGGATTAAGCCCGGATTTCTCACAAGCAGTAAAAAATCAATTTACATAACTTGATGTGAGACAT
>NZ_CAXTTT010000064.1:0-19234 GCF_964247315.1 uncultured Nostoc sp.
TTGTTAATGCGTTGGCTTGGATTGTTAATGCCTCCCGATGCAATACCGTTCGGTTAAGGAATTTATTCGTTGAGGTAAGCTGTTCTTGAACTGGGGTAGAAGAGAAGCAGGAGAAAAAACTAATTGTCTATCAACTCTTTCCTTCCTTACCTCAAGAGCCTCAAGAGCTTATCCAAACCGTATTGGGAGCCAACCAACAGGATGTTGCTACGTTTTATACTGAATAATCCAGAACGAGTATTTATCTTAGTGTGATTCGGCTAATGTGTACAAGTATCAATCACCTCTAGTAGTTCACCACGCTCTCCATTGACGGGTGTAGATTGAATAAAGGGTAAAGGTTAAAGGGAAAGGCAAAGAGACAAGATACATGTATCCTTTTTCCCGTTCCTCTACCCCGCCAAGGCAACTTGGCGAACTACTAGCCAGTTGTGGCATTTCTGATGAATGAATCGTTACTCTTTAGCAAAACGATGTTTGGCGGAAGCTCTAGGTACAGCTTGGTTAGTTCTGATGGGCGTAGGTACTGCGGTTATCTCTGGTACAATACCTTGGGTTGGAGTTACTGGAGTGGCGATCGCTTTTGGTTTAAGTTTGTTGACTGCTGCTTATACTTTTGGTTCGATCAGCGGTTGTCACATCAACCCCGCAGTTACAATTGGTTTTTGGGTAGCCAAGCAGTTTTCTTCTAAAGACGTTTTGCCATATATCGGGAGTCAAATTCTCGGCGGAATTTGGGGGAGTACTATCCTGTTTTTGATTTGTATGGGCAAGCCGGGGTTTACAACAGCTAACTTTGGTTCTAATGGGGTAGGAATTCACTCCCCTGGTAACTATAGCTGGTGGGCTTGTGCATTAGCCGAATTCATTGTTACCTGTGGCTTTGTGCTGCTGATCTTGAGCGTTACATCTTCTCCCGTTTTCAAACGGTCTGCACCCATCCCCATCGGTTTAGGGCTGATCTTGGCGCATCTTATTCTCATTCCTGTGACAAATGCTAGCGTCAATCCCGTGCGATCGCTAGCTACAGCTATCTTTACTCGCGGTTGGGCATTGGCTGACCTTTGGATTTTCATCGTGTTCCCAATTTTCGGTGGAGTTTTGGCGGGTATAATCGCCCGATCGCTCCAAGAACCAGACATCTAATACGAATCACAGGCGCATTCTCACTTAACAACTTCAGGAATGTGAATGCGTTTCCCTTTTCGGTAAATAGCTATAAAAATCACCTAAAGACGTGCGGACGTTTTCGGGGAGATGAGGATGAAGAGAGGCGGTGAAAGAATTCCCCGCTTCCTCTTCATCAACTTATAACTCCATGTTAGTTTTGCACTTCAACCCAACGGCGGTAAAGCTTTTGAATTTGTTTGAGAAGCGCAGTGTGAGCTGGTTGAGTTGACTCATTCGGCTTCGCCATATCCTGCAATTGCGTCAGGAGTTTGGCTTCTTCGACAGCAACTTCACCATCGCTATAAATTAAGCCACTGATGGCTTCAATCAGATTTTCACAATCTTCAAGACTGGGGCGATCGCCTAAATATTCCCGCACCCAGTCGTAGCATTCTTTTGGCTGTACAGGAACTAATTCGTACAGCCAAGGCTTAATTTCTGGGTCGTTAGCTAAACCTTTAGCTTGAGCTATTTCGCGGAGATATTGCCGTTCTTCTGGCTGGATTCTGCCATCGATCCAGGCTGCTCCAATCAGGATTTTAACTAAATTTTTCACATTGTCAGGGGGAACCATTGCTGCCTCCTCTGGTAGATTCAGGCCTCTACCAAATCGTACAATCTCAAACAGTATTCACTCGGAATTATTGTTTTTTCTTAAGCGCACCATAAAAAAACCATCCATATCCTGTCGATGGGGCCAAAGTTTAAACCAACCTTGAGGTGTACTATCGGTAGAATCAGGTAACTCAACGCCACTAGGAGACTCAATTTGCCAATCAGGTGACTCAGCTAAAAACGCCGAAATTACTTCTTCATTTTCTGCTGGATGCAATGTACAGGTGGCATAAACTAATACACCACCAGGTTTGACAAAAGTTGATGTATGTCTTATTAATTCTCGTTGCAGCACCGAAAGTTCTCGGACAGATGCTGGTGTTTGTCGCCAACGCGCATCAGCATGACGGTGCATAGTTCCCAAACCAGAACATGGAGCATCGAGTAATACCCGATCTGCGGTGTTTTGAAATTGATTGAGGTGGCGACTGTCACCAGTACAAATTTGAATAGATTGTAAATTTAGCCGTTGAGAATTTTCTTGGAGTTTGCGAAGACGAGAAGGAGTGCGATCGCAAGCCCAAATTTTCCCTCGATCTGCCATTAACTCAGCGATGTGGGTTGTTTTTCCCCCTGGCGCTGCACAGGCATCAATTACTACCTCACCTGGTTGGGGGTCGAGCAAATGACCTACCAATTGAGCGCTGCTATCTTGTACAGTCCACCAACCTTCTTTAAAACCCGGTAGTTTTTGAATCGATCCAGTGTTACCAATAAATCGTAAAGCTTGGGGTAAATGAGGAATCCGTCTTACCAAAACACCAGCAGATTGCAAAGCCGCCTCAACTTCCTCAATTGAAGTGCGAAGTGGGTTGATGCGTAAGTCAATTGTTGGTGATTGGTTCATCCATTCACACAGTTTTTCTGTATCAGTCAAACCCAGTTGTTCTAACCAAACTTGAACAATCCAGTCAGGAAAACTGTGTAAAATGCCCAAGCGTTCCACCTGACTTTTCACATCATTTGGAAAAGTTAACGCGAAACCTAACCCCCCAGCCCCCTTCCCTACTAGGGAAGGGGGAGAATTCAAAGCCTCTTCCCTTTTAGGGGAGAGGTTTGGAGAGAGGTTTTCCAGATCCGGTGATTCTGGAAGTTGTAACGGATCACCCTTTATCTTCTCTGCAAGGCGGATGTATTGTCGTAATAGACCGTTAACAAAACCTGTGAGTCCAGAAAAACCGTTTTCTTTAGCTAGTTGGACTGTGGTATTAACAGCAGCTGAAGCGGGAATACGCTGTTGATAACGCAGTTGGTAAAAGCCCAGATGTAAGATGGTGCGGAGGTCTTGTGGTTGTTGATGAGATTTCTTTTTAGCAAGTTGATCGATGAGAGTATCGAGGGTGCGTTGCCTTCTGACGCTCCCATAAACCAATTCTGTCACTAAGCGGCGATCGCTATCAGGCAAACTGACTTTTTGCAACACTCTATCTAGGGCAACATCAGCGTAAGCCCCCTTATGAACATCTCGCAGGGCAATAAAAGCTAGTTGACGGGAGTTTGTCATGGAAACTTGATTCAGGAGTCAGAAAGCTTTTGTATTCTAACTCCCAACTCTTTACTAATTCGTAATTCGTAATTGTCGAGTTTAATTCCCCTTTGTTTATAGGTGGTTTTGTTCCAATCCAGGTCTAAATCCTCATTTTGAACTATCTTTAATTACGAATTACGAATTAGAAATTACGAATTATTGCATATATGGGTCTACACTGGCAATTTCAAACTCACACGCTCTAGAAACCTGTTCTGCTGGTAGTTTTCCAAAGCTGATTAATGGTAAATAAGTGTGGTTTGCCATCAGTTCTTTTGCTAATAAGAACCCAGTAATTGTCCAAGTTTGATATTTCCGAGCTTGTTTCCCAATCAGTCGCCCTTTTTTACCATCGTAATACTCTGGCCATTCATCTGTACTAAGGCGTCCTTGAGCAGTTTCAATCGCCTTTTGTGCAAGATTTGTTCTATTAGTTTTTACAGCCGCCGCCGCCAACATCCACATTAAAACTGGCCAACTACCAGCATTATGATACGACCAAGGTATATTTTTGGGGTCACATCCAGTCACAATTCTGTATTCTTCATGTTCCAAAGCTGGGAAACAAATTTTCATTGGCATATCCCCCACCAAATCATCCCATCGTTCCTCAATGAGAGTCATAATCGCTTGTGACTGTTCTTCGGTGGCTAAGTCGGAAATGATTGCCATTAAATTTCCGAGTGAAAAGAAACGAGTATCTAGCTGCGATGGCCCAACATTACCTGCTAAATAACCACCTTTTTTTGGTAGCCACTTATCTAATTCATAATAGGGAACAGAATCTACATATATGTTGAACAGATTAACAGCAGCCTTGCCATATTCTTCACTTTTGAAGCGATAAATTGCATTCAGGCGATTAATATCTATCCAATAATGCTGGCGAATATGAGCGCATAAAAGAGGCAAACGGTTATCAATGGCTTCAACAATATCGGAATTACCTTGACAAATTAGCAGTTCGCGAGATGCACGCAATGCCGTGTAAAAGAGGACTTGCAATTCTAGAGGATGCCCATAAATGCCCATACGACGGTCAATCATACAAGCGCCATCTGGAACCAACAGCGTTGGGTACATATCAAAACGATTCGCCAAGCAGATATCCATGATTAACCTGATACCATTTTGGAATTCAGGTTGATAGGCGAGAGAAAAATCTTCTGTAGCGATTACATAAGCACGTAACAAAATAATCCACCATAAACAAGAATCTACAGGTGTAACTCTTGCGATCGCATGTTCGCCAAAGTCTGCTTCTAAATATTCTTGCCCATTGTCTGATACCACTTTAAAGCTAGCTGGTATTAATCCTCGTCCTGGCTTATAGGCATCTAATGCCTTTTCTTTAGGCTGTAACTTTAAGGTTTCTTCTAAGAAATTACGAACAATATCGGTTCTACCTTTGATCAGAAAAATTAGAGCAGAAGAAACAAAATCTCGGACAAAGCACTGATCGTAATTGAGCGCTTCTACAGACGCATCATAAGCGGCTACTGTCCCAACAGGGCGACCTTGATAATAGAGAATTGATTTTTCTAGTGCTAGCCATGCTTCTTCAACTTCTTCTAAATTCTCAGTAGTTTCCAATTCGTTTAGGTGCATTGCCAGAATAACTCCATAAGGATTGTGAATTTGTGCTAAAGGTGTCTTCATTTATTACTTTTGCTATTCTCAGCATAACAGAAACGATTCTTTGAATAGCAAAGATAATGGGGTAAAAACAATCAATTAACTAACAATAAGCTTGCTGACATTTATGCAACTTTATTGTTAGTTAATTGCTTGCCATATATTACTATTTTGGTGAATTATAGTTGTTCTCCACCGCAATTAGTAAGATAATTCCTCAAAACAGTCACATAAGATATATTTTTAGATTATTTCTTGTTCCGTTGTCTGTTCATAATCTTTGCTTTACCAAACAAAAACATATCTTCAGTGCTGTTTAGGAGTTGTGTGAAGTTAAAACTGGTTGCAGTGTATTTACTTGAGCAGGATTAGTTTTTGACACTAATTAAGTCAGATTATTCCCCTATTATCTAATAATTTATAACGTTTTTTCAGAATATGCAAGATTAATTTTCAAAATTCTTAATCTGTCAATACTCCTCAAGGGTTAATATCTTACCCTGCTGACAGATGAAACAGGGCGTTTATGGGAGTATAGCTAAAAATAATCAAGAGTGCTGGGTCGAAAGACCGCCCACAAGGGACAGGACATGTACAAAGTACATAAGTACTGAGTATTACAAAGTGATGTTTACGACTGTTCTCCCAAAGCAGCCTTAAACCAGAGCTATTTCATTTTTCTGCTCCATCAACTTCTAAAAAGAAGCCATGCTCTCCCTGCGTGGATAGTTTCTTATACATACTCGCCAAAAAAACTGTCTTGCCAGATCCAGATGGGTTTAGCATAATTACTGTGTAAGTATTCAATACTCTCTCCAATTAAATAAGTACTTGTTATTTTGTGACAAGATTATCTAGAAGCATTATTATATCTGCTAAATCCAGATACTATTGTCAGCCATCAACAATTTTGGATCGCGCAAGTTCAAAAAACATCAATAATTATCTTTAGCTAAAAGGAGAATAAAGCATTATTAAAGCTTATCTGAGCAGAAAAAATTATTGCCTAAATAATTTATTTATGTATTGAATTTTATTTTATAAATCAAAAGCGATCGTTCTCTTGTTCCTCTGTGTTCTCTGTGCCTCTGTGGTTGGTTAAAAAGAGCGATCTCCTCTGTGCCCTCTGCGGTTCGTTAAAAAAAAGCGTAGGCAAAGCCCGCCGTTCGCGTAGCGTCTCGTAGAGAAGGCATCGCCTGCAAAATCTCCATTATGCGATCCGCCTCTTCTTGTTTGTGTCTTAATGTCTTTATGGTTCATTAATAAACAATCTGGTAACTGAGAAAAACCAGTTGTAAGATGCAAAAACGTAGTGATGTGATTATACAAAACACCCCACTCCACATTAGCCTCAGCCAAAATGAAATGAGGTGCTTTTATTATTGGTAATTAAACAGACTTTAAAATTAATCCAATGACTTGCCAGCTTTACTTAGAAGCTTACCCAATCTTTGAATTGGCCCCTTAAAGCCCCTTGGGGCTTCAGTTGCAGCTTGTTGAGTTTGTTCACCCAGTTTTGTCAGCACCTCGGCAAAGTCAGCACCTTTGGCAGTTTTGCGCTTCAAAAGTTGCTTAAGTTCTTTAAGTCCATTAGCAACTTCTTGGAGATTCTCGTTTTCAGACTTATGCAATAAGGTGTACCACGTATCAATTGCACCTTGCGCCGCCTCAGGTTCAATTTTAGTCAAGTCTCCTTCAAGGGTTTCTATTACTGATTCTATGTGTTCAATCTGTTCGCGGTCTTCCGCCTTACCTAGTGAAACACCTATATTGCGAAGTTGCTTACCCAACCTTTGTAACGGAGTTTTTAGTTCCTTATCAGTATCAGAAGCAACATTATCTGTTTGCTCACCAATTTCAGTTAGCACTTCACCAATTTCATGACCTGTGGCCTTACCACTTTTCACCAGTTGCTTGAGTTGCTTGAGGTTATCGGCAATTTCTTTGATTTCTGGCTCTTTAGCTTTGTGTAAATAAGTATACCACTCGTCGATTAAGCCAGTCGCAGTTTCGCTATCAAGAGCAGTCAAGTCTCCTTCTAGTGCAGAAACAAGTGAATCTAAATCCAAGTTATCAGCTTTATCAGCTTTTTTAGCTGCTGTGCTTTCTTTCTTGGTAGCAGTTTCCCCTTGTTTACTATTGGGTTTTTGTTGAGAACTCATGGTGTAATTTCCGTAACAAAATTAAATACGTGTACAGGTATCACTTTATAAAGACTCTACGGAATTGCCCTCATTCTTAGGTAAGACTTACGCACTATATAAATCTATAATTATGTATATTAATAGGAATCAAACTTTTCAGACCTTTAATGAAAGCCCAACAACAAGTAGTATTCACTTTTTCTGTAAGCTTTCCTACAGAGTAGCTGTTCTCGAAGCTGGGGCTGATTGTAGCATAGGTGTAAAAGTGCTAATAAATATTTCTACCTTTGAGCGAAATATAAAAAAATTATCGTCGTCTGACAGTGCTGTGTTGGGCTTGGAGTTCTTCTAGCTAACTCACAGTTTGCTCGGAATTTGGATACAGAACTCAGAGCCATTACCAGGTTCAGAAACATACTTGATCTGGCCGCCGTGTTTTTCTACAATAATTTGATAACTAATAGATAGACCTAAACCAGTGCCTTGACCAGGTTGTTTGGTGGTAAAGAAAGGTTCAAAAATGCGCGATCGCACAATCTCTGGAATCCCACAACCATTATCAGCAATCCAAATCAGAATAGTATTTTCTTCTATGATTTCTGTACGTATGCAAATTTTAGGATTATCAATTATTTTTCCACTAGTTAGTGAGTTTTCCAGTGCATCGATCGCATTGTTGAGAATATTCATAAACACCTGATTCATCTGGGCTGCATAGCAGACTACTGGGGGCAATTCACTATATTGTTTAACTACCTCAATAGCAAAAGAATTAGTTAGTGGTTGCAGTCGATGTTGTAAAATTAGCAAAGTACTATCGATGCCTTCATGAAGGTCAACGGGCTTCATTCCTGTTTCATCAAGTCGAGAAAAACTTCGTAACGACAAGACTAATTGAGAGATCCGCTCTGCCCCCATCTTCATTGAAGTCAGAATTTTAGGCAAGTCATCACTAATAAAATCTAAATCCACTGCTGCTGCTTGCTTTTGAATTTCTCCTGTTGCTTTAGGATACTGTTTCTGATAAAGGCGCAGTAATTTCAATAAATTTTCGGTATGTTCAGTAACATAAGTGATGTTGCCATAAATGAAACTAATCGGGTTATTAATTTCATGTGCGACACCAGCAACTAACTGTCCTAAGCCTGCCATTTTCTCACTTTGAATTAACTGGCTCTGAGTGTGCTGTAATTCTTTAAGAGTCTGGGTCAGCTCTTCTTTTTGACATTGAGTTTGTTCGAGTAATTCCGCTTGCTGAAGTCCTACCCCTAACTGAGTACCAATCTGCATCAGCAAATCTACCTCATCTTCTTGCCAATCACGGGGTTTAATATTTTGATAAGCTGCTAGTAATCCCCAAAGTTTCTCACCCTGAAAAATCGGCACAATCATATATGCCCTAGCCTCCATTCGTTCAATTAAGGCAACATAAGCAATAGAATCATCTGTACTGTAAATATCCTTAATGACCAGAGTTTTACCATTAGCAAAGTCTCCTACTTGGTTTTTTTGCAAGTAATCATCTGCGTAGGCGTAGCCCGTTGTAGACATTGCAGGTACAATTTTCTTTACTGGTGTCCAACCTTGGGCTAAAGACTCAGCAACAAATTCGCCACTCCAATCAGCTCGGAATCGATAGATTGTCACTCGGTCAACTTCTAATAACCGTCGGACTTCTTCTGTACTAGTAGCAAAAATGGTGTCAATATCAAGAGAGTGGCGGATTTTCTCTACGGTTGCAGCCAGCGCCTTCTCCCTTTCGGCTGCTTTCCGTTCTCGTTCGGCGGCTTGAGCCAGTTTTTGGGCTTGCACCTGCATCTGTGTCAAAGATTCAGCTTGCTGTAATGCTACTCCCAATTGAACGCCAACCTGTGCCAGCAAGTTGATTTCTTCATCTTGCCAATAACGAGGCTGGGAGTTTTGATAAGCTACTAACAATCCCCACAGTTTTTCACCCTGAGAAATTGGTACAAAAACTTCATTACGTGCATATTTACCTGCTTGTTTTCCTTGCACAAGTACGCGTTCTGTCAGTGACTGCGGTTTAACCATTGGTGTCCAGCCATCAACGATGGAATCAGCCACAAATTCCCCACTCCAATCAGGATAGAAGCGATAAATTGCGACTCGTTCCACTTCTAATAGCCGACGAACTTCTTGAGTAGTGGTTTTAAATATGGCTTCAATTTCAAGAGACTGACGAATTTTTTCTACTGTATGCGCTAATGCCCTTTGCCTTTCAGCAGCTTTACTGATATCTGCTGCTTGGATTTGCATTTGTTGGATAAATTCCGCTTGCTGCAAAGCCACACCTAGTTGGGTGCCCACTTGAGTAAGCAAGTAAACCTCATCTTTTTGCCAATCACGACCTTCAGCATTTTGGTACGCTGCTAGCATACCCCAGAGCTTTTGACCGTGGTAAATGGCAACGATCGCATAAGCTCTTGCTTGATATATCTCTAAAATTTTAATGTAGCAGTCACTAAAGCCTGAATTGTAAATATCATTACAAATTCGATACACTTCACACTGAGTGAAGTTACCACCCTCTGTATCTTGTAAGTAGGTATCAGCGACTGGGGGGTTAGCTAAATCTCTAGCGCTACATTCGCTGACGTTCTCTTTCAATTCTGGTCGTTGCGATTGTCTCTCTATCAGGGAAACCCAACCCTCTGCCACTGATTCAAACACGAATTCACCACTCCAATCGGGATTGAAGCGATAAATAGCCACGCGATCGGCATTTAGTAGCTGCCTAAGTTCTGCGGTGGTTGTGTGAAAAATACTTTCCAAATCGAGGGACTGACGAATTTTTTCAATAGTGATAGCTACGGTTTTCTGCCATAGGGCTGCTTTTTCTCTGGCTTTTGCTTGTGCTAGTTCTGCTGATTGTAGTTTGACTTGTTCCAGGAAATCTGCTTGCTGTAAAGCAACTCCTAGATGTTCGGCGATTAATTGCACAAACTCAATTTCTGATGCTTCCCATTGTCGAGGACTACCACACTGATGAATACACAACAATCCCCATAAATCTTTACCTTTGATCAACGGGGCAGTTATATTGGCACGTACTTGGAATTTTTCCAGAATCTGGACGTGACAATCACTGACACTAGCTTGATATATATCAGCCATTGATTTAATCCGACCTTGCTGATACAATTCTGCAAACTCCGCAGCAAAGCAGTGGTCGCTCAGTTTAGCTGCTAGTGCCGAACCCCATTCTGCTCCCACATCTTCATAGATAAATTCTCCTTCCCATCCCAATTCGGGATAAAAACGAAACACGCCAACCCGATCGCTTTTCAGAAGTTGGCGGACTTCAGTGACTGTAATTTTGAAGATAGTTTCTATGTCTAAAGACTCCCGAATCCGGGCAATAACTCTAGATAAGGCTTTTTGTTGCTCATTCTGACGCAAGGAAAATGTCACGTCTGAATAAGATTCTTGCGGTTCTGAATTTGGTTGTATGGGTTGAGTAGTAGAGGAGTTTTCCATTCCCAGTGGAACTTTAAATATTGAAAGTCTTCTATTTCATGATTCCCGTTGCGATCGCAAAGGTAACAGTTATTTCCTGGAAATGTCATAGGACTTACGCACAGGTTACGCAAAATCAAACCGCAGAGAACGCAGAGAACACAGAGGAATAAGAGTTAGAGAGGTTTTTTGCGTAAGTCCTATGTCATAAAAAACAGTGTAGGGACACGATAATATCGCGTCCCTACAAAAAGATTTTTCAATCACAAGAAAATTATCGCCGCTTGGGAGTGGCGCTGCGGGTGGTGCGTTTTTCTTCATCTCGGCGACGGCGATCGCGCCAATCTGCCAGGGTTAAATAACCAATACCACCAGTGACTACTACGAGCAGCACTACAGCAAATAAAGCCAAAATACTTAAGAATGGACTTTCCACAATACCTCTACAGTCCGTTACGTCCCCACACTACCATTGCAATTGACCAAGTAAACACAACTAACAACGATACCCAACCTAGTGTCAAAATCTCCATAGTCCCACTTTTAAAATAATTACAAAAGGTTTCTAATACTTATCATACAGGGATTGGGCAGGCTGAGATGTTTTTATCAATGACATTGTAAGTTTTGCGTGCGATGTCTACGATGGGCTACGCCTATGCAAAAAAGACACCAAACAAATTTTCTTGATACGCAAGTATTTTAAGCAACGAGAAAGACGAATGTAAAAAAGTAGCGATCGCGCTTTCTGACTTGATACTTTGGGAATACTAGGGCTATGGATATATACTTCCAATCCAGCAACCCTTAATATCATGCCGACATTTTTCAACTATCCTTTCCACTCCAACGGTTTTGTTCCCCACGGACATTGTTATCTCTGGCAAACTGGATTAGTTTCGCTCCACATTATTTCTGATGCCACGATCGCTCTAGCCTATTATTCTATTCCCTTCCTATTGATTTATTTTATTTCCAAGCGTAAAGACGTTCCTTTCAATGGAGTCTTTTTGTTATTTGGTGCTTTTATCATTGCTTGCGGTACTGGACACTTAATGGATATTTGGACGCTTTGGCATCCAGACTATTGGATTGCAGGTGGTTTAAAAGCTCTAACTGCTATTATTTCGATATATACGGCATTTGTATTATTTTATCTCATGCCTCAAGCTTTGACACTACCTAGTCCAGCCCAGTTAGAACTTATCAATCAAGTGCTTTCAACTGAAATTGTCGAGCGTAAGCGCATCGAAAAAGAACTACGCCTTGCAGAAGAAGCCGCTCAAAACTCCAACCAAGCCAAGAGTGAATTTCTTGCCAATATGAGTCATGAACTACGCACACCTCTCAACGGCATCTTGGGCTATACACAAATTCTCCAACGCACAGAATCTTTGACTGAGAAAGGACGCAAAGGAGTCAGCATCATTTATCAATGTGGTTCTCATCTTTTAACCCTAATTAATGATGTCCTGGATCTCTCCAAAATAGAAGCCCGGAAACTAGAATTGTATCCTATTGATTTCTACTTGCCTGCCTTTATAGATAGCGTGACTGAAATTTGCCGCATTCGGGCAGAACAAAAGGTCATCGCATTTCATATTGAACTCGATCCTGATTTGCCAACGGGTATTCATGCTGATGAAAAACGCTTGCGGCAAGTATTGATTAACTTGCTTAGTAATGCGATTAAATTTACTCATCAAGGCAGTGTCACCTTCAAAGTTCAGGTGATTGGTCAAGAATCAAACGCCAATGGACAAACTAACTACAAAATTCGCTTTCAGGTAGTAGATACCGGCACGGGTATAACCTCTGAACAAGCCGAGAAAATCTTCCAGCCCTTTGAGCAAGTAGGAAATCAAAAACGACAATCTGAAGGTACAGGCTTGGGATTAGCAATCAGCCAAAAAATTGTTTTGTTAATGGGTGGTCAAATTCAGGTGCAAAGTACCTTACGCAAAGGTAGTACTTTTTGGTTTGAGGCAGAATTCCCAGAATCTAAAGATTGGGCAAAAGTTTCTAGAGTGGTTGAGCAGGGAACTATTATTGGTTATCAAGGACAAAGGCGCACCATTTTGATTGCGGATGACAAATGGGAAAACCGATCGGTAATTGTAAATTTACTAGAGCCTGTTGGGTTTACTGTTGTAGAAGCTAGTCAGGGTCAGGAAGCATGGGAACAGGCTCTAATCTACAAACCAGACATGATTATCACTGACCTCGTGATGCCTATTTTGACTGGATTTGAGTTGATCGACCGTTTGCGTCAACCTGGGCCATTTAAAGAAATTGCTGTCATCGCTTCGTCAGCTAGCGTGTTTGCAATCGACCAGCACAAAAGTATTGATGTCGGTGCAGATGCATTTTTACCAAAGCCTGTAGAAGCTGAGACGCTACTGGAAATGCTACGACAATTTTTGCATCTAGAATGGATTTTTGATGTTAAGGTAGACGCAATTAAAAAAACCTATACAGGTGGTTTGGATCAACAAAATGAGATGGTTTATCCTGCCAAAGAGGTTTTACAAGAGTTACTCGAACTGACAGAAGACGGCGATATTCAAAAAATCTTGGAACTGGCTGAGGAACTTTCTGCATCCGATCAGGAGTTAAGCGTTTTTACCCAGCAAATCGTCCAACTTGCTAGTAATTTCCAACTTAAACGTTTGGAAACTTTTATTCAACAATGCATCGATTAATTGGAGTTAAAATTCAGTTTTAAATTCATCATGAGTAAAATTCAAAATAACGGATTTATTTTGATTGTGGATGATAATCCGACAAATTTATCTGTCGTGTGTGAAGCGCTCAATAGTGAGGGTTTTCGTTTCCGGGTTGCAGTCGATGGAGAAAGTGCGATCGCTCAAGCCGAACGCAATCAACCAGAGTTGATTTTGCTGGATGTACAAATGCCCGGTATTGATGGATTTGAAACTTGTCGCCGACTCAAAGCTAATCCTGTTACCCAAAACATTCCGATTATTTTCACCACTGCCTTAGCGGATACGGAAAGCAAAACGAAAGGATTTTCCCTTGGTGCAGTAGACTATATCCCGAAACCGTTTGCCCAAGAAGAAGTTATTGCCAGAGTGCGCGTACATTTACAACTCAAACAATTGACTGAATCTTTGGAACAACAAGTCAGCGATCGCACCAAAGCTTTGCAAAAAGCCCAAGTCCAACTAGTGCAGCAAGAGAAACTATCAACACTCGGAGAGCTAATCGCTGGTATTGGCCATGAAATCAATAACCCGATCAACTTTATTTCTAGTAATATTCCACCCTTGCAAGAACACATTGCAGGATTAACCAAGTTGTTCCTACTATATGAACAAGAGTATCCAAACCCAACAGCCAAAATTACCAATGCCATTGAAGACTTGGATCTGAACTTTGTTCTCGAAGATATAGTAAAAATCTTAAACTCACTCCAGCTAGGAAGTGAACGAATTAGAAACCTTTCTAATTCACTCCGCAACTTCTGTCGCTCAGACAGGGATGCCAAAATATCTGCTGATTTACACCAAGGACTAGATAGTACACTAATGATTTTGCAACACCGCCTCAATGCTAATGGCGATCGCCCTCGCATTGAAGTTATTAAAAGTTATGGAGAATTACCACAGGTTCGCTGCTATCTAGGGGAAATGAATCAAGTATTTATGAACATTCTGGCAAATGCAGTTGATGCCCTTGATGAAGCTATTATAGAAGGCAAAATGAACAATCTAATTCCTCAAATTAAAATTGCCACAGAAATAAATTCTGAACAATTGGTTATAATTCGGATTGCTGATAATGGGATTGGTATTCCTGAACGGCTTAAAAAACGCTTGTTTGAGCCGTTGTTTACTACAAAAACCGTTGATAAAGGTACTGGACTTGGCTTGTCGATCGCATATCAAATAGTTGTAGAGAAACACAAAGGCATTTTAGACGTGAATTCTCAACCTGGTGTCGGAACCGAGTTCATCATCAAAATTCCTACATAAGAACAATATTTAATTGATTAAAAAACTGCTCTAGCATTTATCATATTGGAAACTGAGAAAGAATTTTCCCAATACCCAATACCTAATTTATATATAGAGTGAACCCAACTTTAGATCCTCAATTAATGGCAGAACGCATAGAATCCCTCAAGGCTGGAATAATTGGGGGATTATCTATGTGTTTTAGCTTCGCGATCGCTAGTCTGTTGAATACTTTAGTATTAGCAAAGTATTTTCAGACACTTGTATGTCTGCAAAGTGATGTTAACTGGCGCTTGTGGGTAAGTGGTGCAATTGCAACTTTTACTGGTTTCCTATTTGGTGTCACCTACCGCTATATCATCCGCTCCGATCGAAATCCTCAACTCAAAGCTGGTGGCGTGTTAGCCTTTGGCTTGGTGCGCGGATTAACTCAGATAGAATTTGGGTGGAATTCTCACAGCACAATTTGGCCTTTTTTGGTGTTAGCGGCAGAAAGTTTGTTATGGTTTGCGCTAGCTGCGATCGCTCTTGATATCGCTATTCAATTGCGTTGGGTTAAACCTTTTTCATCAATCTAAATTCCTGTGGTTTTACAGCTACCTGTAAGCCTCTACAGAAGTTTGTGGTTCAAATAAATGAAAAAAGCAAAGCTGCTGTAAAGATCACGGTTTTGTAGTATGATTAATACAAAATTCCTACAGAAATCTGTAAATTTTAACTAATCGTATAAAGAATTACCAGTATCAATCCTCAATCTAATATGAATACTAAAATATCCCACTATTATCTGATAGTCGATTTGGAAGCCACGTGCTGTAACAGTAAAACTATTCCCCGTCACGAAATGGAAATAATCGAAATCGGTGCTGTGATGCTCAATCGAACAACGTGGGAAATTGATTCAGAGTTTCAGCAATTCATCCAACCTGTGAGACATCCGCAACTGACAGGTTTTTGCACCGAATTGACTAGCATTCGGCAGCTAGATGTTGACGAAGCACCAAAATTTTTAGAAGCGATTTCTCGTTTTAAAGAATGGATTAATTTATTTCCCAACTATATTTTTTGTTCTTGGGGTAACTACGACAAAAAGCAATTTATTCAAGATTGCGCGTTTCATAATTTTCCCTATCCTTTTACTTCAGAACATATAAATATCAAAGAGGAATTTTCAGAATATCTTGGCGTATCTAAAAAATTTGGTATGGCACAGGCTCTCAATGAGTTGGGGATAGAATTAAAAGGTACACATCATCGTGGCATTGATGATGCCCGCAACATTGCAGCTATTTACAGACAGATGAAAAACAAAAATTAAGCTAAATAATAGAAAAGTTGTAGTAGCATAGCCCAGCTTAAATAATGGATAAAATCTAGCTATTATGGTGTAAACAAGATGTTTGCACGGGCAGAATAAACGCCCATAGCACAATAAAAATTAAGAGTTTGATTAATAATTATTATTCTTAGCCAAAGAGATTTTTTGGTTACATGGTTTGAATTATAGGTTTAGAAAATAAAGTTTTAGCTATATCTATCTTTGTTTGAATTAACTGACAACTAAGGTAATATATATAATATTTGGCTTAATGTAACTGCAAAATAACAGTCTACGATCGGGTTATAAGCCAATAATATTGATTTTGAGGCTACAATTTATGATCGGATTTTGGCGAAAAAAAATAGTTGTTTTCTTCACAACAATTTTGTTGACAATTCTGCTAATTTATCACAAACCAGTACTAATAGCTGAGGCACAATTTTTTACACCAACACCTACTAGACCGTTTACCACTGTAGCTTCTCCTAATAAGTCATTAAGTGCTTCTCCCGCACAGCTACCACCATTGCCTTATGCTTTTGGGGCACTAGGAAAAGCTATTGATGCTGAAACGATGAAATTGCATCATGATGCACACCATGCTAGCTACGTCAAGAACTTAAATGATGCATTGAAGCAGTATCCAGATTTGCAAAAAAGAAGTGTTGAAGGTTTGCTAGTGGATTTGAACAGCGTACCTGAAGGTATTCGGACAAAGGTACGCAATAATGCAGGTGGTCATCTTAACCATACGATTTTTTGGCAACTGATGAGTCCTCAAGGTGGTGGACAACCATCAGGCGCGATCGCTCAAGAAATTAACCAAACTTTTGGCAGCTTTGATGCCTTTAAAAAACAGTTTAATGCAGCAGGTGCAGGTCGTTTCGGTAGTGGTTGGGTTTGGTTAGTACGCAATCCTCAAAAGCAACTCCAGATTGTTACTACAGCAAATCAGGATAACCCAATTATGGAGGGTTCATATCCGATTATGGGTAACGATCTATGGGAACACGCTTATTACCTGAAATATCGCAACCGTCGAGCTGAGTATTTGGATAATTGGTGGAATGTGGTGAATTGGCCGCAGATTAACAGGCGATACCTTTCCTTCTCTCCGGGACGCTCCCCGAACTGAACGCTACGCAAAGGGCTGGTAAACTAGCCTATTTTCATCAGGTTTTGCTATGCACATTATCCAGTCTGGTTTGTAGCTTTTTTGTTACCCCTTCAGCTAAACCATCTTTAACATGAACGATCCGGTTAGTTTGATCAGCTACATCCGGTTCATGGGTAACAATGACAATCGTGATGCCTTGACTGTTTAACTCAGTCAACAAATTCATCACTTCCTGAGAGGTTTCACTGTCTAACGCTCCAGTGGGTTCATCTGCTAGAACAAGTGCAGGGCGGTTGACGAGGGCACGGGCGATCGCTACTCGCTGTTGCTGTCCACCAGACATCTGGCTGGGACGGTTTAACATTCTCTCTGCCAAGCCAACACGAGTTAAAGCTGACTCTGCGCGTTTTCTACGTTCCGATTTAGGAACACCTGCATAGACCATTGGTAGCATCACGTTTTCTAAAGCGGTAGAACGAGCCAGCAAATTAAACTGCTGAAACACAAAACCGATCCGGCGATTGCGGATATATGCCAACTCATCATCGGTTAGCGTAGTCAGATTTCTGCCTTCTAAAACATAATGTCCAGATGTGGGGCGATCGAGGCAACCGATGATGTTCATCAGCGTAGATTTTCCCGAACCAGACATCCCCATAATAGAAACGTATTCGCCTTCCTCAATAGACAAGTCAATACCCTTGAGTATCGGAACCTCGACTTCCCCAAGACGATATGTTTTCTGAATTTCTTCCATCCAAATCATCGTTGCCATATTAGTAATTCTCTACTTCAAGAATGTTTTAATCACTTCTGAGCGCCGCGATCGGGTCAAGACTGGCAGCATTGCGAGCCGGAATTACGCCAGCCACTAACCCAATTACAAACGTTAAACCAAAGCCGAACAGTATTGACCAGAGCGAAATCACCAAGGGAAATTTAAACAAATTTGAAGCGGCAAAGGCGATCGCAATTCCCAGTCCAATACCAATTACCCCTCCAATTACCGCAATCACAACTGCCTCGGCTAAAAACTGGCTCAAAATTGCAGTGCTAGTCGCTCCAATCGCTTTGCGAATCCCGATTTCCCGCGTTCGTTCCACCACTGACACAAGCATGATATTGGCAATCCCAATACCGCCAACAATTAAAGAAATTACCGCAACCGCCACTATCATTACGGTAAAAAGCTTAGATGTACTAGTCAGTGTGTTAATGATATCAGCCGAATTTACAGTCCGAAAATCATCTTTATCTCCTTTGTCTGGATAAATGCCATGTCTTACCCGCAAGAGATTCGTAGTTTGATACTGAGCAGCGTCTAGCTGTTCCTGGCTTTTGACTTTGACATAAATTCCTCTAATGGCAATTCCCTTAACGGCATTATTTCCTACTAGCCGAGCAGACATATTGGTAAGTGGGATATAAATTTGTTCATCCGGGTTTTGTGGCCCTTGCGCTCCCTTCGTCTCCATAACGCCAATCACATCATAGGTTTGTCCAGAGATGCGGATTTGTGCGCCTTCTGCAATACTTCCTGACCCCAGCAGTTCATCGCGTGCAGTGGGACCTAAAACTGCCAAAGGTTTTGCCGCCTTGATTTCTTCCTCAGTAAAAAACCTGCCTGTTTGAGGATGGGTGTTGCGTACATCTGGATAATTGACATCAGTTCCAATAATGGTCATCGAGTCGTTGTTTTCGCCATAGACGACTTGGGCAGACTGTTGCAGAATAGCCGATACCCGATCAACCCCTAAAACCTGTTGCGCGATCGCCTCAGCATCTTCTAAAGTCAATGTTGTAGCACTCCCAGCGCCCTGTTGCACCGCGCCACTTCTAGATGCACCCGCTTGCACTTGCAAAATGTCGGTTCCAAGTGATTGTAGTTGTTGCTCGGTTGCTTTTTGAGTGCCTTGACCAATGGCGGTGACAGCGATCACTGCCATAATGCCAATGATAATACCCAGCATTGTTAGCGCAGTGCGGAGTTTATTACTCCACAATGTCTCGAACGCCATTGTCAAAATTTCAACGGCTGATACCGAAGAACTGCGGATTAGAGTAGATGCCTGTTTAACCAGTGGTTTGCGATTGCGTGATTTGATCATTGCTAAACTTTGCTTGTGATACTAAATTTAAGTACAGCAATTTATTAATTCGTAGCTAATTAAATTTGGTCATACTCTGCAATGCCATTTATCGGACGCTTTGTTAATGCGTTGGCTTGCGTTGTTAATGCGTTGGCTTGCG
>NZ_CAXTTT010000064.1:19334-44024 GCF_964247315.1 uncultured Nostoc sp.
TTTATCGGACGCTTTGTTAATGCGTTGGCTTGCGTTGTTAATGCGTTGGCTTGCGCTGTTAATGCGTTGGCTTGCGTTGTTAATGCGTTCTCCTGTATTAAAAGCGCTATGCTTTTAGGCAAAACTGTACTTATACTAAGGGCCACCAGGAGGAGGCCCACCCATACCGCCAGGAGAAATACCTCTGTTAGTATTACTATTTTTGTTAGAATTCGATGGCGCACTCACCAAAACCTTTTCATTTCCTTGTAAACCTGATTGCACTACGGTTTTGTTATTTACCGTAGCTCCAGTTTTAATTGGCATAAATCGAGTGCTGCCATTTTCCGTAAGCACCTGCACTCCAGTACCATTACTTTGACGAGCGATCGCTACTGTTGGTATAACAAGCACATTGTTTAATTCGCCTGCATCGAATTTCGCATCAACATTCATGCTTGGAAGCAGAAGAGTCTCAGGGTCAGTGAAATCTACTTTGACTTTAACGCTGGTAACATTGGTTGCCACAGTTGCCTGAGCCGCAACCTGGGCAACTTTTCCCTTAAAAGTTTTGTCAGGATAGGCATCGGCTGTAATACTTACTGACTGCCCTACCTTAATTTTGCTAATATCGGTTTCAGCTATATTTGCCACAACCTGATAAGTTGATGCCAGTGACAGAATCGAAGAAGAGGTCGATCCCGAAACCGAACTCCCTGATGTAGTTGGTGTAACGAAATCACCTGGATCGGCATACTTGGAAGTGACAATACCAGTAAATGGGGCACGAATTACTGTGTCTTGAATTTGTGTTTGAATCGTTTTTAGGCTACCCTGTTGCTGAGTCACTTGAGCGCGTGCGGCGTCAATATCTTCTTGGCGGTTTCCTGCTTTTAGTAGTGCTAAAGCTTGCTGTTTTTCCTCAACCACAGCCTTTAGTTGCTCGATATCTTCTTTGCGCGATCCAGCTTTTTGCAATGCCAGCGCTTGCTGGGTTTCATTTACGGAAGCTTTCGCGCTATCTTTGTCGGCGCGTTTTTGGTTTAAAGTCTGAAGGGAAATAGCACCAGCATTGTATAGTTGCTGATTGCGGCTCAAATCATCTTCGGCTTTTGTTAAACTTGCTAGAGCTATTTTTAAACGTGCATCAGCCTGAGCAATATCTTGAGAGCGATTACCTGCTTGTGCTTTTTCTAAAGTCGCTTGGGCTTGTTCTAATTGCGCCTGTGAAGCAGCAATATCTTGAGGACGATTACCAGCGATCGCCTTTTGCAAATTCGCTTGAGCAGAAGCCAGAGATCCCTGTGCTTGAATTAGTTGCCCTTGCAGATTTGAATCATCCATATATGCCAGGATTTGCCCCGCTTTTACAGAGTCACCTTCATCTACCAGCAATTTCTTTAGCTGTCCAGAGCTTTTGGGGCTGACGTTGGTCGATTGCTTGGCTTCAACAGTACCGTTAGCTGAGATGGTAATCGGTAACGTTTCTCGCTCGACTGGGACTGTCTGCATTTTGCTTCTGGCTTCTTGAGTGGAGGAAATCACCGTCTGACGGTAAACGAGGTATCCACCGCCTGTAAGTGAACTGAGTATCAATAACCCCATCAGCCATTTCGTCAGTTTGCCTTTGATCAAACCTTCTTTAAAAGGTTTGAGTGTAATTTGTTGGGGAGAATTAAGTGTCATATATTATGAATGCACCTTGGTTGTAAACAACAATTGAGTCGTTGCGATCGACTTTTGCAAGCAGGATGATTAATTGCTCGGAGGACGTGCCGGAATCCCCAAGGCTTCCCGCAATTTCTCTTCAGTAACACCAAGTTTTGTCGCTGCTGCTTTCAGATCGGGACGGCGACGCTCTCCATCTGGTGGATTGGTTGGATTAGTGGGTACTCCTAAAGCTTCTTTTAACTTGGCTTCGGTAACACCAAGTTTTTGAGCCGCAGCTGTAAAATCTATCTGACGGTGCGATCGCCTTCCTTGCGGTAGTTGCTCACGCGTTTGAGGAGAGTTTTGGGCGGTCAGATTCGGGTTACTGCCTGCTTGACTACAGGCTGCAAGCGTGAGGGAAATGGCTGTCAAAACTAGAAATTGACGAATAATCATAACAATCAATCTTGTTTCGCTGAGATTGGAAAGAGTTGATAGTTTTAATTACACCAGCCCAATATGACAGCTTTGCCTTTATCTGAATTACAAAATTGTAATAATAGCCGATTCTCATTTGAATAAATTACACGGGTAGGGTAGCACAGCTACCTGTGCTACCCTACTGGCGTGGCAAGGCTAAATTGTTGCAAAAAAATTTGTAGGTTGGGTTGAGGAACAAAACCCAACACTCAGATTGATGTTGGGTTTCGCGTTGCTCAACCCAACCTACCAGTTTAAGGTTTTTAACGCTACTCAAGCTTATTGGAAACTAGCGCTCCAACTTTTCGCTAAATCCCCTTATGTCATATAATTACGAATTAAGGATTTTTAAAGTTCGGTGTTTATTACGGACTATCCATAGTAGAACAATTAGCAATACAAGCGCTTTGATCGTTGATGGCTCCATTACCTTCTTGACTTGCGTGGGGCTTTGAGGAGTCACACTACATGGAATTTCAATCATCTGTGTGTGATTGGAACTATTACCACTGGGAGTCAGATCGCATTCGCCTTTGTTGTTGAGAGACAAAGGTGGATTTCCTGGAGAAACAGGTGCAGGTGGTTGAGGAGATGAAGAAACAGGTGGTTGAGATGAAGAAACAGGTGGTTGATCTGAAGAACTATCACCACCCAGTAGTAGAAGCAGAATTAAACCAAGACCCCCAACTCCGATTATTGGCCAAAGTGGAAAGGAATTAGAACTGTCTGGTACCAAGACATCTCCCGTAGAGCCAGGGAAAGCATCAAAAGCTATTGTTTCTCCATCCAAGGCTAGTGGATTGTCAGTCAGCAAAGAATCTCCTGCGATATCTTCTCCTAAGAGCTGATTAAATTCCCCTGGAATCGCATTATTGGGGCGTCCGAGTTCCCCACCATCTTCGGAGTATGGATAGGATAGTACTTCAAAAATCTTTTGTTGGAGTTGGTTCCGATCTCCAGAATTCAACGCATCCAAGCCTGTAGAGATTTTATCTAAATAAAAATTTGTCATCTCTGGCGACAGACCTAGAGACTGAATCTGCTCTTGAATGTTGGAAATTTGTGAGGCCTCTTCAAACAGCAGTCGTCCGTATGACAATTTCAGGTCTAGTAATCCATTACGGAGGCTAACAGAGTCATTGACTCCTGAGTATGGTGCCCAGTAGAACTGCTTGGTTACAAGTCCGAGTCCTTCTACTGGATTGCGACCAAAAGGTTGTCCAAGAAGGTATTGAGATCCATCCATGATTGCGGGAGATGCGTTTCTCCAAAATGAGGCGTAAGGCACCGCAGAGAGATTGGGATTATTACCGTAGAAGCTAGCGAAATTCTGGAAGTTTTTCTCCCCACCGGCTGCTCGGATCAGAAGGTTTTGATAACTAGTCCCATTGTTTAACTCCACTAATTGTTGGATTACCGATCCAGTTTTATTGCAGGTCAGACCAAATCCCACATCACATCCAGGAATGACTCGCATCTGGCTCAAACTTTGGTTATTAATTTGGTACTGGAGATATTCAGACTCCAGTCCTTGTTGGATACCATAGCGTCCAACATTTAGCTGTGCAAAAGCAGACTGACACGTAGTGAGTACTACTGCAACAGATGAAAATGCGATCGCTGCAAAGCGAACTACCTTCGGCATCGCAATTCTTTGAACAATTGATTTAGGCAAGATGCACCTCCACTAAACGACAGCAATTTTATTGGGGATTGGGGATTGGGGATTGGGTATTGGGGACTGGGTATTGGGTATTGAGAAAGTATTCCTAAATATTTATTTCCTATTTCCTATTCCCCAGTCCCCATTCCCCAGTTCAACTCTTACCTAAATAAATGTTGATCGTGATTCCTGTACCTTTGAGATTTCCTGATGAGAGTGTGTGATATAAGACTATCGCCCGGTTTGGTTGGTCAAAAAGATACCCACGACGTGTAGGTTTGATCTTCCCTTCCTTGACTAAGGAAACGAAGGCTTGTAGATATCTACGTATACCTTGACGATTCTCTTTAGTAGTATTCGTATGACGCTCAATCAGCATCATAAAGAAGTCCAAGCTACGATTTTCCTGCCCTTGAATCAGACTGCCTTCATCTAAAAAAGAACTTGCTATGAGCCTGCTGTTAACTTGTTTGACCTTAAATAAAGTAAAATAACGTCCCTCTTTTTTAGGATCATTGGCATAACAAACCCAGGAACCCTCTTTATTTTGTGTAAAACCCTGTTCAGCAAGGTAAGAAAGCAAAGAATTATTTGCTTTAGTTTGTGGTGGAGGTAATAAATCCTCAATAGGATCTAAAGAGCAAATTCTCTGTGTTGTTTTCTGTGGATAAACAGCCGGAGTCTGCTGGGTATTGACGCGAAAGGGTTTGTCATCAGACATTTGTGGTGTTTTCTGTGGATAAACAGCCGGAGTCTGTTGGGTATTGACGCGAAAGGGCTTGTCATCAGACATTGCCATGCTAGACATTGCAGCCAACGCAGATACTTGGAGAACGATCGCTCCAAACAAACGAACTATGATATTCATGTTTTCTCTGTTACTCTTACTGACTTTGTGAATAATCGAATTTTTACTAGATCGAGATTGATCTAGCAGTCCTAAATTATTTGTTAAATTTAAGTGTTTGCCTAATTTGATCGAGCGTAGCTTAAGTTTTCACTAATCAAATAGGACTTTTATATAGGTAACTAAGCACAAAGAGAATCAATATCTAAATAAAACACACAATGTTAATGTATTATTGACAATACAAATTGGGCTTTTTGATATTTTTACATATACAAAAAACTATTGACATTGTGTCAAAACTTTTCTATTTACTCTTGTCTAATTTTTTGCCATTCTAAGAGGGTTTTATGCCTTTTTCGCTGGCTATGATGATTCCGAAAAAAGAGCCTTAGTTAGCTCTTTAGTACCTTATATAAGCAGATTCTCAAAAGCTCTGTGCTTTGCACATTAGGGCTTCTGTTGATTTCCTGGGTAGGTTGAATAATTTTTTGTTTTTTGAAGTAGCACACCTAACTAGCTGTTTCAGCATGGTTACAAATTGATGTATAAATAATATCTCCCTGACAGTAAGATAATATTACCATGAGCTTGAGACACGCAACAGTATTGTGGACAGTTGTCAAAGTTGTACACTGGGAATCGTAACTACCTCTTCATTAAATTTCATAGCAAATAGCTCAGAGGCAAGCTTAATCTATTTATACACCACTAGTATTAAGTTCTTAAATACTATTAGTATGTAAACTCCTAATAACATGTGTGAAATATAACTTTAATCAAGATAAAACACGTATAAATAATAGATTGCGATCGCTAACCCAAGTTTTTAATTATCCTACCAGGCGATGTCTATGATGGGCTACGTTTATACACCAAACAAAATTAAGTTAGATTACAAGTATAAAATTTGCGATTTATGACGCTGTTGCTGTTGTTGCCACAGACTTTATAAGCCTGTAAGGCAGAGATTTAGGACTTCTCTAATATAATACTAATTCAAAAAATGTTTGCGACAGATAGGGCATCCAAAATAAAATCATAGCCTCAACATTATCAATCTGAATAATGTTGAGGCTATCAGCATGACAAGCAGCAAATTTTGTAAATAATTATTGTTAAACAGAACTTACACATTGACAGGTAAAACAAAAATTGCGTAAGTTCTAAATTAGTTAATTCAATTTAATTTATTACAAAGCACTGCGGCTAGTTAACGCGTTCCACAAGAAGACTGCAACAATTGCACCAAGAACTGCTACCGCAATACCGGGAATACTCAAAGAGGGAGCCGCTAGAGCAAAGCTTCCTGTACTGAAGAATACACCCAAACTACCACCAATAAAAGCACCAACGATTCCTAATAAAATTGTTGCTAAAATTCCGCCGCCTTGATGACCAGGGTAGATAGCCTTGGCGATCGCACCAGCAATTAGACCTAAAACAATCCAAGCAAGAATATTCATTGTTTTTATTTGATAAACGTTTTTTAGTAACAAATACACAATAACAATCCAAATATTGACATTCAATCTACCAACAGAAGCAATGATCGATAGCCTTGAGGATGAACGCTATTACTTCTAATGATGAACTCCCTTAATTAGAGATGGATAATAAAAAAAGCTCCTAGTAGGTCTAAAACTAGGAGCTAATAAATTCATTGCTTGATAATTGCAGTATATACGTTTTTAATAAGTGTTCTCATCTACTTGAAGAATTAAGAGGCTGTTTGAAAGCAGAGACTTTTGTAGGTTCGCACTTAAGTTTACTCAACTTGTAGAACTCTGGTGCTGTAAGAGGTTTGCGCTTAAGGATTGGCGTAGCATTTGTAGTAAAGGGCAATTAGCTTTACTTGCATTAATGTTAAACAAGAAAACCAACTGCTTTACCAATTTATCGTTCTTGCATTTCTTGCTGACGCATGGGCATAGCGTCAATTTGCTTAAAAATTGCTGTCGCTTGCACTGGTGTAGTTTCTTGGCGCTTAACACCACCATCTTTGCCGATCAAAATGACACGAAAATTTTCTCGCTCAACCCCAAAACGATTTCGCAAATTTGCCACAGAAGACTCATCTATTAATTGTCCGTTTGCATAGCTTTTATCTGTTGCCAAAACTTGAACGAGAACTAAATCTCGGTCTTTAAAACCATTTTGGTGCTGGTTAAATACCTGCATCTGTTGCTGATAGTTATGGTTTTCAACAGACGGTGCAAAGATTAGCAGCACCCGGTTTTGCCATTTTTGGGAGCTGAGGTTAAATGAAGACATTTTGATAGTATGGGGTGAACCTTGGATAGTACCAGCAATGCTGACGGGCGATAGGGCTATAGAGGCGGTGAGGGTCAGGATGATTAATACTGAGTTATTCACTTTGGGGCTTGTTATGCTCATAATATGGACTATGACATGAACGAGGTTTGATGAGATGTCAGAAGCTTTTCCAGATTCTTCTCAACTGCAACAGTGGCATCAAGGTATTGAAATAGCTAACCGCAATAACATTTTCTGTCATTGTCGTAGTTGCAGCTATGAATGGGTGGATTCTGTGATTGATGCAGTCTGTAGTAAATGCGGCAGTAAAGATATTGAACATATCTCGTGCTGGCAGTTTCCAGATGATTGAATAAGTATCTAGATATCTAGCCGATATAGCGATCGCTACTTTTGACATTTCCTCTCAGAATTCTGGGTTAAGCTGCGGTAATATCTACTTGTGCATCTAAAGCAGAATTTGAAAAAATACTCCAGCACTCAGATCGATCAACGGTTAACAGTACTCATGTCAGGATAGCGTTCGCCAGCTGCCACATTTTTTGGTGCAACTGTTTCCAGTCGATTCAACTCTTGTTCAGTCAGGATAATTTCGGTAGCTGCAATATTCTCTTCCAAGTAAGTACGGCGTTTTGTACCAGGTATTGGGACAATATCTTCTCCTTGAGCGAATAGCCATGCTAAAGCAAGCTGACTAGAAGTCACTCCTTTTTCGCTGGCGATCGCTTTGACTTGCTCTACTAATTGCAGGTTTTTATAAAAATTCTCACCTTGAAAGCGAGGAGAATTTCTTCGATAGTCATCAGGTGCAAGATCGTCAGGGCTAGCGATCGCACCTGATAAAAATCCTCTTCCTAATGGGCTATAAGGAACAAACCCAATTCCTAATTCCCGCACAGTTGGTAAAATTTCATCCTCTGGCTCTCGACTCCAAAGAGAGTATTCTGTTTGCAGTGCAGTAATGGGGTGAACTGCTACAGCCCGTCGAATCGTCGCCGGAGCAGCTTCCGAAAGCCCCAAATAACGCACTTTTCCCAGCTTGACTAACTCTGCCATTGCCCCGACAGTATCTTCAATGGGGACAGTTGGATCTACTCGATGTTGATAATAGAGGTCAATCACTTCAACTCCCAGACGTTTTAGCGAGGCATCGCAAGCTTGATGGACATATTCTGGTCTACCATCAACCCCTTTAAAACCACCATCTTCAGTACGGACATTGCCAAATTTAGTTGCTAAAACTACTCGATCTCGGCGATCTTTAACTGCTCTGCCTACTAGTTGCTCGTTGGTAAAAGGCCCATACATATCAGCAGTATCAAGAAAATTAACTCCAAGTTCTAACGCCCGATGAATTGTCGCGATCGCCTCAATTTCATCCCGACCGCTATAGAACTCAGACATTCCCATGCAACCAAGTCCGATAGTTGAAACTTCTAACCCTTGTTTGCCTAGCTTTCTGGTTCTCATAAAATAATTTCCTACTCAGTAATTGGTCTTAGAATATTACGCCTTTCTGCATTATCCCTTTCCCTTTTACCAAGTCATCTATTATTAGAAGTATTTACACTGATATAAGTATGTTGATTTGCGGGTACTTCACCTTTATTTTACCAGCCGTATTAAGACAGCTTTCCAGTATAGGCACTTTTACTATGGGTTTTCTAGTAAATTACTAGCCAGTTGTAACCTTCGCGCAGCGTCTCGTAGAGAAGCGATGACCAAACGCTATGAATTGGCTGCTGAGTTATTTTACAGCGTTGGGTCAACAACTGGCGATTTGTGGTTGTTCTGTTATGTTGATATCTTATTTAAACCGCAAAATAGAGAGTTGTGATGCCAAATTGCCAGAACTTTTTAACCTGGCATTGTCACTTCAACTTTTTCTTAGAGGAGAAAGTGGATAGAGTTGACAGCAGTTTGGTTAAATACCTCCACCAATTCAAGAGACAACTTTTAGCAAAAGTTCGTTAAGCACCCACAATAATGGTCGGTTGTTACATACACCAGTCTGATTGTTATTCGTCAGAATGTAATGGTGCAATCTATTGCACTCTTACAAAAGCTAAATACAGAGGTAAAATATGTTTCCTTTTTGGGGTAATCCATGTTACGGAAGCGAACCCATTTCGCACAAAACTAGCTTAGAGCGGAAATTAAAATTCTTGATTTGGATGCGAGATGATTTAGAGTCCAAACTAGCTGGTATTAATGCTTCTATTAATACCATTCGTCAGCAAATAGAACGTTCCGACTCACCTACTTAGAACTTAGGTGATACAGCAATTCATCTCATCACCTACCCAATAAGCAGGTGATGAGATGAATTGCAAGTGAGTTGACGACTATTAAGGTGATTTCTGATGAAAAAAATACCTATGTTGACGAGTTTCAACTACTTCGACTTCGCTCAGTACAAGTTCGCTTAACTCTCGACCATTCAGTTGGTTGAGCGAACGCGAGTGCGTCTCGCAGAGAAGTCGAAACCAACGGCTATGATAAATTTATTACTAGAATTCATTTAACCTGTTAACTTAATGACACCTTGGCTCACTAGAGATTCAAGCTGAGAATGATGCTGTGTTTGCTCTCGTAGCAACTTGAGTTGCGCGTAACTGAGAATGTGTAATCCTGGCCGGACAACATAACCTTCAATGGTAATGCTTTGTGGCTGTTGGCTGTCGGTGCGATTGTAGCTAATTGAAGGCATATTTACAAAGGGCAAGTTAGAACTGATTAGTAGAAGAGAGTTTGATTCTTCACTCTCTTATAGCTTCACACAAGTTTCTCTTAAAGGGTAACTAAGGGTTGCGTTTGGCTTCCAGTATTGAAAGAAACTATGGAAGTTATCGCCAAAGATATAAAAAACTTAGCGTTGCATATTTGCGGAATGATTTTGCTAGTTTTGTGGGATGGGCATCTTGCCATTGGTGTCAAGTTAAGAAAATGAGAGTCTTGTCAAGTGGGTAAAACTTAATGGTTAAACTCAACACAAGGGCGTAGAGAATAGCTATGAGTAAGCCACGTAAGAAACAAGGAAATCCAGACTTTCGACATCGAGTAACTTCTCCAGCCCCAACAAGCGAAGAGATAGAATCACGATTGATTGAGCTAGTAACTCCAGGGACATTTGCCAATCTTAAAGATGTAAAAGACAAAGAACGCAGTTTGCGATCGCGGGTACTAACCTTGCCCGTGATGGCAGCAATAGTATTGAGTTTGGTGTATCGACAAATAAATTATTTAACAGATGTGCTGCGCTGCCTAGAAGTAGAAGGATTGTTGTGGGTAGAGGCAATGTCTGTGAGTCGGCAAGCTTTATCTCAACGCCTAGAGAGCTTGCCAGCACAGTTATTCATTAAGCTGTTTGAGCAAGTAATAGAGTGTCTTGCAGCTAAGAAAAACACCCTTGAAGTTGCACCCCTTTGGACATCAGTAGCACAGAAGTTTGGTGCGGTATGGATTGCGGATGCCTCAACTTTAGAAGCAGTCAAAAAACATTTGGGACAACTGCAACAAAAAACAGGTGCAGTTTTAGGTGGGAAGATGCTGATAGTAGTAGAAGCATTTAGTCATCGCCCAGTGGCAGCATTTTTCGATGCTGATGCCAAACGCAATGAAACGAAGTGGTGGCAAGAACTAACAGAGCGCTTGCCAGTGGGTGGTTTACTGATAACAGATATGGGTTTTTATGGTTTTGAGTGGTTTGATACCCTAACACAGCAAGGAAAATATGTTTTAACTAGACAAAAAGCCAAGGTGCGCTATCGGGTAGTGCGCTGCCTTTCGAGTAGTTCTTATTACAAAGACGAAATCATTCAAATGGGACTGAACCATACTGATCCTTGTCGTTACCCGATGCGCCAAGTATCAGTACTCTGGTGTCAAACTTGGTATCATTATTTAACTAATGTCCTTGACCCACAACAGCTTTCTCCACAGCAAGTATGTGATTTGTATCGCCGACGTTGGAAAATTGAGGATGCATTTTTACTCACAAAAAAATTGTTGGGTTTATCTTATTTGTGGGTTGGTGGCACTAATGGTGTACAGATGCTTTTTCTTTGCTACTTGGATTTTCTATGCTGTCCTCAATGATTTGTGTACTGATGTTGCTGTTGCTTTACAACAGCCCATTGAACGCATTTCTATTGAAATGGTCTTTCGCAGTTTATATTTTTTCCACCGCGCACTCCTGAAAAACACACAACTGCTACTTATCCCTTGGTTGGTTGAGCATCAACGCTCTATGGGCTTGGTCAAAGCCGTGCGTCAGCGACATCGACGCAACGCTGCAACCTCGCTTAACATCTGGGCTGATGCCTTAACTTGACACCAATGGCGTCTCGCCCGCCCTACAAGAATCATCCCTTGATTCAGCAACACAAAAAACTTTAGTTAATTAATCAGTCAGTTATAACTAATAATTGATTGCTGACTTGATTAGAAGGGGTTTCCTTTTTCTTTTCTTTGTCGTTGCAATGCTTCTTCGTACCACTTTAATTCATCCAAAAATTGACCGACTCTTTTGGTCAAAGCAGCTTCCTGTGAAGCACCTGCTTCATCCAGAGAGTCCCCAATTTTAGAAATAGCAAAAATGCTTGAAATAGTAGGCATTCCCATCTCTAAGAGAAAAGCGCGTAACTGGATGGCTGCCCGCACTCCTCCAAAGCTACCAGTTGAGCAATCACACACCACAGACGTACAACTTCAAAGTTAACTTACACCTGCCACTGACCCAGGACTCCGTTGCAGTAAGGCTCACCATCAAAAATTGGGATATTTTACAAAAATATTTTTCAAGGGTGATTTAAGTACAGCATTTGGGAACAATTTATGGAACTCAGGTTTTTGTAGGTACTTAGGTGATTTCTAAGTACCTACAAAAAGAAGATAAACCTGTTGAAAATGCAGCCTGAGTTTCCCCAAAAGAGAATAAATCACCAAACTTGTAATATCTATAAAAATGCTTAATTCTGAAATTCAAAAAGACCTTCGCCATAACTTTACTGTCAGTGTTATTGAAAGTGGGTTTTTTGGTTTTGGGAGTGGTTTTGCTTCATTTTTCACGATTCTTCCGCTATTTGTTAGCACTCTTACCGATTCTGCATTGCTCATCGGTCTGATCCCAGCTATTCCACGCTTAGGCTGGCAATTACCTCAGCTATTAACAGCTAATAAAGTAGCTGATCTACAGTGTTACAAACCAACTGTAATGTTGTTGACAATTCATCAGAAGCTACCTTTTTTGGGATTAGCACTGGTGGCTTTGTTACAATTAGAACTAAATCACCATCCTCTTAAGTTGACACCAATGGGCATTGCCGTGTCCCTAGCCATGTACCCATTCAAATGAGAATCACTATAACTTAGATACGATAATGGCAGCCAGTAGAATTTTTTAGGTCTTTTAGTGAAGATTTTTCTGATACGTATCTAAATATGGTATTAAATATTTCTGAATAATACGAAAAAATCAGTTTAACTTGGTTTGTATATCAACTAAATGTACATCAAACGTGGTCTAGGTTCAGGAACTGGACGCCCTAAATCTTTAGCAGTTTCTATCCATTCCTGCACAACTAATTCTACATTATGCAGGGCTTCTTGATAAGTATCACCATCAGCAGCACAGCCTGATAACTGTGGGACTTCAGCAATAAACGCTCGATCTAGTTCACTCCAATAGAGAATAATTTCATACCGAAACATCATTTTTACTTCCTAGCTTATATTTGAGAATCACTGCCCGAACTTGTTTAATTTGATAGCTTTTGGCTTTTCCTTTTTTATGTTGCAGGTTCAATATTTCCTCAACATCGGCTTTGACAAAAATACGATGATCGCCACGAATCCGTTCTTTAAAGCCTAGTGTATATAAAAGTTGCCACAGTTGGGCGAAAGGGATATCTGTATCAGAAGTCCCAGAGAGAATTTTTTCTAAGAGTTTGTCTTGCTGACTCACGTTTTTCTGACTGCCTTAATATTTCTATAGTCTCATATTTATTTAAAATCAGGGTATACAAAAGCAAATCTATGATTTTGCTCCTGAGCGAGAGCATCCCTGATGACAATGACTAATCCAGTTCTCAGGGCAAGCTTTAGGCTTGGATACTGCTCTACAATTTACTTGATTTGAAAAATACTAATTATCTGGATGTTACAGTTGCTTTTTTTGAAGCAATATTTTGCAGTGAGTTTAATTTGGTGACATTAGTTTCGCTTATAGTGGAGTGTATTATTTCTCTTGACGAATGATGCTTATTTATTATTCTTGCTGAGGTTATCAGTCTTAATATCGGCTCAATTGATAGCTTGACGACTTTTCTATCATCCTTTAGCATAGCCTTCCACAGGAAAGGTATCGCCAATTTATCAGTGATGTAGACAACTACAGAGGACAAATTGTTGAGATTGCTCATATCATAATGCTGAGGTATAAATCCATCTCAATTAATAGTGATATTGAGTCAAAAATATTACACAAATATGAAAAGCCAAATTCTAAGCGCAGTTGCATTTTTAACCACGATTAGTTTGACAACAACCGTACAAGCGGCAAATTCTGAAGATGTTAAACAGTTATTAGCAACCAAACAATGTCAAAACTGTGATTTGACAAGTGCAGGTTTAGTGATGGCTGACTTATCTGGAGCCAATTTGAGCGGTGCTAATCTCACAGGTGCTAACCTCAGCCGCGCAAACTTGAGCGGCGCAGATTTGCGGGGTGCAAACTTAAGTGGCGCGAGTTTATTTGGCGTTAACCTGAGCGAAGCTAAATTTAATGGGGCAAATTTGACGGGTGCTGATTTGAGAATGACAAATGACAAATGACAAATGACAAATGACAAATGACTTATCTAAAGAATTATGGGCAGCAAATCAAGACTTAGCCCAAGTTTGCCTAGAGCATCCTTTCGTTCGGGGCATTGGTGATGGTACTCTTGAGCGAGCGAAATTTGCTTACTACGTAGGGCAAGATGCTTTTTTCTTAGAAGCTTTTGCGCGTGCCTACAGTATCGCCGCAGCTAAAGCACCAGACTGGTTAGGTTTCACCACATTTCATAATTTAGCTAGTGGAGTTTTAGAAGAACTACGGCTGCATAGTAGCTATGCTTATGAGTGGGGAGTCAATTTGTATTCTGTAGAACCTGCATCTGCCACCCGCCGCTATACTGATTTTTTGTTAGCAACTGCTTGGAGCAAAGATGTGGGTTTAACTGCTGCGGCGATGTCTCCCTGTATGCGTTTGTATGCCTTTTTAGGAGAAAAATTGGCTTGTAACGGTATTCCTAATCATCAATATGCAGACTGGATTCGTACTTATAGCAGCGCAGATTTTCAACCACTAACACAACAATTAGAAAATTTGGTTGACAATTATGCCGCTACCAATTCTGTTGTGCATTCAATTTATCGTTATGCGATGTTTTGTGAGCGCGACTTTTTTCAGGCTGCGTGGATGTTCAATTAAGCAAATTCATATCTAGCAATCTTTTTGGCCTTTCCTAACCGTCAAACTCACATTGTTTTAATACCAATTTGAAAAAATAATGCGACAAATAGGCCATTTGTAGAGACGCGATTTATCGCGTCTTTAGCAAGGATGTGTTGCAATCATTAATTGAATTGGTATAAGATATCAAGCTCGGTAAAAATGCTGAGTTCTATTTTGAAACCTATACACAAAAGAAAAGACGCAAAAGATAAATTTGCGTCTTATTTTAAGATTTTAAAAAATTAGAAACTGAATGTGGTTCTCAATGCACCAATAACAACATCATCATTAGTGTCGTTGTGATCTGGAGATGTTAACCAGATGACTCCAGGAGTAATGGTGATATTGTCACTCAGCTTATACTGATAGAAAGCCTCAAGATGATAGGATGTATCAGGATCGTTATCCAACCCTGCAATGTTAGAACTTGTCACTTTCGGCTCCATACCAGCAATAATACCTGCTAAGTTACCTTTTTTACCGAGGTCAGGGAAGCCAAGAGTGACAGCATAGTTCCAAATATCAACATCTCCACGGGTTCCTCTCAAGCTTTGGCTGTTGGTGTATCCAGCCCAACCACCCAAGACAATGTTATCAGTGATCCCAATGGATGCTTCGATACCGTAAGAATTACTGGAAAATCCTACTTGCTCTTCAGGTAAACCCTGGATAGCTGCTATATCCTGGAAAGTGGCGGCATTACTACCCGTGAGTAGTGGTTGGTTGTAGGAATTGATGTAAGTTAAACCGATAGAAATGCGATCGCTTGGTTTAACCGTTAGCTGCGCCAACGCCCCGTAAGAACCATTAAACAAACCATTATTAGGTGTAGGGTCATTAGCTGTACCACTCAAATATCCTAGACTCAGTGCCAATTTGTCACTGAACTCGTGCGTTACTGCCAACCCCGCGCCATTTATCTGGCCATAAATTGGGTTGCGTGTACCAAAGGTGGACAAAGCACCAAAGGAGCCATCACCGTCAAAGAGATTGACAGTACTGGTAATATCATCTGCTGCCGCTGCGTTGGCAAGAGCAGTAACCTCTGTTTTTTCACCCAGAGGGAATTTGTAATACAAAGCATCTATAAAAGCATTAGTGGTACCATCACCAGCAAAGAATAAGTTACCCTCTGGTGTACCGATGTTAGGGCTGAGAATATTATCAGCCTGGATTCTAGTGAACAGCGTATCTTTCCCTGTAAAGCTGGTTACTAATTCTATCCGCGCCCGTAACCCTAAAGTTGTATTCTCATCTGTAATTTCCGCACCGTTGACTGTATTTCCTGACAAAACATCGCTGACGACTGCGATAACTTCTCCTTGCAGTTTGGTTGTGGTTGAAAACCGATTCGCCTCCAATTCAGCATTACGTACTTCTACTGCATCCACACGACCTCGGAGTGTCGCTAGTTCGGCGGAAAAATCTTCTTGCAACTTTTGTAATGTGGCTAAATCTTGTTTGTTAACTAAATCGCCACTGGCTGTAGCAATAAGTTCGTTAACGCGATCGAGACAAGCATTCAAACCAGCAGCAAACTCATATCGCGTCAATGCCCGATTACCGCGATAAGTGCTATTTGGGTATCCTGCAATGCAACCATAGCGCTCAACTAAAGATTGCAATGCTTGAAATGCCCAGTCAGTGGGTTGTACGTCCGAAAATTGAGACACAGAGGTAACTTGTCCCATTCTCTGATCTGGCGCTATGTTCTGAGCTTTTGTGTCTGGATTAGCTAAAACTTGTGGTTGATTGATTTCAGACGTCTTGGATATTTCACCTGCAAATGTAGCAGTATTCACAAATAGCATTACACCGCAGATTGCTGGACTAACTAGCAGATATTTACAGAATTTTTGCATTTTTCTCCTCACACCGATCTCCAATTCACACCCAAACCACGTTTTTTTAACGTGTATTTCATGAAAATCTTTGTCAGTAATCTTATCAGAACTCAGCAACCTTTTTAAGAAAAAAAGTCAAGAAATCCTAATTATTTAGGGAAAACTAAATTGCAGAGCGCTGTACCTTCTGAAAAAGTTTTGTTGTTACTCATTACACAGCAAACCCAGAATGATATTATGTACTAAAAATGAGAATGAGAATTATTATAGTATAAAATTTAGAATACTTTCCATTGTCAATAGCGATGATGACAGAGGTAAAGCAAGCATCGGTTTGGAGGAGAAATATTGTGATTGTGAATTGCAGAGAAATTAGAACAGGTAGGCAAAAAAGCGGCATCTTGCCCATAATTGCTCTGCTAATGTTGTCGATGGCTACTGGGTGTAGCCAATCGAATCCCAATCAGGGAACAACTTCCGAACAGTCGCCGCGAGTACAGGAAGCTGCTTCTACCCCAGCAGTGCAGTCGGGAAAAACTAAAGTAGTGGCGACATTTTTGCCGATATATTTGTTTACTAAGGCAGTAGCTGGGGATGTGGCAGATGTAGAAATTCTAGTGCCACCTGGTACGGAGGTACATGAATACCAAGCGACACCAGCAAATGTCAAAGCGATCGCTACTGCTAAGGTGTTAGTAAAAAATGGTTTAGGTTTGGAGGAATTTCTGGAAGGTACTGTCAAAAATGCCCAAAATCCCCAATTAACTGAAATTGATGCTAGTAAAGGTATTAAACCCTTAAATGAAATTTCACCTGTTGTAAAAACAACGCCAGATGAAAAAGATCGCGAACATAGTCAGGGTAATCCTCACGTTTGGTTAGATCCAGTTTTGGCAAAACAGCAGGTAATCAATATTCGAGATGGATTAATTGCTGCCGACCCGGCGAACAAAGCTACTTACGAAGCAAATGCTACAGCTTATATTAAAGAGTTAGAAAGTTTAAACAGCGAATTTCAGCAAACTTTGCAGAAAAATCCCAGTTGCACCTTTATTACCTTTCATGATGCGTTTCCATATTTAGCCAAACGCTATAACCTCAAGCAAGTTGCGGTGGTGCAAATTCCCGAAGATCAACTTTCCCCAACAGATGTCCAAAATGCCGTCAATGCTGTGAAAAAATACAAAGTTAAAGCTTTATTTAGCGAACCAGGAGTAGATAATAAACTCCTGAACAGCCTATCTAAAGACTTGAAATTAAATTTGCGTACTCTGGATTCTCTAGAAACTGGCGAAACAGATCCACAGCATTATTTCAAGGCAATGAAAGCTAATTTGCAAACTCTGGAAACATCGTGTAAATAGATTTGTCATTTATCAGTTGTCTTTTGTCCTTTGCAAATGACCAATGACCAATGACCAATGACCAATGACTAATGACCAATGACCAATGACCAATGATTAATGATTAATGACATTCCTATTTTGAAAGTAGAAGGATTAACTGTGTATCAAAGCAGCTATCTAGCTGTTCGAGATGTTTCCTTTGAATTATTGCCAGGAACAGATACAGCCATTGTTGGCCCCAATGGTGCTGGTAAAAGTACCCTGGTAAAAGCGGTTTTAGATTTGATACCTCGAAGTGCTGGTACGATTGAAATCTTAGGTCGTCCAATTGCCAGATTGGGGCATTTACGCCACACGTTGGGCTATATGCCGCAAAACTTCATTTTTGACCGGAGCTTTCCTATTTCTGTCAGCGAATTAGTTGGACTGGGATGGACTAAAGAAGGCAAAAAAAAGAGTTCATTTTTTTCCAAGCTGGTGAGACAAGACCGAGAAAAATCGGCAGCAGTAACAGAAGCTTTACGGCGAACTGATGCTTATCATTTACAGCATCAAGCTATTGGTACTCTTAGTGGCGGTCAACTTAAGCGGGTTTTATTATCTTATTGTTTGGTAATGCCTCGCAAACTCTTGGTACTAGATGAAGCCTTTGCTGGTGTTGATGTGCAGGGTGCAGCAGATTTTTACGCTTTGCTAAATGAATTAAAGCGAGAGGAAGGTTGGACAGTATTACAAGTTTCTCACGATATTGATATGGTTAATCGCCATTGCGATCGCGTGCTTTGTCTGAACCAAAGCATTGTTTGTACTGGGAAGCCAGAAATTGCCCTTTCACCGCAAAACCTGTTAGCAACTTATGGCCCAGGTTTTAGTCGCTACCAGCACCAACATTAAAAGAATTCGTAATTCGTAATTCGTAATTCGTAATTAAAGAATGAAAAATGCCAGTAATTATAGATTTCTTCAATGATTATCAGATAACTTGGTTAGCGATCGCTAGTAGTAATGACTTGCTAGAGTTATTACAGCTTCCTTCGATACAGCGTGCGATTGTTGGTGCTGCCTTGATGGGAATACTTGGCGGGATGTTGGGTAGTTTTGTTACCTTGCGCCAGTTGTCATTTTTCAGCCATGCAGTTGGTCATGCGGCATTGGTAGGTGTGGCGTTAGGTGTGCTGCTACAAATAAATCCTACTTGGATGCTATTACCTTTTACCTTAGTTTTTGGGGTTATTGTCCTTTACTTTATCGACAAAACAGACTTAGCTAGCGATAGCATACTTAGCATAGTGCTATCTGGGGCATTAGCGATCGGTTTAATTCTCACGAGCCTAATTAAAGGATATCGTGGCAACTTGATGGCTGTATTGTTCGGGGATATTCTAGCGATCGACACCACAGATTTAATTTTGACGCTGCTAGTTCTTGTGGGAGGCAGCATATTTTTACTATCAACTCTGCGACAGCAAATTTTATTGACCCTTAACCCCGATGTAGCCCAAGTTCAAGGCGTTCCCGTGCAATTGTACCGCTACGCCTTTGTGGTTTTGCTTTCACTTGCTGTTGCTGTCGCGATTAAAGCTGTTGGTGTTTTATTAGTGAACGCCTTTTTGGTCATTCCCGCCTCCACCGCCAAACTGATGAGTTACCACTTTAGCCGCTTTCTAGTCATGTCGGTGATAGTTGGTTCTATCAGCAGCATTGCTGGCATCATTGTCTCAGGTCTTTTCAATCTGGCTTCTGGGCCAAGTATTGTTCTTGTCCAATTTCTACTATTTGTAGCCGTTTTCATCTGGTTTAAGTTCAGTTTGAAAGCTGCATAACTATTTTTCTCCAAAGACTTGCTATATTCTTTTATCTTTGCTACATTAAGTAATCGTGGCTCACAAAAGCCCCAGCCGGGATAGCTCAGTTGGTAGAGCAGAGGACTGAAAATCCTCGTGTCACCGGTTCAAGTCCGGTTCCTGGCATACATCACAGACAAAAAGGCAACTGACATACGACATACACTGACATAGTGCTGACATAGAAGGTAAAAACACCGTTGGTAGCATTAGTAGCAGCAACAGACGCTATCTGTACCGTTGACAACAAGACACAAAAAAGGGTAAGGACTTTTAAAATCCCTACCCTGATAAAAAACACTACACGGAAAAACGACGATGGCAGTGAATGAGAGACGGTCGTAAATCGATGTAACGGTACACCGTGCGATCAGTGTGTGTGTTGCTACGCCGATGGAATACGCTCGTGACGTGTTTTTTGTCGATTTCCCCGCCCACCCACGATCCTAGGGTAAGTGGTTTTTGGGTAAAAAGCAATACAAGATTTGTCATACAGTAGTACTGAATTTTTCGATGGACTGCGATCGTTTACCTCACGACAGAGTAACGTCTGGAAAGTTATAACTTTCCGAACTCTCGAACGCTTGCTGTAAGCGCTGTCATGAGAGGGTATATGACAAGTCTTATATGCCGATGCAAGCCCACTGCAAAACAAAACCCCTAGAGGCGATTCTAGAGGTCATTGGTGATGCATTGGTAGTGTAGATGTACTAACGCCGTGAAACGAAGGATGTTATGCAAGGTGTTTCCACGTCTTACCCGATGCAATGTTTCTGATAGTACGCTCGGAGACACCGTAAACGACCGCAATTTGCTTATCAGACCGCTTACCCTCGCCTATCTGCCCTTTTATTGCCCTAACCGTTTTTTCTGTGAGTTTTGCAAAGTGATTATTCTCACCACGGCGTAACGTGCTTTTGTTGGATTCCTTACGTGGAACGTATTTCAGGTTATCTACACGATTGTCTAAGCGATCGCCATTGATGTGAGTAACGAAATCGCTGTTCTTACACTCACCGATAAACATCGCCGCTACAAGACGGTGAACCGCTTCGATCTTACCGATAACACTATGACGTAAATGAACTTTACGATAGCCGTGATATGAGATTGAACCCTTTAGGGGTTTTAGAACGCCGCCGATGTTACGGTAGACAGTACCATCATCACCGATGCTGTGACTGGACTCAAAACCGGGAATTGGTAGAATGTTGCTCATGGGTACTTCGTGTATGTTCACCACAGCATACAAAGTGGATACCCGTTTTATTGACGACCGTGGATACTACAACACACGGCATCGGTAAAAGATACGACGTAGGTTGATTTTTAAAACGACGTTTTTGTATGACGTTTTTAATGACGTAAAAAACGACGTATATAAACGACGTTTATAAAATAAGGGCATGATTTAAGGTGGAAACATTGCAGCGCTTAAGGCGTTTCACCCTCTTTAGTTGTGTTATTTGTTAACTCTGTTTGCGACTGTGCTTTCAATACGTCGTACCAATACTGCGTACCTCTATGCTTTGACTGTGCGTTTTATACAAAAAAAAGGTGGGTATATGCCCACCTTTGAAGTTTAATTATGTGCGCGAAGCACAATTAAGAATGAAAAAATTGCCAAAGTTTCAACAGTGTAAACAGCAAGGATAAGATTGCTGCGATCGTTGTTACAATTGGCTGCCAGAATCTCAACTTCTGGCGCAACCACCAAAGCAGTGAATCTCTGTGCTTTGGTGGTTCAAGAAATTTATTTTTCTGTGTGGTCATGGAATTAAAATTGAGGTGGATTATTTTGAACGCCTGGCATTTCTTCCAGGCTTTTTCTATGTAACTAGTACTCAGCTGTATTTTTTGGGCATTTTTTGCTAAGTACCTAAAACAAAGCCCCAGACATAGACAGCCTGGGGCATCCACATTGAATGCGCTATTAATGTTATTGCTTACAGAATTGACGGAACGTTGCACTTTATTTAACCTCCTTTGGTTTACTAGGAGGCTGCTTTGAAGAGAGCGTTTGCAACAATTCCGGTAGCTAAAAGCTTAATTTATGCTGCTTTATTTAACCGGGTATTCGTGCATACAACTCAAATCACAGATTGCAACAGCAATTTGTAACAAACTCTTGACATCTGCATATAAAATACAGTTGTCCTAAGCTTCTTCAAGGCTAGCCCTGAAGTTAGGTTGAATGAACGAACACCACAAACAGCTATGCGGTTCCTTTCCCTTTTTCCGTCTCAGGGACGAATGATCAAAGTCCTGCTTTAGTCAGAGGTGTTTTTGCTGCGGGCGTTCGGAACGGGCGCTGCGGGACGGGGGAAAGGAGCCAACAATAAGATAACAATTTTCAACGTTTGAAGCAATTGGCACGAGTAAACTTTTCTGCAATCTCTTGCACTTTTTGGATTTTCCAATACCTGGCACTGGTTCCAAGGTAGGCTCAATGAAGCAGCGATCGCTAAAAGAATGCTGAATTGAATTAATATTTGCGCCTAGCATATCACTGCTAGGCTTTTTTATGTGTAGGGTACACCCTGCTTATGAAGTGACATACACGATTGTCATTTCAGATGACATTTCAAATGACATATACAAATAACACTTCTGGAGTCCTCGTGTCACCGCTTCAAGTCCGGTTCCTGGCACTCTCTTAAACCCCTTGAAATCTAATAATTTCAAGGGGTTTGTGGTTTGTAGGTACTAGCTTATATAGAAAAACTATTGTAGCTTTGACTAAAATCCAGGGCATTTTTTGATATCTTTAGATAGAGAATGGGTGTAAAACTGGTGTAAACAAGCTCAGAAGCGGGAGATTTGCCAAGTAGTTGAAATCTTGTTAACGTTTATGCTTAAAATTGCACAAGAGGTTTATTTAGCATCTACTCACAGCTAAAGTTAACCCTTTGCAGGACTACCCCAAGCAATGCTGACTGAAATTTTGCCTTTCCGTTTTGAGTTAGACACGATCGCGATCGCTGGAGCGAGTTTGTGGTCATTGGCGCTATATCTAGGTTTTTCCAGAGTCAATGAATGGGTAATCGAGCAACTCAATCGCTGGTTTAACTTTGCCGAGCGATCGCTCTACACCAGCCAGTCGGAATTTGAAAAGACTCGTAAAGCCAGAGAATCCCAAAATGCTTTCTACGCCTCACTGTTTAGCATTGTACCTTTTTTGGTAGTCGGAACTTTATGTAACTGGGTTCTGGAAATTAGTTTAGGTGAGAGTTGGGGAATTAGTACAGGTATATTGGCCTGTATGGGTGCCGGCATTTATGAACTTGGGCGCAGGGATGGAGAATCTTCAGATTAAGCCAGAGTAAAAATTAGGGGGATGTTGCTTTGATTACTCTCTTATCTCTCATGACTTCCCAATTTCTTCACCAACAATCTGTGCTATCTTCTGGGCTGCACCGCTTTCACCGCGAATATTACGGAGTTTAGCGCGCATATCATCCAATTTTTCTGGATTCGTCAAAAAGTCTAAAACCATTTCTCCAACTTCTTGCGGTTGAAGTTTACCTATAAGTTCTGGCACAATCTCTTCCTGTGCCCAGATGTTTGGCCATGCTAATAAACCTTTGCGTCTCACAAATCTCAGAAACGACCAATTAATCACCTTAGCAAAGGGTGTACCGACTACTGGCAGATTTGCCAACAATCCAGGTAAACCATCCCAAGAACGCATAGCATCGAGTTGCTGCGTTGGTAGTAAAACAATCATTGGCACTCCTAAAGCACCAAGTTCGGCAGTGTTTGCCCCCACTGTGGTTAAGCAGATGCAGCACTGGGATAATAAGTGATATGCAGGGTTTTCTTGCCACAGTTCCACGGTTAAACCTGTTACTGTTTTGAGCAATGCCTTACCTTTAGCATCTTCTGGGACAATTAAGGAAGCACCATCAAAGCCAAAGGTTTCAGCAATAGAGTTCTTTTGGGGATCGGCAAAACTAGCTAAAGTTGGTAAATCCAAAGTTGGGGCTACAGGAATTACAAATCTGGTTTGCGGTCTTTTTGCACGAACATATTCGGCAATAGCTAAACATAATGGTACTCCTTGGGCTAATTTTGCTGCTTTCGATCCAGGGAGTAAACCAATGATTGGGGAGTGCGGAGTAGGGAGTAGGGAGTAGGGAGTATTGACTTGTTCTTGTGCTTCTAGCATCAAATCACCGATAACAGTGAATTTGTGAGCATATTTGTGGGGGACACGGGCTGTAACTTCTGGTTTCATAATTCCAAAGCGATCGATCCAGTTATGCCACCTGGCTGACCATTCGGCATAAACTACTGTGCGATATCCGAGCTTTTTGCCTATAATCACTGGAAAAATTTGATCGCCGCCCAGAAAAACTACTACACCGCGACTTCTCCAATCCCAATTTTCAAATGTTTTGCCCCAAAGCAAAAATTGCCAAAAATGTTCTGCTTTTTGAACTCTATCTACTTCTGGATAAGAAAGAGCGATCGCTGCTTCTTTACCACTGGCATTTGAGCAAGGTGATAATACTACAGAAATCCTCACTAAAGAATGGTCATCCCCTAATTCTTGCCGCAACGCCTTTACTACTGGACGCACCCAGGTTGTTACTTCACCCGGGCCATTTGAAAGGATCAGAATATCTACTTGAGTCATTAGTCAAAAGGCAAATGTTATCTAATTCCTTACTATGTTATAGGTATATACTGTAGCTTGTTAGTGATATTTGATAATCTGTTCTACATTTAATTTGTTGCTACTATTAGTTAGTTTTTCAGGGAGTTTAACTCGCACTTTTGCCTGTTTGATGTGGGCTTGATGGTCAGCAAAATTTAGGGTATTGATAATCGCAGCTATAGATAACAATCATAGCTGCGATTATCAATAATTTTTTGGGCAATCTAAATATACATAGCCCTTTTTTTTGCTTACCAAACCCATTGTTTAGAGGGTGAATCCTGTGATTAAAGGCAACTCCAGCCCATCCGCTCCCAAAATATATTCCTCGCGCAATTTATTAATGCGATTTATTCTTGGCGGCACTACTCTTATTGTAAGTATTTCTGCTTATTTTAGCTATCAGGCCGCTCGGAAAATAACGCTAGAAGACTTGAGAGGAAAAGCTTTTTTAGAGGTACAGAAAGGGGTTGATGAAATTGAAGAATGGTTGCATGTTCGCAAAGTCGAGGTGCAAACCATTGCTCAGACTTCTGCTGTACGCTCCTTACCCGGATTTCTCACAAGCAGTAAAAAATCAATTTACATAACTTGATGTGAGA
>NZ_CAXTTT010000065.1:0-42932 GCF_964247315.1 uncultured Nostoc sp.
TCAAAGGCTCAACGTTCAAGCAAAAAGGTGCAACTTCCGAGTTCAGAGGCTCAACATTCGAGTAATAAGGTGCAACCTCCGAGTTCAGAGGTTGAAAATTGAGATTTTGAAGGCGATTGCAGACGCATAATATCTCAAAAGCTCGTTTCCGATAGAACAACATTAAGGATTGGATGCGGTTAACATAGTAAAAATATTTTCAGCCTATTGTAAGTAAAAATGCCAAGTCAGGTTTACACATGGAAGCGCTTCTGGTGTCCCCGGTCAGGTCACATCGATCTACGTGATGGTGGATATTTAGTCAATCCAGATTCAGAGTGGGGGCATTTTTACAAATCTGATTCAGTTGCCTTTGAAACTATATCTGAGATGCGCTGTTTGGTGCTGCTAGGTGAAGCTGGTATGGGTAAGACCACAGCCACCGAACAAGCATATCATCAAGTTTCTCACAAGTTTAGTGACTCAGAAAATGTTTGTTTGTGGTTCAGACTTGGTGATTATGATTCAGACAAGCAACTATGTGATGCAATTTTCCGCGATGAAACATTGCAAGCTTGGCGCAAAGGAACAAATAAACTACATCTTTTTCTGGATAGCCTAGATGAGGGATTACTTTCTATCAAAATACTTGTCAGGATTCTTAAACGTGAAATAGAACAGCTACCTTGCGATCGCCTGTATTTTCGGATTACTTGCAGGACGGCTGATTGGAAGGATAGCTTGGAGCAAAAGCTAAAAGACAAGTGGGGAGAAGAAAATGTAGTGGTATATGAGCTAGCTCCTCTATGTCGAGTAGATGTAATTGAAGCAGCAAATAGAGGTAACATCAACTCTAATGATTTTTTACAGGAAGTCTTTAATAAAAATGCTATTCCACTTGCTATTAAGCCAATCACACTAAAATTTCTTCTGGGTATTTATCAAAATGGACGGTTTCCTTCTTCTCAGAAAGATTTATACGAAGAAGGTTGTTTACAACTATGTGAAGAGGTGAACCCAGATCGCTGCGATTCTGGCTTTACCGGGAATTTAGATGCAAAACACCGATTAGTTATAGCAAGTCGAATTGCAGCTTTACTTCTATTTTCTAAACGCTCTGCCATCTGGATAAGTCCAGAATATGGGAAGATGCCAAATTCTGATATTGCTATACGAGATATTTGCATAGGCAAAGAAAGTATTAATCAGCAAGAGTTTCCAGTTGACGAAAACTGCATTAAAGAGGTTTTGTCTGTTACCGAACTATTTTCTTCGCGCGGCCCGCATCGAATTGGTTTTGCTCATCAGACCTATGCTGAGTTTCTTGCTGCACGATACTTGGTTCACCACGAAACACCTTTAGAGCAAGTAATGAAATTAATTGCTTCCTCTGAAGATTCTGAATTTAGGTTAATTCCACAGCTTCATGAAACTGCTGCTTGGCTAGCTGGTATACTTCCTGAAGTTTTTAGGGAAGTAATGAAAACAGATCCCGATGTACTACTCCTAAGTGATGTAGCCACTGCTGGTGAAACTGATAAGGCCGCTCTAGTTGAATCACTTCTGAGATTACACAATCAGGAAAAATTAACCTACCAATACATTACTTGGCTATACAAAAATCTGAATCATCCAAAACTACCCGATCAGCTTCAACTTTATATTTGTGATTCAACAAAGAGTATAAATGCAAGGAACGTAGCTATTGATATTGCAGAAGCCTGTAATGTAAAAGCCGTACAGGAATATCTTGCCGATGTTGCTCTTGATCCTCAGCAACATTCTTCGGTTCGCATCAATGCAGCAGTGGCTGTATGCAATCTTGGCGATGAAAAAACCAAGGCAAGATTAAAACCTTTAGCAGTTGCTCAAATCCAAAATGATGTAGAAGAGCAGCTAAAAGGGTGTGGACTCCGAGCAGTTTGGCCAGGCAACATCACAGCAGAAGAGGTTTTTACCACCTTAATACAGCCAGTATCTAAATCCATTGGTGGAAGATATCAGGACTTTATAGCAAAAGAGCTTGGACAACATCTTCAAATATCTGATCTACCAGTAGCTTTCAAATGGCTAAAAAAACAAGTTACTAGGCGCGACTTGGGTTATCCTTTTGGAGAGTTGTCAGATGCAATTATGTTGAAAGCCTGGGAACATTTGAATAAACCCGAAGTAATGCAGGAATTTACTATAGTTGCTTTTTCGCGGTTGAAGAATCACGACGTAATTATATATGATGACTCATATAAACCAATCACCTTTAGCCAGGTTTTAAAAGATGATGTTCAAAAGCGCCGTCAAATTGTTGAGTCAATTATCTCGATAATTCCAGAATCAGATCAAGAGCCTTTATGGTTAATTGGCTACATAATAACAGCAATAGTTTTTGAGCAAGATTTTCAATGGTTAATTCAATGTATCCAAAAAACACAAACCGAATATCATCAAATAATTTGGGCAAAATTAATACGATGTAATTTTAGACGATTTAAATCGGAATTTGAGTATGTAGATGCCGTACTTATAGCAAGCGAAACCAACTTAATATTGAGAAAAGAGTTTGAATCTCTTATCGAAGCAATTGAGTTAGGCTCACCAAGAGCGCAGCAGGAACAGGCAATATATCTGGAAGAACAGGATGAGCGAGACGAAGACGATAAGCAAGCTCTTTTAGAACTTCTACCAAAAAAACGAGTACTTGAGATTTTAAGTCAGATTGAGGCTGGTCAGTCTAATTTTTGGTGTTCTTTATGTTTTGCATTAACTCTTAAATCTCATAGTACTCATTATGGTGATCCATTTGCATCTAGTTTGATAAATCTTCCTGGTTGGATTGAGGCAGAAGATTCAACAAAAGAAAGGATTATTAACGCTGCGAGGCTATATCTGAGTGATGGTGATCCAGAAAGTCAAGCTTGGCTGGGTACCAATAATTTACGCAACTCTGCATTAGTAGGTTATCAAGCATTAAATTTGTTGCTGCAAAAAGCACCAAACTTGATTTTCACTCTATCTGCCGAAGAATGGCAAAAGTGGACAGCAATAATCCTTGCGTATCCCAACTGGGGAAGAACTGAAAACCGAGAGCATAGACAGGAATTAATCAAGAAAGCCTATCAAAATGCTCCTAGTGAATTTATCAGAGTCTTAATGATATCAATTGAAAAAGAGAATCAAGAATATGGTTTTGTTGACATCAACCGCTTAATAAAAAATTGCTGGGATGAAAAGTTAGCTAAGGCAGTATTCGATAAAGTTCAAGACAAAGAATTAACTGATAAAAGTTTAGGTGATTTACTTGAGGATTTACTGAGATATGGATTTCTTGAAGCTAAAGCATTTGCAGAGTCTCTAATTCTTTCACCTCTTCCTAGTAGTAGCGATAAAAGAGCAAAAGCAGTTGCAGCAGCGAAAGCACTTATACTCTATACAGAAGATGCAGGCTGGCCAGTTGTTTGGCCTGCTATTCAGCAAGATACCGAATTTGGTCGAGAAGTTATTGAAAAAGTATCGTCTCACATTAAGTATAACGGGAGTGTGGAGCAACGTCTTAAAGAAGAATACATAGCTGATCTTTATATTTTTCTTGCCAAGCAATATCCTGACTCAGATGACAAAAAGCAAAACAGTTCTGAAGATAAAAAACTAACTGATATTGATATTGAAGCATATACAGTAACACCACAACACAGCATTAAAACGTGGAAAGAGTATATTCCAAAGCGTCTACAAGAGCGTGGTACTCCTCAAGCCCTTGAAGCACTTCGCAAGATTATACGTGAACTTCCAGAATTGAAAGACAAATTGCAATGGAGATTGCTAGAGGCTGAGGCTTTAATTCGTCGTCAAACTTGGCAACCACTTAAACCAGAGCAGATTCTCCAGATTGTGACTCACAAAAAGTCATCCCCCATGAAAACAATACTAATTTTGGCAGCAAATCCTAATAATTCAACTCCCCTACGTTTGGGTGAGGAGGTACGAGAAATTGATGAGGGTTTACGTCGATCTCAGAAACGCGATCAATTCAGATTAGAACAGAAATGGGCTGTTCGGGCTGCTGATGTACGTCGAGCTTTATTAGATCATGAACCACAAATCGTCCATTTCTGCGGACATGGATCTGGAAATGAAGGATTGGTGCTAGAAGATGAAAACGGACAATCAAAACTAGTCACTACAGAGGCTTTAGCAAATACATTTGAACTGTGTACTGAACACGTTGAATGTGTTCTCCTTAATGCTTGCTATTCTGAAGTGCAAGCAGAGGCAATTGTAGAACATATTGACTATGTGATTGGGATGAATGATGCAATTGGAGATGCTGCCGCAATTCATTTTGCTACGGGATTTTATGATGCTCTTGGAGCAGGAAAGTCTATTGAAAATGCTTATAAATGGGGTTGTAATGCAATTCAGTCTGAGAATCTGCCAGATCATCTGAAACCAAAACTAAAGAAGAAAAAATAGCTCAATCAGCTTTCTGGTAATTAGAAAACCGCCTCTTCAATCACCATCATCCAACCTTATACCTTCAAGTTTTAACCTCAGAACCCGAAACTTAAACTTCAGAAGCTCAACGTTCAAGCAAAAAGGTGCAACTTCCGAGTTCAAAGGCTCAACGTTCAAGCAAAAAGGTGCAACTTCCGAGTTCAGAGGCTCAACGTTCGAGCAAAAAGGTGCAACTTCCAAGTTCAAAGACTCAACGTTCAAGCAAAAAGGTGCAACTTCCAAGTTCAGAGGCTCAACGTTCGAGTAAAAAGGTGCAACTTCCGAGTTCAAAGGTTAAAAATTGAGATTTTGAAAGTGATCGCAGACGCATAATATCTCAAAAGCTAGACTCGTCGCCAAACTTGGCAACCGCTTCAACCAGAGCAGATTCTCCAGATTGTGAGCAATAAGCCAAAAAATCAAAGTGCATTTATATTTGAGGCACTTCAAAAAGTTTCAGATCAGTGGTAAGTTGCTCCATTTGTGAAAGCAATCGAGGCTGTGGTGAAAGGAGAATAAACTAAGTTGAGAAAATAAAGCGATCGCCTTCCAAGCCTGATCATGCAGACTCAGATATCGAAGAAGCAGGTAAAATTAATAGAATGGTAAAACAAAATTTTCAACCGGAACATACGCCGATATCTCCGTCAGATGGTTCTGAAAACCTGTCAACTACCATTCATTTCAACGAGATATCCAAATTAAGTGAACTTTCCTTTGACCCAAACGCTATGCCTATTTGGGAACTGGTAGCTGAAATCTCTGCCCAAGTTCCTGATGAAAAATGGCAAAAACTATCCACAGACTTAGCTAGGAGATTTGATTACTACCAGCGATCGCCTTCTGAACACCATCATTCAACCTCAGAACTCGAAAGTTGCACTTCAGAACACAAAGTTTCGACCTCAGAACGACAACAGCCAAGCAAAAAGCTCGAAACTTCTCCTTCAGAACACCAAGCTTCCCCTTCAGAACAGCATTGTTGAGCCTCTAAACTCGAAATTTCCACTTCAAAACCTCAAACTTCCCCTTCAGAACTCAAATCTTGAACTTCAAATGTCAAAGGAGCGAGCAAAAAGCCTAACAATTTGAGTTACAAGAGATATAGCTTATTGGCATAAGGGTTAAATAATGAGTGAAACTCAGACCCAGTTACCGACAGATACATGGATTTGTGCTTCTTGGCAAGAGTATGAGCAAGCGATCGCTAACTTGCTCAACGAGAAGGCAAAGAGTTACTACTATAAGGGGCACATGAGGCTGGAGATGGCACCAGTTAGTTTTGATCATGGTAAAGACCATGTTGTAATTATTTTTGCAGTGACTCTATTTGTGGCACTTAAAGGAATACTGGCGACAGGTTTAGACACAACCACTTTTCGTAAAACTGGTGTTCAGGACTGTCAGCCCGATGTAGCGTATTACCTTAGAGAACGTGCCCAAACTATCCCAGCAGGTACAGGAATCGTCAACCTTGATCGGTATCCTGTACCGGATTTGGTGATTGAGATTGCTAAAACATCTTTGCTGGATGACTTGGGGACAAAGCGATCGCTCTATGAAGAGTTAGGCGTTGCTGAATATTGGGTAGTAGATGTTCAAAATGCCCAAATCATTGCTTATGCTATGGCAGAGCAGGGTAGTAAACGTATTCAAGAATCACAAGTATTGCCGGGATTGGCAATGTTTACTTTAGAGGAAGCTTTACGCCGTAGCCGTGAGATGAATCAATCTGAAGTTGGAGCTTGGTTATTGAGCCAGTTTCAGCAAAAGGAGTATTGTTAACTAATAATTTTTTCAAAAAGATATACATCATCTTGTTGATATTCCAAGTGAAAATTTGACTGATTTTTCAATATATTTACTAAGTTAGAAAGAGATTCAGAACTTGCAGCCCAACCTGGATGGCGAACATTGAGCAAGACATAATGAAACTTATTCAATTCAGCAATATTTTGAGAAGGATTATATTTAAAACTAATTAACTGTCTGTGGGTTAAATGTGGAGTAATTATATCTGTAGTTAAAACACTATCTTTAGTCTTCACTAAAGCGATCGCCTCTTTTGTAGCTGCCCAATTGTCCAGATTATGGAGATACTTTGAGCTAAAGAAACCAAATTTAGCGAAAGCGAAAAAGCAAAGTAAAGACCACAAGATAATTGCTCGTCTTTGTTTTAGCCATGCTTTACCTACTGCTAGGCTGGCAATTAAAACTAAAATAATAAATGGAATTGCTGGTAAAGAGTAATGTAAAACTAGATTTTTTTGCGAAGGATGATCGGCAAGTAAATTTAGCGCAACGCAAGGAATTATACTTATCAACGGCATAAGAGATTGTGGTCTTAAACCCCAAAAAACAGGTAAGAATAAAAAACATAAATATTCTAAGTTTATAGTTGAAAAAAGGTTGTTAAAAATGATTTTGGGTTGAAACAGGAATATTTGTAGCGTTTCGGAAAAGGAGTTTCCCAAATAGCTATAGCGATAAAGATGACGGTTCAATAAGGTTGCTTCGCTACCAAAATAAGGGATGATCATCCAGTTAGCAATCAAAAACCATATTGTCCCACCAATAATGGCGATCGCACCATATAAACGTCGCTTTTCAAACAAGAGTAACCAAATCCCCATCGCCACTACAGTCAGCGATAATACAGCTTTACAACCTAATACCACAAGAATACTGAGGCAAAACCAAGCGATTTTTCTCGATCTAGCGGTCAAAACTGCGAACAAAAGGGCAGGAACTGCGATCGTCTCAGGGTGAAAATCACAGAGATTGCTGTTGTACACCACCGGATACATTAGATATACAGCCATAATTGCGACTGCTAAATTTTCTTTTAAACCGGCTTGTAACGCCAGAAAATATGTAGGTAAAGCACCTAACGCTAAAGCAATAGACTGTACTGCAAACAGCCAATAAACGCTAGGGTAAATTTTGTACAGTAAAGCCAAAGGATATAAAATCCAAGCAGCATGATCGGCTAACAGATGAAAACCAAGTACAGAAGAAACTGGCGGTTTTCCTTGACTAATTAAGTAAATACATTGGTCGAAAAATGCTAAATCACCAGATGAATTAAATAATTCGTGTCGTAAGCTACTGGAGATAAATAAAATTAAGCTACTAATGCCGATAATTACTTTAATATAATTCATTTTTGACAGGTTTTCTGTTATTTAAATCCTACTTGCCCTGACTAATTTTTTTATTTAAGATTAGAAGAAAATCCAGCTTGTAATTTTGGATAAATCAGATCGCACTTTCGTACAACAAACCAGAGAACAAAACCTAAAGGTATTGAAAATAACTGGATAAATATGGGAGTTCCCAAGTAACTAAATAATGATGCCATTTGCACAACTATAGCTACCCAAAAATATCGCGGAAAGTAAAAGGCAAAGATAATCGAAACAATATCGGCAGGATAAAAATATCTTTGGTGCATTTTGGGCAGGATATAGGGCATAAACAAAACTGAGATGGTGGCTAAGTGTATCAGTCTATCTTGAGTAATTTTTAGCTTACTTTTATAAACAAGATATGCTAATAAAAATATTGCAGATACAGTTAATGTTAAACCGATAGGCACAACAGTATTATAAAAATTGTTAGGAATCCATTGATAAATATTAGGCACACCTTTCGCCAATTCTTTGTATTTATTAGCTTGACTAAAGTAGATTAATAGCAATTCTTGTATCGGTCTTCCCATCAACCAAGGCGGTAAAACTGCAATTATATATACCGCCGGGATAAATGGTAAATAATACCAATGTATTTTCTTTTTAACTAAAAAAACTAATAATAAAGGTGCTAAAAACATTGCTTGTAACTTAAAAGAAAGTCCGACACCAAAACTGAGCAAAGCAGGAATTTCTTTTTGAATACATAAGAAGTAAATGCAAGCAATCATCCCTGTTGTATATATGCTGTCACATTGACCCCAGATGGCACTATTATATATGACAGTCGGACTCAAAATAACTGCTAAAAAAGCAAAGATTGGTTTACTACCAGTTGGGTATTTTAGTCTGACAATTTTGTAAGTTAAAAAGCCACAAAGAAAATCAACAGCCATTGCAAAAAGCTTGATTGTGAAAATTTTTGGCAATCCAGAAAGCAGGGTGGCAGCAATTAAAATCCAATATAGGTAGGGCGGCGTATAGTCAGCAAAACTATATTTAAGAGCGTTCAACCCACCATGAGATGCGATGAAATCATACCAAGGCGCTAAGAAAGATTTATAATCAGATGATTGATTAGGAACACAAACCAATCGGATCAGCACTGCTAAGATAATTCCAATAGTTAAGTATCCAGAAACTGGAGATGGGAAAAAATTTAAAAACCTATTAAACGGAGATTTCACTAATTTTAATAATGTATTGTCTGAAGTTTTCGTCATAAATTGTATCTATTATTCAAAAATAATGAAATCATGTCAAATTATCTATTGTTTCAGCAAAGGCTGCTCAACACTTTGCTGTAGCATAAGACTGGTTTACGAAGCTGCTATGATGCCATATAAAGCAAGCTTTCGTGGGAATATCCTGGAGGTTTGAGATGATTATCCCGATTTTAGATATGCGTCTATTCCGAGAAAAAGAATGGTTATTTAGCCTAGTGGTAATATCTCTATTTCTATGGCTGATATTTTTGGGAAACTCCCCTTTACGAGATTGGGATGAAGGTACTGTGGCACAGGTTGCTCGTGAAATTTGGCGTGCCCCACTTGGTTCAATGCATTGGCTTTACCCCACTTTGGGAGGAGAACCTTATTATAATAAGCCACCCCTGATGCACTTGTTAATTGCTTGGACTTATTCAATCGGCGGCGTGAATGAGTGGACAACGCGTCTACCGGGTGCAGTGTTAACTGCTTTAGGAGTGCCTTTGCTTTACTTGGTGGGATGTTTGCTTTTTAACCAAAGTTTACCAGCTCTGTTTAGCGCTTTAGTTTACCTGACGATGTTACCTGTGGTGCGTCACGGACGGCTAGCAATGCTAGATGGTACAACTATTACGTTTTTCTTGCTGCTGTTGTTTTGTTTGCTAAAAGCACGTCAAAATCGTCAATATGCTCTAGGTATAGGATTTTGTTTAGGGTTGATCGCTCTCACGAAAGGGATGATAGTTTTGCCGCTAGGAGCGATCGCTTGTTTATTCCTGATTGTAGATCGACAGTTTGCTTTGTTAACAAGCCCCTATTTATTGGTGGGAATGTTTTTAGGAAATGCACCAGCGATCGCTTGGTTTGTTACTCAATGGCAACATTATGGCGAAACTTTCTTTCAAGTGAACTTTCAAACACAAACCTTCGATCGACTGACACAATCTGTTGAAGGTCATAGTGGGCCACCCTGGTACTATTTAATTGAGTTAATTAAGTATAGTTTTCCGTGGCTATTATTTTTACCGTCAGGTTTTTATCTAGCTTGGAAAAAACGTCATACTTCCTGGGGTCATCTAATTATAATCGGCACAATTGTTTATTTAGGAAGTATCTCTTTAATGAGAACTAAGCTGCCGTGGTATGTTATGCCTGTATATCCATTTTTAGCTTTGGCAATTGGTGCTAAACTTAGCGAAATTTGGCAGTACGGTCATTTTAAGGTGCGAACTTGGACAATATTTATGGCTATTATTGCGATTGCTGGTTTAGGAGGTTGTGTTTACTTTATTATTGCAAAAAAAGAGCCTATTTTAATAGTCATGAGCATTGTTTTGACAATAAGTATGAGTGCAGTAGTCTGGTTAGTTAGACAACGCGATCGCAACTTTATTCCAGTGTTATTTTCTGGGATGTACTTAGTTTTAGCACTGTTAATGAGTTCGCAATCATGGATTTGGGAATTAAAGGAAGCTTTTCCAGTTAAACCAGTAGCAGAATTAATTCGGGCAAATGTTTTACCAGGAACACAAATTTATACTTCTTTTGCTTATGGGCGTCCTAGTTTAGACTTTTACTGCGATTGTAAGGTAACTCCTGCAACTGTCCCAACTTTACAACAAATGTTATCTAATAAATCTTATTTACTGTTAGACAATGGGGCTTTACAGCAAATTAATATAACTGGTAGTAAAATTATTGGAGCGACTAAAGAATTCACACTTGTTTCACCATAAGTTAAATATCTAAGATATCTTACTTTTTTAATCTTAATTAATTTATCCTTTAGGTACATATTCTCTAAAATTTAGCTTTGGATAAATTAGATCGCACTTTCGCACAACAAACCAGAGAGCAAAACCTAAAGGTACTGAAAATAACTGGATAAATAGGGGAGTTCCCAAATAGCTGAAAAATGATGCCATTTGTACAACTATAGCTACCCAAAAATATCGAGGGAAGTAAAAGGCAAAGATAATCGAAAGGATATCAGCAGGATAAAAATATCTTTCGTGCATTTTGGGCAGGATATATGGCATAAACAAAACTGAGATGGTGGCTAAGTGTATCAGTCTGTTATGAGTAATTTTTAGTTTACTTTTATAAACAATGTATGCTAATAAAAATATTGCACATACAGTTAATGTTAAACCGATAGGGACAACAATATTATAAAAATTGTTAGGAATCCATTGATAAAGATTCGGCGCACCTTTAGCCAATTCTTTATATTTATTAGCTTGGTTAAAGTATACTAACAGCAATTCTTGTATCGGTCTTCCCATCAACCACGATGGCAAAACTAAAATTATATATACCGCTGGAATTAATGGCAAATAATACCAATGAATTCTTTTTTTCAATAAAAGAGCTAATAATAGAGGTGCTAAAAACATCGCTTGCAACTTAAAAGAAAGTCCCACACCAAAACTGAGCAAGGCAGGAATTTCTTTTTGAATACACAAAAAGTAAATACAAGCAATTATTCCTGTTGTATAGATGCTGTCACATTGACCCCAGAGGGCACTATTATATATAACAGTCGGACTTAGAATAACTGCCAAAAAAGCAAAGATTGGTTTATTATCCTCTGGGTATTTTAGTCGAACAATTTTGTAAGTTAAAAAACCACAAAGAAAATCAACAGTCATCGCAAAAAGCTTAATTGCAAAAATTTTCGGCAATCCAGAAAGCAGGGTGGCAGCAATTAAAATCCAATATAGGTAGGGCGGCGTATAGTCAGCAAAACTATATTTAAGAGCGTTCAACCCACCATGAGATGCAATGAAATCATACCAACGCGCTAAAAAAAACTTGTAATCCACCGACTTATTTGGAACACAAAGCAATCGAATCATCACTGCTAATATAATCCCAATAGGCAAGTATCCAGGAACTGGGAATGGCAGAGAGTTTAAGAACCTATTAAACGGAAATTTCACTAATCTTAATAATGTTTTGTCGGAAGCTTTCGTCATAAATTGTATCAGTCTCGTTGGCTGTGTCCAAATATTACAGCAGATTTTAAGTTGATGAGGTACAAAAATACCCCACCCGCACCGATATAAATTTCATCAATATTTTGTAGTTTGGGCAATATTCCCACACTACTTATACAAGTTAAATGTGGAACAGCTGATCTTTGTTTACTAGCTGTCATGCTGCTACGAGCCTTCGTTTGTTACTTGAATAATGGATTGACTAGATTGGGCTAGATAGATACCCGCTAAAACTACGGCAAAAGTAGCCCAGTCAAACAAACCTACTTGTTCTGAAAAAATGAACCAAGCAAAAATGGAAGCTAGAACTGGTTCTAGAAGAAGTGTGACGGCGACAACGCCTGAAGAGATTCTACTGAGGCTATAAGCTAAAAGTCCCTGACCCAGCACTTGACAGAAGAGAGCTTGGAAAATGATGAAAAACCAACCCATCCAAGAATAGGGCAATAGTCTATCTTCGAGGAATGGCAGGACGGGTAGTAGAAACATTGTTGTTACTCCACAGCGCCACAGCATGATAGTTGCAGTGCTAAATCTGGTTCGGAGTTTTTCTATTAGCAGCATACATGTAGCCATGAAAACCGCAGTTAGCAATGCTAATGCATCACCTAATATTTGATCGCTTGCAAATTGCACCTTATTGAGTTCAAATGCGATCGCTCCTCCCAAAGCGATGACCAGACCAATCACGAATCTGTTGTCAAAACGTCGACCAAATAACAAATACCCAGCCAAAGCAACAAATAAGGAGTTCAAATTAGATAGTAAAGCTACATTAGCAACACTAGTTTGACTCAGCGACCAAGCCCACAAGAGGAGGTAAGTTCCAGCAGAGGTTCCCATTGCCAACAATAGCCACACTTCTTGACTTGTAAAAGGCTTCTGTTCTATAGATTGGTTATCAAGCAAGGCAGGAGTAATATTGCCTTCTGTTTCCTGCCTCCTGCCTCCTCTAATAGACTGTTGGTAGCGGAAAGCCTCAAGTCCATTCCAAAAACCAAAGACAACTGTCGCAATCCAACTGCGATGAAATACTACAGCATTTGCACCAATTTCTTGTTGACACAATTTGGTCAGCGATGGTGCTAAAGATATGGGAATTAGAGCAAACAATAATGAGACAGTTCCTAATAAAGCTGGTGTTTCAGAGAATTGTTGCTTTAGTAATGACAGTTTGATCGTCATACTTTGAACGAAAGTGTTAATTATATTTTTAACTGATTCTTGGAACGGCAAATTAACAGCCTCTTGGCTGGATACGGCTAAGTATAAACCCATTAAAACTACAGCGAAACCTACCCAATTTGAGAAAGTTAATGTTTCGGAAAAAATTACAAGAGCGAAAATGCCGCTAAATACTGGCTCTAATAGATGCACCAAGGAGACAACCACAGAGGAAAACTTGGCAAGGCTATAGGTCAAAAGCCCATGACCTAAAACTTGGCAAATCAGCGCCAAGAAAATTACCCAAAGCCACCCACTGACTGTAGAGGGAAAAAGCTGATCTTGAGTAAACAAAAGTATAGGGAAGATCGCTAAAGCCGCGATCGCACAGATCCACAACTGAATTGTGGCCGGAGAAAATTTGGTTCGTAATTTTTCTACGATCAGCAGGTATGCACTCAAGAAAATCGCCGAAACGATCGCAGCCAAGCTTCCTTGAACCTCGTCTGTGGCAATTTGCAACTCCTCAAATTCAATAGCGATCGCTCCTCCAAGGGCAATAACCATCCCAATCAGGAATTGGTTCTCAAAACCCTGACGAAATAACAGCCACACCCCTAAGCTAGTAAATATGGGAGCGAGATTATGCAACACACTAGAAATTGCAACGCTAGTTTGAGTTAGCGACCAAGCCAACAAAACTAAAGTGGCAGCCCAAAGAATACCAGCACCTAGCAATAGCAAAAGATCCTGACTGGTATAGGGTTGCTGTTCTATAGGTTTATCTCCAGAAAATTGCTGCCGTATTGCCTTGTATCCATGCCAGAGCAAGAAGACCACACTAGCAAGCCAAAAGCGATTAAATACAGTGGCACTGGGGGTGAGTTCAATTTCGCTCAATTTCATAAAAATAGAGCCAAAAGATATGGCACCTACACCTAGAAATAATGAAGCGATCGCTATCTTCGTTTGATTGGATACATTCATTAGAAAATTTAAATTCAAATAATGGATCAAATCTTCTAACCAACCCAATGCTCTTGGGCAAATCCTATAGCTATTTTGGCTAGTAGTATCACAAAAGCTCCCAATATTAAATATCCCTGACGAGGATGACGAGATAGCAGCACACCAATTGCGATGTTCAAAGGCACAATACCGTACGCGAGACGGCTTAATGAGATAGTGCCTCCAGAAGCTAGCAGCAAACCAATACCACAAAAGCCATAAACAACTGTAACTGGGGTCAGTTGCGTGTGTAAACGCCACAACACAAAGCCACCACCTAAGACCATGAACAAGTTGAGGAGGTTATCGATCCACTGTTCGCTTGCCAGAATCAACAAAAATAAGACTAAACCATAAAAGCCATAAAATAATTTTACAGAAATAAAACGTTGACGGAAATGCCATAAAAGATAGCCACTGATCACAATCGCGCCAAATAACAAGAGATACCAGGGATCTTGAATCCTGCCAGAGGAGTTTTGAACCCAGCCAAATTGCCAATTTTTACTGCCAACGGCAATTTGCATGAACATATTTAACCAACCCTGCCAATCAAACCCCAGAGTTGGTCGCCATCCCCGCTGTGCTTCGATAAAAGCTAAAGGGTCGCCAAAATAAATCGCACAATACAAACTGAATAGAAGTATGCCAATAGCAGTAGTGAAACTAACTATATAAGCAATCGGTGGTCGGCGTTCTTTCCAGGCTGCGATCGCTAATGCTGGAATTAGTGCCATACCTGTAGGACGTGTTGCTGTCGCCATCGCGCCCCAAAGGGCAGTCCAGCCATACTGCTTTCGATCGAACGCCCGCAAAGTTGCCGTACTCAAAAACAAATATAGCCCCTCTGTGTAAATCACCCCCGTAAACATCGAAGCTGGATACAAAGAAAGCACAGCAGTTACCCAGTGTGCTGCATTGATGCCATGATGCTCCTTGGCCCAAAAGTACAAACAGTAAAGTGCTGCAAAAAATGCCAAGTTGTTGATTAATGTGCCTGCCAATTCAAATGGTAAGCCCAACTCCATCAAAACCCAGATGCTTAAGGGAAACAGGGGAAAGAAGGCCAGATTATGTTGCTTGCCGTCATTCACAAATTCATAACCAGAAGTTGCGATCGCTCGATAATGGATACTATCCCAAGCATCAAAAACCCCCCAGCCAAAATGAGGCAAAAATTCCTCTGCTGGTAATGGTAGTTTTGGCGCAACCAGCAACATAGCTGTCCAGATGAATATTCGACTGGCAAGCCATATTGCTGCTGGAAATAGGAAATCATTCTTCCATAAAACTTTTTTTATAACTACTTGAACTTTGACCATAGGGTTGAGTGCTTCAACAAACTCCTTTGTGCATCCTTTTACCTATGGCTGTAACACAGTAATTTATGAGTAATATTTTGCATATTAAATCCTCCACCAACATAATTAACAAACTGGACAGATTAAAAATTACTTAAAAGTGTTCCATGCTTGGTTACTTTTGCCAATTTTCTCAGAATTTATCTTTAGAAATATAGTATTTATAAATACAAATTTTGTCTAGTTATATGAAAATTTGTCATTTGTCAAGAGTCATTGGGCATTGGGGAAAAGGCAGGAAGCAAGTGGTAACAGAGCGTAGTCGTTGGCGCAGCCTCTCGTAGAGAAGTGAGGCAGAAGGCAGAAGTTCTTTAATGCGTGAATTTTGAATTGATTTCTCCCTCATCTCCCCACTCCCTCTTTTGGCATCAGTGTATCGATTATAGTGATTGCTGTGATTAAAGAGTCCCAAGCAACTTATAGTGAGAGTTGTCTGTAAATCCTTAAGCAATTGTGAAAGCGATTACTCTTGTTGGTTCCACTGGTTCTATTGGTACTCAGACTTTAGATATTGTCACTCAGTATCCAGACCGATTTCGGATTGTGGGATTGGCAGCTGGTAACAATGTCGAAATGTTGGCTGCCCAAATTCGGCAGTTTCGACCAGAAATAGCAGCCATTTGCTCAGAAGAGAAGTTACCAGCGCTCAAAGAAGCGATCGTTGACCTCGATCCCCAGCCGATTCTATTGGCAGGTGATGCCGGAGTGATAGAAGTCGCTCGCTATGGCGATGCCCAAACCGTTGTTACTGGTATCGTTGGTTGTGCTGGTTTGCTACCCACGATCGCAGCGATTGAAGCTGGTAAAGATATTGCCTTAGCAAACAAAGAAACTCTAATTGCTGGGGCCCCTGTGGTTCTACCCCTAGTTGAAAAACATGGTGTAAAATTACTCCCAGCTGATTCCGAACATTCCGCAATCTTTCAATGCCTCCAAGGTGTGCCCAAGGGAGGCTTGCGGAAAATTTTACTCACTGCATCTGGTGGAGCTTTCCGGGAATGGGATGTAGAAAAGTTAGCAGAAGTGACTGTTGCTGACGCCATCAAGCATCCTAATTGGTCGATGGGGCGGAAAATCACAGTAGACTCTGCTACTTTGATGAATAAAGGACTGGAAGTCATTGAGGCTCACTTTCTGTTTGGCTTGGATTATGACGATATCGAAATTGTCATTCATCCCCAGAGCATTATTCACTCGCTGATTGAACTGCAAGATACTTCAGTTTTAGCCCAACTCGGTTGGCCAGATATGCGCTTACCTTTACTGTATGCTCTATCTTGGCCCGATCGCATCTACACCAACTGGGAACGACTAGATTTAGTCAAAGCTGGAAATTTCACCTTCCGCGAACCAGATCACCAGAAGTATCCTTGTATGCAGTTGGCTTATGCTGTGGGTAAAGCTGGTGGTTCAATGCCAGCGGTGTTGAATGCTGCAAATGAGCAAGCTGTAGCTTTATTTTTAGATGAAAAAATTCGGTTTTTAGATATTCCTCGGTGTATCGAATGGGTGTGCGATCGCCATCAAAATGATAACCGTGCAAATCCCTCTTTAGATGACATTTTGACAGCAGATAAATGGGCAAGACAAGAAGTTTTAACAGCGACTGAAAAATTAGAAACTCACTCGCGGATAATTTCTTTGCGATAAAAACCTTTAATTCAGATACCCAAAAGGCAGATTTTCTGGCTCTTGACCAATTCTTGTTTAGCCTTCAGCATTAGACTGAAGGCTAACGGTTAAATCCAACTGCGATAATTAGTCCAAGAAAAGCTACCTCAAGGGAGTGCCCTGCCACAAATCCCAATAAATGCGTAGCCGTAAAGCTTGTCGTTAGACATCACACTTTCCCATCAACCCCATCTAAGAATCACGTTTTTTTGTCGAACCAAAATCAAACTGTTTCTCAAGCCGATCTTGTTCTTCTTTCAACCATTGTTTAAGAGTTTCTTCTGAAGGAAGTGCTACCATATAACGCGAGACAAATAATTGATTATTAAGTCCTGCTGTCGCATAGTAAACCTCTTCTGCATCTTTTTCAGCACAAAGAAGAATACCCACGGGAAAATTTTTATGAGGATATGCAACGTTTTCTCGCAAGTAGTTTAGGTAAAAATTCATTTGTCCGGCATAATTATGCTTAAACTTACCTAGCTTTAAATCTATAGCAATCAAGCACTGCAAAGAGCGATGATAAAATAATAAATCAAGAAAATAATGCTCTCCCTTAACTGTAATTCGGAATTGACGGTCAACAAAGCAAAAATCTCGACATAATTCATGTATAAATTCTTGCAAATGATTAATTAAAGCTTCTTCGAGGTCAGATTCCGAATAGCTAGCTCTTTCTTCTAAGAGCAAAATTTCAAATTAAACCCTGATACAACAGCCTTTTCAGTCTCAGGATGTTTTCAAAAATCAAATCGGAGTCCTAATCTAACTCTTGTATCTTGTGATTATTGATACAAAAGCTTTAAAAAAGTCTTTCCAGTAATTCTGCCAAATTGCCAAATAACTTGCCTCTGCTCCGCATTTTTGTTTCATTTTCAGGTAATATGGCATTGGCACAGTTACACAAAAAATCTGAGCTTTAGTATCTATTCAAAATTAGGTCTAATAGCTTTAGCACTAGTAATTGTTACTCAGACAAAAGTTTATCTTTTCTGAATAAACGGGTTCTCAGATAACGGCTACTGTTAAGGAATTTATATATTATGATTGCTACGTTGATTGTAGCTTGGATTGTCTTCATAATATTATGGAAGTTGCTAAAGGCAACCGTGAGTAGTGCATTAACTATAGCGGCAATCCTTGTTTTATTAAACATCGGTTTTGGCGTTACTCCGCAAGATATTTGGAATCATATAACGCAGTTTGCTCAAACTCTCTCGCAGATCCAAATCGGCAAGTAAAAAATGAATTATGAATGCAGAATTCAGAATTAATTTTTTGTTCAATTGTTATTTAATACTGAAATCTTGGCTAATGCATCCTTAACACTCGCCGGCAACTGACGCATAATCTTACCTCTTTCACGATCTAAAGCGACTAAAGTCACCTTGGCAGTGACGTACAATTGTTGTCCATCGGTTGAGACAATGGCATAGTCCCAATTGATTCGTACACCAGTCACCTCAGCCATGCGGGTTTTTACCAGCACTGCCATACCCAATTGAATTGAACGGTGATAGCGCACCGACAGTTCTACAACTGGTAAATCGCAGCCTATAGCAACTAAATCAGCAAATTCAACCCCTATAGATCGTAAACATTCAATCCGCGCTTCTTCCATCCAAGCTATATAGGAACCGTGCCAGACAAGACCGGCATAATCAGTGTGGTGGGGTTGCACTCTTACAGGATATTCAAACCAATTCCCAAATTCATGACTTGATCGATTGTCAAGGGCACTGGTTGGTGGTAGTTTTGGTTGGCTGGGTTTTTCTTCTGACATCTTCAATTTTCTCAATACCTATAAATTTTTCAAATTATTGAATAGCATAAAAATTAATTGTGTTGCCGGAATTCTTGATTTAATATTTACACTTCTGAGTATAGGGAGTGTTTTGTTATGCAGCCTAATCTCCGGTATGTTGGTGTTGTTACTTTAACTCTACTTAGTTTACTAACTTTTGGGATGGCTTTCCGAGAAAGTAGCCAGGTAAACCCAAATGCAAGGTTGAGGTATGATTCTGGAGAAAAAGCTCAAGCTTTACCCAAGAATAATCAGCTCTCAGAAATTGCAAGGCTCAACGAAGAAGCTATCAAAGAATCTCGGCAAGGTCAATCGAAAGAAGGATTGCAGAAGTTACAGAAAGCATTAGCCATCAGCAGAGATTTTGGAGAGCGCTCTTGGGAAGCGATAACATTCAACAATATTGGCAGAATCTACCAAAGTCAAAAAAAGTATCCTGAAGCACTTCAATCCTATCAGCAAGCCTTATTAATTAACAAAGAACTTGGGGATCTGGTTCGACTTGGCAAAACCTACAGTAACATAGGTTACTTATTCGATATCCAAAACAAACCAGAGTTAGCAATTTTTTTCTACAAGCATTGCTTGATTAATCGTGAGAAAGCTCGCTTGAATCCATCAGCACTGAGTGCAGCACAACCAGATGCTTACAGCATAACTGTTAGCCAGACATATCGCATTTTGGGCGAACGATTGCTGAAACAGGAACGTGTTGCTGAGGCACAAAGGACGATGGATTTACTCAAAGTTGAAGAACTAGAGGAATATCTCCAGACTGTGCGAGGTAATCAACGTACTGTCAAAGGTATTAATATAGCGGCAACAGAAAAACCAATTCATGCTAAGTGGGAGCAAAGCGTTGATAATGCTGTTGTGTTGGGTAAAGAACTAACAACACTACGTAAAATTGACTACAAAGAGCGATCGCTCCAACAGAAACAACGCATCGAACAACTAGTCTTAAATCAACAGCAAGTTCTAGATGGATTTAACGAATTTATCAATAGTCCTTCAGTGAAAGCACAGGTAGAGCAAATTAGCCGTACAGCTAGGCGGCAAAATTTGGATTTGGAGAGTCTCAACGAACTTCGAGATAATTTGGCGCGATTACCTCAAAAATCGGCATTACTCTACCCATTGATTTTAAAAGATAGTTTGGAATTGGTATTGGTAACTCCTGAATCCCCACCAATTCATCGCACCGTTGCTGTAAAACGCGAAAACCTTTATCAAACAATTGATGCTTTCCGCCAAGCTTTAATCAATCCTAGTCGAAATATCAAAGCACCTGCACGCCAATTATATGACTGGCTAATTAAACCGATAGAGAAAGACTTGAAGCTATCAGGTACACAAACTCTGATTTACGCTCCAGACGATCGGTTACGCTACATTCCTTTAACTGCTTTATATGATGGCAAACAATGGCTAGTGCAACGCTTCAACGTGAATCACATTACATCCGCCAGTTTGACTAACTTAAACACCCCAAAACAATCGACTTTGCGGGTTTTAGCCGGTGCTTTTACTAAAGGTAATTATCAAATCAAAATTGGGAATCGACAGGTTGCTTTCGCTGGTTTACCCTTTGCAACGCGGGAAGTGGAAAGTGTAGCAGCTGCGGTTCCTGAAACTACGAAGCTTTTAGACGATGCCTTTACCCCTAGAGTCGCTGTACCCCAAATGGATGATTATACAATTGTCCATTTAGCGACTCATGCAGCTTTTGTGGTGGGTAAACCAGAAGATTCGTTTATTTTATTCGGGAATGGCGATCGCGTTAATTTTAGAAATGTCGCCACTTGGTCACTCACGAATGTAGATTTGGTAGTGTTGAGCGCCTGTGAAACCGGCTTGGGAGGCAAGTTAGGTAACGGTGAGGAAATTTTGGGCTTCGGCTATCAGATGCAACAAACTGGCGCTAGAGCCGCGATCGCCTCTTTGTGGTCTGTAGATGATGGTGGTACGCAAGCACTTATGAGTGCTTTTTATGCTATCCTCTCTACTGAAAAGCTGACTAAAACTGAAGCTTTACGCCAAGCTCAAGTCTCATTAATCACTGGAAACTGGAAGGAAATAAGTCATAATGTACCTGTAGCAGCAGTTAATGACTTTAGTCACCCGTACTATTGGGCACCCTTTATTTTAATTGGCAATGGACTTTAGATGGATCGCATCTGACATCAACTAGCCAACCTCTCACTTTGGTGTGTTTTAACACCTTCTATTTAGAGGCTGAAAATCCGACTCGTGAGATTTTGGCAGATACAAAAAAATATGCGATGGGCCAGCCCTAGCCAATCACTTCAATGGTAATAGAGAATAGGTAAGAGCGATCGCTAACTAAGCCACTATTACCGATTAACAGTTACCGATAATCAATTTCTAATTTGCTATCGACCTCTGAAACCTTAATACTTCTTGGCAAGAGTTTTAGAGCCTGTATCACTTTGCATAGATTGCTTGACAAGATTGGCCAATTCATCTAGTTGGCTAATTGCCTCTGCACCTTCTAGCTTCATTAATTCGCGGTCATCCCGCATTTCCGTCCAAGTAATGCCGTAATCGGACACTAAAAATCGAATCAGATGGTTATCACCTAAGCTAACCATAAACGATGCACTATTCATTTGGTCGCCACAGGTATAGCAGGATGCAGGATACCCACGCCGCTCTAATACAATCGCCAAGGCTTGCAGGTTCATTACTAAGTCTTGGACGAATTGTCGATGTTGATGTGCTAGTCTCAGAAACACTTTTGTCCTCCAGACACCACAGTAATTTGAGTTTCTTTTATATTTTCTTTAGATTTTCTCACCCATTGGTATTGTAAACTATTCATTACAATTACCAGACAAATGATATTGAGTCGTTAATTGACTACCTTGTTTAGGGTAGTGGATCGAGATTTTGAGGGCCGTATCAAACTATTCAGTTTGCAAATTCAAAATCTCGAACAGAATTGCTAAATTTAACTATATCTTTATACACCTCTGTCAGGGTAGATTCTTAGAGTAAGCGATCCGCTTTAAGAGTAACTTAAATCTACCACTAGTCAACTACAGAAAAGCTACATATTTGGTTTTTATTACCTATGTGCAGTCAAATACACTGTTATTAAATGCCAAAATGTAGTTTTGCTTCGTTATAGTGTCTCTTGCTTAGATGTTTAACCTATTTTCTTTATAACGTAGATTTTGGTACAGACAAATGATTAGTTATACCAAATTCGTTCCTCCCATATATTTAAAGTTAAGCAAATGACAGTGCAAATTAGAGATTAAGTAGTTACCAGAGAGTAAAAGAGATACTTTATACTGAAAACACGTAGTCAGTAGACAAGTGTGAGTGTAGAATCCACAATGGGAAAACTTAACACTGACAATACCGAAACTCAGCAGAACAATGTTGCCATTTAGGCAATATTTTTAGATATTTTGGGATTATTTTCAAAAAGTTGTACGAACCAAAGCACGCTAATTTAGAAGGATTCTTATCTTAGTTTGGTTTTGCCAAATTTAATGCATATATAATATATTTCGATTATCTATTCAAAGTTAGTAATTATTTTTTATTAATAACTGAGTTAACTAATTTGTAATTCGTAATAACGCTCTCTATGACAAGCTGTGCCTAGCTTGCTTCTCATAGAGGTACGTATACCCGCCACCGTTGCGCTAATGTAATTCGTAATTATTTAGCGAAACACTAGCGCGTCATTGTCTTTTTTAATGGTCTTGAATTAGTTAGAGTCTAGATATCCAACTAATTCAATTATGAATTAGGAATTAATAAACTACTTGCCACCAACCGAAAGCTGGGCCGATAAAACGGATTGTTGCCCATCCTACAACCATAAGACCAATGCCTATCCAAGCACCACGAGTAGTCCAAGTGACAAATTGTTCGCCTTGAGTTTTTGTGATCGGAACCCAAGACAAGATCCGAGTCTCTTGACCGTATGTTTCCCCTAGTGTGGTTTTACGACGTTTTGCTTCACCCATAATCAGCAACTCAAATTCTACTTAGGTTCTAAATTTATTTTGCCAGTAATCATGCCAACACAGAGGCGATGAATCGCATCACCCTCTATAAGCTGATAATAGTGCTTGCTTCTTTGCGATCGCGCTTTGTTTAAAAAAATTAAATTTGGTCTTTGGCGACCCAGTTGCACCTGGTGGGCACACCCAATGTGTAGAATGTGGCGTCACTGGTAACTGAATTTTAAGCAGAATTTTCCTCATTGGTATTGGAAAATAAGCTGGGATCAAGATAGTTTATGCGTGCTAGAGGACTTAAAACTGCGAGAATTTGAGCGCCGTAGCTGCGGTTAACGACACGACTATCAAGCAAAGCCACAATCCCTTGACTTTCTCGTACTGGAGCGATCGCCCGTTGTAATTCATTTAAAGCTGCTGGCAACAAGTATAAACGGAACCAATCTTGATGCGATCGCTTATAAAGAGCTACCCTACCAGCTACCAGGGGATTTTCCAAAGATGGTAGGGGCAAAGTAGCAATGATTAACAGATGGGGTGCTGGCAAGACTCGTTGATGTTCTCGCCAAAATTCCCAACCGCTAATCAAAATACCATTTTCATCTAAACAAGTTTTTTCTACTTGCACCCGCGAACCAAACTCTGAGGCCAGAATTGTTGCCACTTGAGACTTGAGTGGTACATCCCCCACCAAGACAACTGTTAACCCTGGTGCTGTCGCACTTAGACAAACCAGTGTGCGGACTTTATGAATAAATGCCGCTTGAAATTCTGGCGTGTTTGGTAGGGGCAACTTATAGGGTACATACAGTTGAATTGCTTCTGCTTGACTCTCCGAGGAGAACTTCAGGCAAGTTAAATCGTCCAAACCCAGGCGCTGGCGAAAAAGGGGAGCCTCAGTTTCCGGTTCGATAGCGCTGCCAATTAAAACTACTGGTTGTCGCTGCCAAATGGGCGAGAGTATTTCCCCTAATTCCATTGGGGCGTAGTGCAAAGAAAATAAACCTTGTCGATGGGCAATAGTCGCCCAGAAGAGAGCAGGGGGGGAAAGATTTTCATCAAGGGTTTGAAATTGTTGCCAGAATTTTTTCCAATTATCTGGGAGGTTGGCTCCATCTAAAGCTAAATACAGACGACTCAAAATTTCTATTTCTGGCTGGGAAATTAGATAACACTGATATGGATTAGCCGGATGTTGAAAAAGTTCGTGTGTTAGTTGTATCCGTGCTTCGCGAATTGCCTCAGCTTGGTTTGGACAAGCTAGTATCAGTTGATCCCAATCATCGGGTTGAATATCTTGAGTAAGTTGATGACGCATCCAATCTTCAAGATCGTCTACCCCATCAATAATTGTGGGAATGCCTTGGGGAAAGCGTGAGCCACCAGCCAATTGTCCTCTTAACCACGCTTCTGGGGAGGTCAACAGTAGCCCTTGGAACTCAGCATCAGGCCAAGCGTCACCTGTTCTAATCGATTTATTGGCTGGTAGCCACTGCTGTAGGCGGGGAATTTCCACCCGCAGCAGAAGTTGCTGCACTGCTTCTTGAGCAACAATAATTACAGGGCCATGCCACATTAGAGCTGATGCTACGAAACTAGTACGATACCGCCCTTGATAACCACAAACTGCCCCGACTTGAATTAGGGCGCTACGTCCCAGGCGCAAGGCGCGTGCTACCAACCGTGCCATCGTCAAATGATGGGGCCAGGAAGGGAACCCCGCTTGCGATCGCAAAAAGTTATGTAGTGACAAATGAACTTCTGCCTCAATCACACGCTTTCAATTCCATACAAAGTGATTTTTACTTCCAATTGCCCCATTTCTATTATCTTGTCATTTGTCCTTTGTCCTTTGCCATCGATCCAAAACTAATGACCAATGACTAATCACCCAATATCCTAAATTATGCCAACTTATACAGGAATTTCCAGCGAAGCCTTTAGGCATCCACTAGATCGTCAAGCCGAGCAAGCTTTACGAAATTTACCAGGATTTGATTTAATCGCTCGTAAATTTGTGGAATTTATCTACGAACGCCCTCAATTAGTCTATCTAATGGGTAACACCATCCAAGTCGGGCCGCGTCAATATTCCACTATTTACCAGATGTTTCGGGAATGCGTCCGAGATTTGGACATTTACCCAGAACCAACACTGTTTGTCTCGCAAAATCCCCAAGCAAATAGCTATGCGCTGGGGCAAGAGAATCCTTACATAGTCATAAATACAGGGATACTAGACCTACTAGACGAAACCGAGATTCGGGCGGTGCTAGCCCATGAACTAGGGCATATTAAATGTGGTCATACTATTTTAATTCAAATGGCGATGTGGGCGATGAGTGCTGCTTCTGCCTTGGGAGAATTGACCTTTGGCATCGGTAATATTGTCACACAAGGCTTGATTTACGCCTTTTTTGAGTGGCGGCGCAAAGCCGAGTTATCGTCAGATCGCGCTGCACTACTAGTGATGGATGATTTGAATCCAGTAATGTCAACGATGATGAAACTTTCTGGCGGTAGTAACAAATATGCCAATGAGTGTAGTTTACAAGAGTTTATCAAGCAGTCAGAAAATTATCAGGCATTGGATGAGGATGGACTGAATCAGATATATAAATTCTTGATCTACAATGGCGCTCAGGGTATGATGTTGAGTCATCCTTTCCCTGTTGAACGCTTACATTACTTACGGTCGTGGGCAGTATCTGAAGAATATCAGCAAATTCGCCGAGGAAATTATCAGCGATCGCCTGCTTCCGGATCGGTAAATGTTTCAGCAGAATCTTCCGAAAATCAAACAGAAGTTTTACGCCGTCAAATTGAAGAATTACAACGAGAAATCGACAGAATCCGAAGGTCTGAGTAGTTTTGAGTACTAAATAAAGATTAGTAGAGTGGAATGGTATCTACTAAATCGTTGGATTTAGATCCCCAACTTTTTCGAGAAGTCGGGGATCTGCGTTAACATACATCTTCTATGGAAAATTAAAATACTTAAGAGTTGAACCAAATAATTACTCCAGTTCCCAATATACAAATAATTCCCGCCAAGCCAGCTAGGGGTTTCTTATTTTTACCTGTGAACCATTCAGAGACTTTACCTGTGTAAGTAATTAGTTGTGCTGTATCTATGGTAGCGATCGCCCATACCCATCCCGCGTGCAATCCCCAAGCTAAACCCAAATTACCACTTGTAGCAAAGCGTGCTAACACCAACACCATTCCCATCAGCCACAATCCAGGAAGTTGGGGTGCGGTTTCGCGTTGCTCCCAAACCAAGTGTAACAAGGCAAAAATCAAGCTAGAAATTGCTGCTGCTACCCAAACTGGGTAATCCTGCGCTAATTCTGTGAACAGGAAACCACGAAAAACTAACTCTTCTATCCCAGCGACTAACAACGCTATCAAGAAAATCGGTAGCAAGATGGGTAATACTAATTTGAAATTCGACTTCTCAAAAGAACACCAACCTAACCCGGATTGCCCACTAAATACAATAGCTAGACTCAGCACTCCCAAACTAAAACCTAGTGCTAAAAAACCAAGAGTTGAAAAATTGGCAACAAAGCCGTAATCTGAAAAAGATTTATTAGTCAACCAAACAACTCCCCAGAGAATCAGGGGAGCTAATAGGTAAAGTGACACCAATAACGGAATTTTTTGTTCTGGCTGTAAAGGTTTAGGAGGTTGCCAATTAAGCAATATTGCTGATACTGTTGCTACTGGCAACCAGCAAACTATCCAGCAAACAAAAAATGCCGTCACTATAACTAGTGCCGGTGCATTTTTTATAAACGCCAGTAAGACGTTGACCGAAGACTCAAAGAAAGTTATCAAAATAAACAAAAAAACACGATAGACTTCTTGCATTATAGATTTCTTGCTGATTAATCAAGACTCTACTAAATTTGGTGACTTCTGCAAGGGGTCTAATCGTATTTTTTACTTGGCTACCAATTTGCTGTCGGGGTAAGGACAAGTTATCATCACCTGAAATTTATCCCTACCATCAGCAAATTTACTCTTCGTCTTCTAAATCTTCGTCTGATTCGTCAGAATCTATATCTTGTGAGGTTAGTTTTTTATCACTTTCACCTAGTTGAATCAGGTGAATATGTTTGTATCCCAGCCTAATTTCAAACTCATCTCCAGCCTTCAAGCCCATTGCTTTGGTATATGTAGCACCAATTACAATCTGACCATTTTGATGGACACTAACCCGATATGTCGGTTCACGACCACGACCATCTTTAGGTGCTTCTGGACTTAGAGGAATTCCCCTAGCAGAAAGCAAAGCGTCATAAAAATCGGTGAGATTGACACGAACCTGATTATTCTTAGTAACAGTGTAATAGCCGCACTGTTTAGCTCTTTCTCGGCGTGGTAATGTGGAAAGTTCTTTTACTTTAGCAAGTAGTGCTTTTCCAGTTAATGGCGCGGTTGCAGTTTCAGTCATTATGCTCAAATTTTCCTTACTCTCTCCAAACTGATAAACGATGTAGTCTCATGCCAGCATTTAATTTTTTAGCATTTGCATAGAGCTACTGAAGACCCTAGTGTAACGGGTGAATTCCTGCCGATAGGAGCCAAAAGCACTTCTATATATGGTTGTCCACAACCAACTAGAGGCCATAGTTGCCACAGACATTAATTTTGACGATGTTACGGCACTTTTAACCATTATTCGCCATCAGAAAGAAAACTATTTTCTCCTTTGGCGCTACTGTAGCGGTGTAACTTTCAGCCACCTTTACAAATGGGGTTAGGTTCTACTGCAAATAAGTTGTAGACCCAAATAATTGCAGGTTTTTCACTTTCAGTGCTTGCCTTTCTTGCCAATGAGCAAGTAGAGTTTTCTCCACTCGTCCTCTCAAGCTTAGGACAGCATAGTATTTCAATAGAGTCCTACGGGCATACACCCTTTTGTCCTACCAGTAGAGACGCGAATTTTCTTGTCTCTACATTACGAATCAACAAAGCAGAATTAACCGCGCTGATACGGCTATTGATTCTGGTTTTGTTACTTCGTAATTTTATATTAAATACTAGCATGGACTAATAATAGCAAAATAGTTGTTTAATTTTGAATTAAAGTTGCTAGTAAATTTTTATTTAAATTCCTGGACTTAAAGAAGAAAAAAGTAGTGACTATTTTCTTAACCCTTTATTGCAAGCGCGAGGATTGCTATCTGAATTTTATAAAAATTTATATAATTGAGACGAGCAGTTTTGACCAATGAGTTCGATCCCATATTTACTTGATTGAGAGCAAGCCAAAAAGCGAAAAGTCTCGCACCTCCGGGTTTCGCGGTGCTCTAACTTTTCTTTGAAAGTGGTGAGGATTTTTCCTTGGTTTATTATCTTCAGGTCAAAAGCGATCAGAAGATTTTGCACGTCTGTCTATGGGAAGAACAAATCTCTTAACATCTGCCTAGTACTTGATTGCCACTACTATATATTAAACATGGGCTTTCACACTTCTATATAATCAAAAAATTCTGCCTTCGCTACCACTTGACGGAATTTTACTGTCAGGACTGCTTGACTCAAGTTGACATCAAGACGTGTTGCTAACCTCACATGCATTTCATTTGTATACGATCGCTAAGTCAAAGATAAACTTAAGTTACTTTTCAAGCAAACTCTCTTTCCTTTACATTCCCAAACAAGTGAATTCAATGCAAAGCTACGATTACATTTTTGGCGTTTTAACTCAGAATCTGACAAAAATCTTGCCTACAACGCTACTACAAGTAAAATTTTAATGGTTATCCTTAAACTAGAAGTCAGTCGCCCTTTAATCGTCAGCCTATCAACACTAGAGTTTGAATTAGGGGCGAAAAAGTATAACTCACTTTTTGCAACTACCTGCTTTAACTCATGATTGTTGAGGCTGGTGAAGTAATTTTAAAATTTTGGTTAGTAGTTATGGAAGTTATTTTTAAGGTCATTCGACAGCAACAAAATTCCTCCCCTGTTGTGCAAACCTACCTTGTGGAGGCCGAACCAGGTAATACAATCTTGGATTGCCTCAATCATATTAAGTGGGAGCAAGATGGAACTTTGGCATTTCGCAAAAATTGCCGCAATACTATTTGTGGTAGTTGTGCTATGCGAATTAATGGGCGTTCGGCTTTAGCTTGTAAAGAAAATGTTGGGAGTGAACTTGCCAGATTACAACAAATACCATCATCCCAAAGTAAAGTAAATGCTATTGGTGAAATCACGATCGCGCCTCTTGGCAATATGCCCGTGATTAAAGATTTGGTTGTAGATATGAGCAGTTTCTGGAATAATTTAGAGGCAGTTGCCCCTTATGTGAGTACGGCAGCACGACAAGTACCAGAAAGAGAGTTTTTGCAAACACCACAAGAGCGATCGCGCCTCGATCAAACTGGTAACTGTATTATGTGCGGTGCTTGTTACTCTGAATGCAACGCTCGTGAAGTTAATCCAGACTTTGTTGGCCCCCATGCCCTTGCCAAAGCTTACCGAATGGTAGCAGACTCCCGCGATAGCGATACCGAAAATCGTTTAGCAAGCTATAACGAAGGTACTAAAGGCGTATGGGGTTGCACCCGTTGTTTGTACTGCGATTCTGTTTGTCCAATGGAAGTTGCACCATTAGAACAAATCACCAAAGTTAAACAAGAAATTCTCACCCAGAAACAAACCAGTGATAGCCGTTCAATTCGTCACCGGAAAGTATTGGTGGATTTAGTTAAAGAAGGTGGTTGGATTGATGAACGTCAATTTGGTTTACAAGTAGTTGGTAACTACTTTCAGGATTTAAAAGGATTACTCAGTCTTGCACCCCTCGGTTTGCGGATGATCCTTCGGGGTAAGTTTCCCCTATCATTTGAAGCTTCAGAAGGGACGCAACAAGTGCGATCGCTCATTGAATCTGTTCAACAAGTAGAAAACAAAACTTAAAAGTGAAAAGTTAGGAGTTAGGAATTTTAACTCTTCACTCCTAACTCCTAACTTCTAACTGTAGTTCAACGCGGTTCTTGAGGTATATTCAACGGTTGTCCGTAACGGTCATATACTAAAACATCCCACTGACCATTGTTACTAGACTCAAAAGCAATCCTGCTACCATCAGCGCTAATTGTAGGGTTACGGACTTCTGATTGCAGGTTGTTGGTTAAATTCCGCGATTGGCGTGTTTCTCGGTCGTAGAGAAAAATAGCCGATCGCCCCTGACGGCTAGCAGCAAACACAATATAACGACCATCTTGTGAAACGCTAGGATGATTTGCGATCGCATCAAAGGAATTTAAACCTGGCAAATCAACCAAATCACGAGTTACCGTATCAAACATATAAACATCTTGGCTACCGCGTCGATCAGTAATAAAAACAATGTATCTCCCAGAAATTTGGGGGTTTAATTCCGACGCTAAACTATTGAGACTCCGACCTCCCGGATCAAAGGGATAACTCAAAATCCGAGGGTAGCCAAAACACCCAGTCAATAAATTTAAACAGAAAAATACAGGTACAAAAAAAATACGTTTCATATATTGGGCATGGGGCATTGGGCATTGGACATTAATTATTCTCCCTCATCTCCCTGCTCCCCTGCTCTCTGCCTTCTACGGAGGTGAACCCACAGTTGCACCATTGGGAATATCTAACTCAATATTTGGCCCTCGGTCTAGGACTTCAATATCCCACTGACCACGAGTGGCGGTTTCAAAGACAACATAACGTCCATCTGGACTAATATTTGGTTTTCTAACCCAGCCGCGATAAATTGGTGTGACGATTTGTGACTGTTGCGTAGCGCGATCGTAAAGCGCTACCACTGGTCTACCTTGATCGCTAGTAAGATAAGAAATATAACGCCCGGTGTAGCTCAAACTAGGAGTTTCGGCAATTGTCTCTTGTCGGTTTATGCCTGGTGTGCTAATAAACAGTTGCCTTTCTAAGTCGTACATTAGTAGCTGCTGATTACCATTCCGATTAGATACAAACGCTAAAAAGCGCCCATTTCCACTCAAAGCAGGTTGCTCTTCAGTGTAGCGACTGTTAAGAGAAGTAGGCCCTATGGGAATATCGTTAGAACCACAGGATACAAGCAAACTTGTTAAACCAAAAACCAGGCTCCAATGAATTGGTCTTTGGAGCCAAAATGTAGGCGTAAATTTTTCCACCTCAACTGTTTTCCGTCGCCTCTAAACCTAATTGCACGCCAACTGTTTTAAACATTGTCATCAAAATCGCTCAAATTATCTGACCCCTCATTTGGTTTTTCAATTGGGTTGTATGGCACATAATCAGTTGGGATCGCATCATCATCTTCGCGCGGTCTTCGAGAAGTTGAGTCAGTGGGCGGACGACGCCTTCTCGGTCTGGGAGAAACATCATCTTCACGACTTTCGGGACGCTGTGACCCGTTATTACTACGGCGAGAAGGTTTTCTAACTTCCCCACCCGAATTTTCCCAATCATCAACTTGTCTAGATGAAGAATCCCAGTTCTCTTCTTCAAAGCTTTCAGAAGGGCGATTTACAGGACGCCCAGAAGTCCGCCGACGCGTTCTATCAGATGGAGCCTGTTTTTCACTACTGCTGCTGTTGCGGCGTTCTGTACGACGGGGGGGTTGTTCCTGATAGTAGTCATCACGAGTTGAAATCTCATCCCTGCTACCGCGAATCCGGGCACGCACTGGGCGTTCTTCCTCGTCTTCATAAGGCAATGGATCTAAGTCTGCCTCCATTTCAGCCTGATATTTGCTGCGATTATTGTACGAATAGCGATCGCTAACCGGTCGATCTTCGTCCACAATCGGAGTGTTGCGCTTTGCTTGCTGGGTAGCTATACTCCGCAGACGAATACTTTCAACTGCAAAAAACACAGTTGTGCCAACTAAAAGCAGTTGACCAAATTGTAAAATCGGGTCTAGCCGCCATCCTTGAAAGACAAGAATGAAGCCGCAAAGCAAGCCGACTGCTGCAAAAAAGATATCTTGATCCCGTGACAATTCTGGGCGCACAGTGCGGAGAAAATACAGTGCTGCCCCAGCCACAGCTAGGAAAATTCCTAGAATACTGGCTGAGTTTGCCCCAAAATTTACCTGAGCCAGAAAACTGGCTGAGTTCAGCCCAAAATTTATCATTGCTGTTTTCCCAATATCAAATCTATGTTAGCGAGTCACAATTAAAATCACTACTCTAATTAGTCACAATATATTGAAGCTTCAAAGCCTCTGGTAAAGAAGCTCTGAAGCTATTCACCGAAAAGTAAAAACGTCTATGTCTATCATCTACAACTGCCACCAGCCACAGTTTATGCTGCTTTTGGTGAAATAAATGTAGATAACTGACAAACTATCGATTATGAGAGTTAATTTAACTCTCATAAGCATTATGAACGCTGTATTTTATCTTTTTGGCTAATGAAAACTAGACCAACTGTAACGGGTATCACAACAATTGCTGTACCCCATAGCAGACTCCAAAGAAAATTTGCTAAAGAAGGCGTCATACTTCTCAACCTTTTTTTACACACTTCATCCTAATTTTAATAGTGTATTACTTTCTTGAGAAGCCTCTAACTCTGAACTGCTAAACTTGGTAACTGCTTTCACCATTTGTTGAGTTAACCGCGTCAGCAAGTTCGCTTTTCTATTTCAGAAGGAAATGACAGCATTTAGTTAAAATGATGATCGCAGTGCTTTACAAAGCTTAAAGTTTCCTGGCGATGTCTACGACGGGCGTAGATGCAGCAAAGCGAAGCTTGGCGGCGCCTAAGTTTTTTCTTTCTTTACAGATAGATAGTACCTGAAACCGATGACTGGTGTTAACCTGACTGCTTGGATTCTTGGCCCTGTGTTAGGGGTAATGACATTCTTATTTATATTTCGTATCATTCTCACTTGGTATCCGCAAGTGGATTTGAATCGGTTGCCCTTTAATTTAATAGCTTGGCCCACTGAGCCATTTTTAATACCTTTGCGAAAGCTGGTGCAACCTATTGGTGGGGTAGACATTACACCTATTATTTGGGTTGGTATCTTCAGCTTGCTACGAGAAATTCTGCTAGGTCAACAAGGATTGCTGACTATGCTATCTCGGTGAATTAAAAATGGGGCATTGAGGAGCTAGTGCGTTGGGCGGCTTTGCCGACTTGAAGCAACTGGCGTCATTGGGTACAAGAGGCAGAGGGGCAGAGGGGAAAAACTTACTGCAACTGCTCCCCTGCTCTCCGACTCCCCACTCCCCTAACCGTTCATTTCCTGCACAAAATTTGTATAGACATTACCCTGCCAAAACTGTGGAGTTTCCATAATTTTTTGATGAAACCCGATGGTGGTAGGTAGTCCAGTAATGGCGCATTCTCGTAGTGCGCGTTTCATACGGTTAATAGCAGTGGGTCGATCTGGCGCCCAAACGATTAACTTGCCGATCAAGGAATCGTAGTAGGGTGGGATTTGATAATCTGTATAAACGTGGGAATCAATCCGCACACCAGGGCCTCCGGGGGGCAGATAGCTACTGATCCGTCCAGGAGAAGGGCGAAAGTCATGATCGGGATCTTCAGCGTTGATTCGGCATTCGATCGCATGACCTCGTAATACTACTTGCTCTTGGGTAAGCTTGAGTCTTTCACCTTGAGCAATGCGAATTTGTTCGGCAACTAAGTCTATACCAGTAATCATTTCTGTTACAGGATGTTCTACTTGAATCCGGGTGTTCATTTCCATAAAGTAGAATTTACCGGATCGATCCAAGAGAAACTCAATAGTACCCGCCCCACTATAGTTAATGAATTGAGCAGCTTTGACAGCAGCTTGTCCCATTTTCTCACGCAGGTCTTGGTCGAGAGCTGGACTGGGTGCTTCTTCTAGTAGCTTTTGATTCCGGCGCTGAATTGAGCAATCGCGTTCGCCCAAGTGGATGACATTACCGTAGTTATCCGCCAAAATTTGAAATTCGATGTGGCGGGGACGCTCAATAAATTTTTCTATGTAAACGCCAGAATTGCCAAAAGCTGCTCCTGCTTCGCCTTGGGCTGCGAGGAAAAGTTTGACAAATTCGTCTTCAGAACGAACTAGGCGCATACCCCTTCCACCGCCACCTGCTGTAGCTTTGATCATTACTGGATAACCGATATCCTTGGCGAATCCTAATCCTTCTTGCTCGGATTCTACCAATCCCTCAGTACCTGGTACCGTTGGTACTCCAGCTTTTTGCATGGTTTCTTTGGCAGTAGATTTATCGCCCATCCGTCTCATAGCTTCTGGAGTTGGGCCGATAAAAGCAATATGATGGTCGGCACAAATTTCCGCAAATCGGGCATTTTCTGCCAAAAAACCATAGCCTGGATGAATGGCAGTAGCATTGCGCGTTAATGCAGCAGCAATAATATTGGGAATATTCAAATAACTTTTACCGCTAGCAGGTTCGCCAATGCAAACCGTTTCATCAGCAAGTTGGACGTGCAGAGCATTACGGTCAACGGTGGAGTGAACCGCAACTGTGGCAATTCCCATTTCTTCACAGGCGCGGAGAATGCGAAGGGCGATTTCTCCCCGATTGGCAATTAATATTTTGTCAAACTTCATTTTTTAGTTTCGATATCATTACCAGTAGATTGACATTTTCTGCGATCCAACTTGAAATAACGCTTCCGCATTATTTCAAATTATCACAGGAGATTTGCCACCCTGATTCTAAGCAAACTTGCATATTGCAGGCTTGCTGCCTCTACGGGTCTTACTACACTAACAACATTGCTGCTGTAAGTCTTGGCTAGACTATCAAGCTGGGCTTTTGCGCCCAATAGCCCGTCGTAGACATCGCCATAGCGGGGGTTACGCCATCGACCCCGCCGAACACAGTAGCTATACCCTTTTCAATATCACTTGTACAGCTGCTAAATTTCTGTCAGTCTGATACCGCCTTGAGAAAATTTATATTTTTGAGCAACTGAATTTAGATATCACCTTACTATAATTACTTTGTTATGTTATAGTCTATGTTTAGACAAACCATGCGGATGTGGCGGAATTGGTATACGCGCACGCTTGAGGTGCGTGTGGCTTTGCCTTGCGAGTTCGAGTCTCGCCATCCGCATTTTTGCTTGTTTAAGCATGGGGTCAATAGTTATAGGTCAAAAAACCTTAGACTATTGACCCTTAAATATAAGTTTGCAGTGATGACTTTAGTCTTTTTCCTAAGCACTTCACTAGTTACTACATACTAAGCAAAGTTGCCTTGTCAAAGTACTAGTTCTTTATGCTTTTATAGAAATAGGTGAAGTTTTGTAAAAAGCATTGACTATTACTTTTACGCCGACAAACAATCTAACATCGCCACCAGCTTGGCATCGCCTCACTCCGATTTGGCAAGGAGGGGAGGAAATAATTCAACAAAGTTTACCTCACACTCAGTTGGCACCTGCATGGCAGCTAATGCTTTTGGGTGACGGCTCTCCAACACGTCACTTAGAATTACTCACAGGTGAGGCTGTAGAAGTAGATGTTATTGATATGTCATTGATTGGCATCGATTTGGATGCTGCTCCTGAGTTAATCCAAGCTGTCCCAGAACCGCGATTACGGCGACAAGTATGGCTGCGTACCGCTTCTGGTCAACGATTAGCCTATGCTACTTCGTGGTGGGAAGCCAGTCATGTCGATGAATATTTACAAAACCGTTCATTACCAATTTGGGCAAGTTTAGCTCGTCTTCGCACAGAATTGTATCGGGATGTTCGAGGAATTTACTACGGTGACTCATTGGCACTAGAGTCTGGTTTTGGTGTAACTGGGCCTTTTTGGGGTCGCCACTACTTGTTTTGGCATCATGGGCAGCCACTTACATTAATTTATGAAGTTTTTTCACCTTATTTAACTAAATATCTAGGGCCAATGCAGTTGAGTGCTGTTAATGCTGAGGCATAGTAAGTAGGTCGGCGTCAAAATTTATCGTTGGGATAAGGCAGGAGGCAGGAAGGAAAAGGGTTTTAGTCCAGTTTATCTTTCTTCACATAGTTTGGTTTTATTGTGGCAACTTAACTTATTATTTAAAAGTTTTTTATCTTTTGCAGTGCGCCTCAAAGTATGGAAATTTTGCACTAATGACTTTGAACCTATGTAAAATACCGGACATTTGATCTTGCTTAGATTGAGTGAATACCAAAGATGGAAGCTATCTAAATAGAAGGTAGTGTAAGTTACAGATTACTTGCAGCTTTTTCAAGTTAGTTATATCCTCAAAGTGCTTGAAATGCAGGATGTTAACTTTCGGAGACTTTCCGAAACAGACAGCCGTTTAAAGGAGTGTCCTGCGAAATTCAACAAAGCGTGTTAAAAAAGGTAACTAACCACTAAAACACCGCTTTGAAACAGTAGAGAAGGTTGATTACGAAAATATCATCAATGTCTATGGTGGAGAAATTTATCAAGTTAACTGCCTTAGATCGCAAGAAACTTTTTGGTTGACTTAACCAATTCAGCAAGTAATGAGTTTGCAAATATGAGGTATAGGTTTCAATGGCACTGCCTCTTGTGTCTGTTCCGATGAAGAAAAATAAGAAACCGTCTCTGGTGCTGACGATCTCGGCTGCTGGGTTATTGATTGGTGCGGGGAGTGTAGCCTACTGGTTGTTAGCCCAAAGACAAACATCTTCTAGCGATTTGCTAGTAGGTGCAAATATTATTCCTGGTGATGCCCTGTTTGCGGTTTCCTTAACAACAGATCCCCAGCAGTGGCAAAAATTGCGACAGTTTGGGACAAAAGAAACCCAAACAGAACTGGACAAAAATTTAGTCCAGTTACGCGATCGCTTTCTGACTAATAATGGTTATGACTTCCAGAAAGATATCGCTCCTTGGGTAGGCGATGATGTGACGATCGCAATTCTTGCCCCAGCAACAGGGAATAAACCTGCACCCAAACCAGTTACCACCAATGAAAATGCTGCCAGCGATCAGCAGTCGATGGTAATGGTATTGCCAGTGAAAAACCCAGAAATCGCCAAAAGTATTTTGGCACAACCCAAAACCCTTAAACAAGGCAAATGGAGCGATCGCACTTATCAAGGGATCGCCATTAAACAAAGTCAGGGACAAGCAGGGCAAAACTTCTCGGCTGCATTACTAGATGGGCGTTTTTTAGTCATAACTGATAGTCCTAAAGCCACAGAACGAGCGATCGACGCCTACAAACATCAAACATCTCTAGCCACAACAGGCGGTTTTACTGAGAATTTCCCGAAAATTGCCAACTACCAACCCTTTGCCCAGTTTTATGTGAATGTGCCAACAGCTGCGAAAATAGCCGCAGCTTCTCCAAATCGCCCTTTACCTGCTCAAGTTTTGGCTCAACTGCAAAATAACCAAGGTTTAGCAGGGACAATAACCTTAGAGTCAGAAGGAATCCGCTTCAAGGGCGTTTCTTGGTTAAATCCTAATAGTCAACGTGTGTTGGTGGTGGAAAACAAAGCTGGGAAAATGCAAAGCCGCATACCCGCGGAAACCTTAATGATGCTTACTGGTGGTAACTTACAGAGGTTGTGGAGAGACTATGTTTTAACATCTCAAGGAAATCCTTTATCACCGATCGCACCAGAACAGATCAGAGGTGGTATAAAATCTCTTACCGATCTCGATTTAGAGAAGGATTTACTTAGTTGGATGAAAGGGGAGTTTTCATTATCAGTGATTCCTGCTACTCCAAAAGAAGGTTCGCCAAATGATTTTCGTGCGGGTTTTCTGTTCATGGTACAGACAAGCGATGCCTATAGTGGGCAAAGCCTACGCAAATCTGCTGAAGCATCCATCAGTAAACTGGATGAAGTGATGAAAAATCAATACCAGTTTCAAGTGCAACCGGGGAAAGTCGCAGGTCAACCCGTTGTTAACTGGGTATCACCTTATGGTACGTTAACTGCAACCCACGGTTGGTTAGATGGAGATGTGGCTTTTCTGATAGTGGGCGCTCCGATCGCGGATAAAATTGTTCCCAAACCTAATTACACATTAGCTGGCACTCTTCCCTTCCAACAAACAGTTCCTACAGAACCCAATCCGACGAATGGTCAATTTTTCCTGGATGTGGAACGAACTGTGAAAAATTTCCCTTTACCAACTCTAATTCCCAATCAAGAAACTTTGCTAGATGCAACGCGCTCAATTGGGATGACATCTGCCGTCAGCGACAATCGCAGTAACCGTTACGATATTTTTATCGAACTTAAAAAAGTTACTAACGCGACTACATTACCTAGTCCAGAAGGGAGTAAGAGTAACTCTGTTAGATAGGGAAGCAGGGGAGCAGGGGAGAAGTTGCAGTAAGTTTTTCCCCTCTGCCCCTTTGCCTCTTGTACCCAATCCCCCATTCCCGATTCCCCTTTAAACATATAGGATCAAAACAGTCAGAATCGATATTTTAAATTATCCACGGAGAGAACACTTTATGAATTTGGTTGTACTCCAGAACTGGCTGGACAATGCGTCCTTTGCCATATTATTCCTAACAATGCTGGTGTATTGGGGAGGAGCGGCTTTTCCAAATCTGCCTTATCTAGCCGCTTTGGGGACAGCTGGGATGGCGATCGCAAATTTGTGCATTGCTACTCTACTAGGGGCACGATGGATCGAAGCTGGTTATTTTCCCTTAAGTAATCTCTATGAATCTTTGTTTTTCTTAACTTGGGGAATTACCGCAGTTCATCTAATTGCTGAAAATAGTAGCCGTAGCCGCTTAGTAGGAGTTGCGACAGCTCCAGTGGCAATGGCGATCGCAGCTTTTGCTACCATGACACTACCATCCCAGATGCAAGCGTCAGAACCCTTAGTACCTGCCTTAAAGTCAAATTGGCTGATGATGCATGTCAGCGTCATGATGTTGAGTTATTCTGCTTTGATGGTGGGTTCATTATTAGCGATTGCTTTTTTAATTGTCACTCGCGGTCAAAATATCCAACTACAAGGCAGTTCTGTTGGTACTGGTGGCTATCGCAGCAACGGCTACCGCTTGCACAAAGCCACTGAACTAATTTCTCAACCACCAACCCCTACTGTCGAAAATAACGGCTTTGCTCGTTTTGAAACTAGTAGTAATGGCAACAGTAACGGTAACACTGCTGTTTTGAATTTAGTAACTACCCCTGAATCCCAAGCCGTAGCATCTGCTGAACCTCTTTCACTCCAGCGCCTTAGCCTTGCCGAAACCCTCGACAACATCAGCTATCGCATCATCGGATTAGGATTTCCCCTGTTGACAATTGGCATCATTGCCGGTGGCGTTTGGGCTAACGAAGCCTGGGGTTCCTACTGGAGTTGGGATCCGAAAGAAACTTGGGCATTAATCACCTGGCTAGTATTCGCCGCCTACCTTCACGCCAGAATTACTCGCGGTTGGCAAGGGCGTCGTCCGGCAATTTTAGCCTCCGCCGGCTTGCTTGTTGTTTGGGTTTGCTATCTCGGTGTGAATCTTTTGGGTAAAGGTTTACATTCTTACGGTTGGTTTTTCTAAGAACCGTTTAAATAAAACTATCCCACCCGCGCTGCCGCGCACCCTCCCCTTGATAAGGGGAGGGTTGGGGAGGGGTAACGCGAGAATTATAGGCTAATTTACCGGAGATCAAATTATTACTGAATTGTTATTTAAGCAGCACTAAATCTATAAAATCATCATTTTATTTCGGATGAACTGTTATATCTCTGGAAAATATAGATTTATTGACAGGAGATTTTTATGGAAGATGGATTCGAGAGACTAAATCATGATGAAGTTGTGTCTATACAACCAGACACTTTTAATAAGTTAAATATTGCTAAAACCTTTAAAGTCCGTGATTTGATTACAGCAATTAAGGAATATGTTGGAGCAGAAGAAACAGATGAAGTAAATTTGTATACCCAAGGATTAAATTGTGAAGTTTTACAATTTAGTACTTTGGGATGGAAAAAAGGAAAAGTTAGACTTGCTTTAGAATTTTGCCCTGATGAATCTGAGTCACCACTTGATGAAATTTTTCAAAAACTTAAACAAGTGGAAAACTAATACCCAATGATCAAAAGAACCCCGACTTCTTGAAGGAGTCGGGTATCTGAGCCTCTTGATGTTTGCAAATAAAATTAGGATGTGCTGAATTGCTATCAAAATTAATTAAGAAAATAAGGATGTACTAACAACTGAAAAACGGTAAACCTATCATGCTAAATTACGATCCATTAGCTTGTTTGCCCTCATCTGAGGAACTGCCCGACTCTGACGATACCCCAGTGGATAACGAATTACAAAATATAATTCCAGGTTTACTCAAAGTTATCTTAGCGATGGTTTGGGCAGAACGCATGGATTGGTATTTTGGTATAGATATGGGGATTTATCATGATCCAGATTTACCAGCGATAGTCCCAGATGGATTTTTGAGTTTGGGGGTAGAGCGATTTTACGATCAAAACCTCCGCCTCAGTTATGTGCTTTGGGAAGAAAAGAGAGTACCGATATTAGCGCTGGAGGTAATGTCTCAGACATATCGTGGTGAGTACTCAACCAAGAAAGCAGAGTATGCAAGATTGGGGATTTTGTATTATGTGGTTTACAATCCATTTCGTCACCGTAAGCCACGTTTAGAAGTTTACAAATTAGTTAATAATGTTTATGAATTTCAAGATGGTAATCCTGTTTGGCTAACAGAGATTGGTTTAGGAATTGGCATGGAACAAGGAACTTATCTAGGTATTCCACGCGAGTGGTTGTATTGGTATAACCAGCAAGGACAAAGGTTTTTAACACCAGAAGAAGAAAAAAAACTTGCTCAACAACAAACACAGCAAGCACAGCAAGAAGCTCAACAAGCACGACGACTTGCTGAATTATTAGCAGAACAGTTGCGATCGCTTGGTGTAGATCCTGATTCTCTCATCTGAATTGCTCTGAAGATTCATCAATGAACTCAAAGGTACAAATTAAAAGATGTACAGATAACCGAGAGACTAAACTACAAGATTATCCCGTTATATTGAAACGCATTATCCCAAACATAATCAATCACTGCTTTCGCATCATCCAAGGGTAGAACGTGACATGCTCCTTGGCGATCATAGGCTAGTAAAGGGATTTTTGGTACATTGTCTGTTGTTTTGCTATTTTGAGTTACTTGACCACGAATATCTTCTAAATTGCTTAGAGGCCCTTGAATATCAAAGTTAATCTTCGTGCCTAATTTATTGTCTATCCAAGTTTCGATGCGAGAATCTAATTGTTGAGGAGTTAATGGTGTAGGGCTAGTAAGTAAATGATAGTATGCCAGAATAATTTCCTTACATTCTTCTTCTTCTGCTAATTCCATAAACATTTGAAAAACACTATGATTGTTAGCTAAATTCTTAAAAAATAGCGTATCAGTTACAATTTTCTGAAACTTAATTTTTTTATTTTTATAATTATTGTATTGCGTAAAGGCAAATCCACCCAAAGCGATCGCTAATGATAAAGCTGCCACCAAGACGGGCATAAAATTTCTGACTTTATCCAACTCTACATTTAATGATTCAACCAAAAAAGTAACATTTAGTACTAGTAAGATTGCAGCAACTAGCAATAATAAATTCGGCAATGTTCTTAATAGCAAAGGAATTGCCGCGCCTATTGCCGGAATTCCAAATAGTAACCGATCTTTCCAGGTCATACTTGTTTTTACATTGGGAAAGATTAAGTCAACATCTAGTTTTGGAATATTTTTGTAGAAGTAAACATACATCTTACCGGGAATGAATTTTAATTCTTGGATATTGCCTTTCTTCGCCCGAAAGTAAGCTGCTTCTTTGAACTTGACTAATAAAACAATCCGTTCAAAAATATCAATCGTCTTTTCTTCTTGCCAAAAGAAGAATTTTTTTACCGAAATTTTTTTATAACTATCACCTCGGTAATAACAGATCAAGCGGTCAAAATCCTCAAAATTTACTTGAGTTTTCAATTCAATTAGAGATTTGGTTGCCAGCGCTCGTTTTAAAATCGATTCAGACAAAAGAATATAATTAGCTCTTTCGACAATATGCCCAAAGGCTTCAACTACTTTCAACTCCATGTCATCATATTGCTCGAATGTTGGTGGAGTTATTGGTTGAATCTCTGCATTAGGGTTAAAGGGAACGTAGTTATCTTTGATAACTTCTAAGGTTTTGTGGAAGCGAAAGTGATAGTATGCAATGAGGATTTGGCAGAAATCTTGAAATTTTTTGACATCAGCTTCATCTAGCTGACCGTCTTGCAGGCAAAGTTTGATAATATCACTGCGAGTGTAGGGAATAAACGCTTCTCTATTTTCGGAAACAGCCATGTTCAAAGATGAATCAGAATCTAACTAGGGTTTGCCACATCCCACGAAAACGGCGACCATGAGACATTATGTCTTCATTGGCAACTAAATTCTAGTATCTTGGGTGGTAAATCTAATAGTTTTTTCCTGAGCCCAGGGAAAAAGTAAGTAGGGATATTTGCTTTGCCTTGCACATCTCCAATGCGTTCTATTATTTTCAAAGACTCATTCACGAGTATCAAAGCCTTATTACAGCAGTTTTCATTTACTTAAATTACACTCTTGCTTTCTTCTTTACGCCTTTGCACCTTTGCGTGAGACAAAAATCTTTCAGTAATTACGAATTACGCATTACGAATTACGAATTATGAATACGCATTACCCTATCAAGACTTGCACTCACACTTTCAGCATCCGGTGACTTCAATCGTTGCAAAATCTCTAAAGCTGGTTGCAAATAGGATATCGCTTTAGTGTATTCACCCTGCTGTTCTGCCAAATCTCCTAAGCACCATAGAGTCATTGCTTGAGTTCGGACATCTCCAATGTGTTCAGTTATTTCCAAAGACTGATTAAAAAGTGCGATCGCTTCATCCACATCTCCTTTGTTGACGTAGATACTTGCCAGTTGGTGCAATGTCGCCGCTTTGCCTTGGACATTACCAGTGCGTTCATCAATTTCAAGAACTTGATTGTAGAGTGCCATCGCTTCATCCACATCCCCTTTATTGGCGTAGATCATTCCCAAACAGTGCAACGTCGCCGCTTTGC
>NZ_CAXTTT010000066.1:0-42254 GCF_964247315.1 uncultured Nostoc sp.
TAGAACGTCAAACCACCCTCTACTGGGCGCGCGTCCAACTGCGATGGTCATTAGAACAAATCTCCAAATGTTTATAAGTACAGGTTGTATCTATGATTATAGACGGCCAAAGAAAACCTTCTATAAGCAGAAAGTTAACCAGGTTGTTAATCTAGTTTACAATTTTTTACACACCTTTAATCATATTAGGTGTAAATTGCTAATTTTTCTAGGGGTTTTCTCATAAAAATTAATTTTTGATTTAGATGAGGTGATAAATGGGAGTAGGGAATAGAGAATGAGGAGCAGAGGGGCAGAGGAGCAGAGGAGAATAATCAATGCCCAATGCCCTTCAGGAGTGCTGAGTGCTGAGTGGGGAATCTCATTTCTTTACTCAGCTATTCGGAACTCGAAACTCGGAACTGTTTTGCTCAATGCCCAATGCCCAATCCTCATTTCCCTAGAATCACTCAGCTGACGCTAAAATGAGTCCACAGTTAAATTTGATTATTGCTAAATGTTTACCATCGATTTAAGCATCAGAAACACTGCTTTCCCGATCTCAGTACAACGTAAGTCAGCAGAGGATGCTGAGGCTGTCTATCAGCTAATTTTGGCAGCAATCCGTTCTGGGAACCCTGACATTGTAGAACTCAAGTGCGAGGGCAAGACAGAGAAAAAAATTGCTGTCCGCGCTAGTGAAATTTCTGGGGTGCAGATTGTTCAGAAAGATGGTACAACCCCTGGCGGTGGCAGACCACCTGGCTTTTTCGCTGTAGCTGCTGAGTAACCAAGGTTGACAAATGGCTCAAGTGGGCATTGAGGTCAGGGATTTAAATTTCAGTTGGCCTAATGGAGAGAAAGTTATCAAATCTTGCTCTTTAGAAGTACCTAAGGGTGAGTTTTGGATGCTTTTGGGTACAAATGGCAGTGGAAAATCTACTTTACTGAGATTGCTGGCGGGGTTATTAGCTCCTGCATCTGGCGAAATTCGGATTTTACACCCCGTTGGTTTTGTCTTCCAAAATCCAGATCATCAACTGGTGATGCCAACGGTTGGTGCTGATGTGGCTTTTGGATTGGTGGAAGAAAAGTTGCCACCTGCTGCTACTAGAGCCAGGGTTGAGGAGGCGTTAGGGGCAGTGAATTTGCTTAGCCTGCAACGACGCCCTATCTATGCACTCTCTGGGGGACAAAAACAACGAGTCGCGATCGCAGGTGCGATCGCCCGTCGCTGTGAAGTCTTATTATTAGATGAACCCACCGCCTTACTAGATCCAGATAGCCAGTTGGATTTAGTTGCTGGTGTCCGTCGCCTTGTCAAAAGTCGAGGTATTACAGCCCTGTGGGTGACACATCGATTAGATGAGTTAAATTACTGTGACGGCGCTTTCTTGCTAGAAAAAGGCTCTCTGGTAGATAGCGGTGAAGCCCAACGTCTCAAGCAACGTCTGATGGAGGTACACAGCGAAGCCTCTTAATTGAGTGCTGAGTGCTGAGTGCTGAGTGCTGAATAAATAAATAAAATTCATTGTATTTAGCACTCCTGAATACTAATAAAAAAAAACTGTAACGCGCCTTTTAAACAAAGGCGCGTTTTAAGTTGGTACGTCTATCTGAGGTTTGAGTTTTGTAAGACTACCGTATTTTTTATTTTGTGTAACACTATGTTACACACAATGCATCAACTATTATAAAACTTATGAATGAATTTTGTTAACTCTAGAAAATTGTGATTAAAAACCATGCCCCGTTCCTTACTCCAAGCCGTTTTATTGGTGGACGGCTACAATATCATAGGCGCTTGGCCTTGCCTTAAAAAAACGCGTGATAGCGTTGGATTAGAGGCAGCACGGGGTGAACTTGTGGAAGCGATGACAAGTTATAGTGCGTTTCAAGGTTACACAACTCAGATAGTTTTTGATGCCCAATATCAAAACACCTCTAGTAATAAAGAAATTATTACTGAGCTTTTATCTGTTTATTACACTGATTTTGGGCAAACCGCAGATACTTATATTGAAAAATCCTGCGCTTCTTTTCGCCAGCAAATAGCTCAATCTTTGATTTCTCGTGTGATTGTTGCTACTTCAGATCGGGCACAGCAGTTGATGATACAGGGCTATGGGGCTGAATGGTTGTCAGCACAACAACTCTGTGGGGAAGTGGAAGCTACTGTCTGCCGGATGCGACAAAAGTATCATACGCGCAAACAATCTAAGAGTAGGTTTTTAGCTAATGCCATTGATGCTAAGGCGCGACAGCGTTTGGCTGAATTACGAATGGGATTGTAGGTATTTAGTATTTAACAATCTCTGCTTAAGTTCCTAAATAGATTTTGGCTGCAAAAATTATCTATAATTAAGCATCTAAAAAAAATATTGGCGAAAGTACTTGCCAAATCCTATTTTTAGCCCTAATATTATAAATCGTGAGTGATCCTCAGTAGCTCAGTGGTAGAGCGATCGACTGTTAATCGATTGGTCGCTGGTTCGAATCCAGCCTGGGGAGTTTAGCAATTTTAGATTTTAAATTTTGGATTCTAAATTATCGATCAGAGGTTTGTAGTCGCTTGACTCGGCTTTTGATAAGGATTTGGGTATAGATTTACAATACTTTAGAGCAGTATGAGTATTTGCCAAAGGTGCTAAAAGCGTTGTTTTGAGGTTAATCTGATTTCAGGAAGCTGGCGATCGCTTCAATGGTTTGTTCTGCACTCTTAGCAGTAAACATTGGCCCAGCAGCCAAATAAATATTTTTGTCAGATACCAAGTTTAAGACAATATTATAACTGCTTGAACTTGTACCTGTTACTGTGTCAATTGCAACTGCATCCATATTCAGCTCTGATATTTCTGAAAGTTTAGCTTCAATAACTTCTTGCCCAAGCCAACCTTTACGTTCGATAGTTGCTTTGTCAAGAGTTTTATCGAAAATGCAAATAATTATGTTATTCATCAGCAGATAAATAATGCAAACAGCACCACTGGCAATCAACAATAAACCTAGAGGATAAGTCCAAAAACGAGTATCTTCATGAATAGTTAATTTTGGTTCTTGTGAGTTTTTAAGAAAGGCGTTGATTTGTCTAGCGTTAGATTCCTTGTGAGTGCTGTCTGCATTTACTAAATCTATGTGAGCTGAACCATCTTTTGTCAGAACTACCAAGGGATAACTATTGCCAGCAGTCGTACTAGTGTCTAGTTTTGCACCTAGCACCTCTTTGAGATTCCAATTTTTAACTTGAGATTTTAAAATACTTTTGGTGATTAATTGGCAACTTTCTTGAGTGGGTTCAACCCGATTACAAGTAAAAGTAGTTGTCTTTGCCAGTATCGTTATCAACAAAACGCCTCCTGCTACAAATAGTCTGCCAAATAACCAGTAGAGGATGGCTGTTGGCTTAAGTTGTAGTTTCAATAATGTTGGAGTTTGTTCTAAGATTTTGAGTCTCATTGTTGTAACTGTAGTCTTTACTCAAAGCAGCCCACACACGAAATTTAGATTTTTGCATAGCAAATTGAGATGATTTGGTTTTAAATCTCGTGTTAGAAATCATTGTGGCTTGTGATTATATGACAAATGCACATACCCAAGAAGCAGATCGCAAAGACATTATCGGGCTAGTGCTATTCTTTTAGGTGATTGCACTTAAATTGCTGAAACTAGGATAACGCTTTACATGACTTCTGGAGCGCTGCCTGACAATCCTTTTGTGGCTGCGGGGATGATTGAAGATCCCAGGCTGTTTGTCGGTCGTAAAGATGAATTATACGCGATCGCATCTCGGATGAAGAGCGAGCCGTCTATAAGTATTAATTATGACATCAATAATTTCCTCATCGATTGAGATGTATTGTGTTTTCGTCTGCGATACGCGCTGCATCAAGCCAGAGACTTATCGCCCCCGTGGTCAGATATGATTGAGTTGTGGTTGTGTACACCCACAAATCCAGAACTTTGAAAAGAATTTGCAGAATATGAATTCACTCGAACCAAGCACAAGTACTGAAGTCCCTGCATCCAATGTTATGCTCCAGATGATTTCTGGCTTTTGGGTGTCACAAGCAATCTACGCTGCTGCTAAACTTGGTATTGCTGACTACCTTGAAGAACAGCCAAAGACATTAGAGGAACTAGCTGCAATCACTGATACTCACATCCCATCTTTGTACAGATTACTGCGTGCGCTTGCTAGTGTGGGTATATTTGCTGAAGATGAACATCATCGATTTGGCTTAACACCCTTGGCTGCTACTTTACAAACGGATGTTCCTGGTTCTTTGCGTTTTTTTGCCATTTCCGAACTGGGACAAGTGCACTACTTAGGCTGGGGTAATCTGCTACATAGCATCAAAACTGGCGAGATTGCGTTTGACGACATCGCTGGAATGAGTATTTGGGATCATTACGTTAAAAACTCCGAAGCTGGCAAGTTGTTTAATTGGTCAATGACAAGTCTAACAGCTTCCATTTTGGAAGCAATTATTTGCAGTTATGACTTTTCAGCATTCAACACTGTTGTTGATGTGGGAGGAGGTGAGGGCAGTTTGGTGACTAGCATCCTTAAAGCTTATCCGACTGTAAAAGGTATTATCTTTGATATACCAACGGTGATAGAAGAAGCAAAATCTGGCCTGCAAGCACAAGGTTTTGCAGACCGCTGTACGGTAGTGTCGGGGAATTTCTTTGAGTCAGTAACACCAGGTGGTGATGCTTACCTTCTTAAGCACATCATTCATGACTGGGATGACGAAAAAGCGATCGCTATTCTCAAAAACTGTCATCAGGCAATGTCACAGCATGGTACACTCCTGCTGTTTGAGACAGTAATTCCTCCTGGGAATGCATCTTCTTTTGGTAAGTTGCTTGACCTGAATATGCTAGTTATGACTGGTGGACGCGAACGCACAGAGGAAGAATATCAAGTGTTACTGCTTCATGCTGGCTTCCAACTTACTCAAGTTATTCCAACCCCGTCACCAATTAGCGTTATTGAGGCGCTAAAAATTTAAGGGATTGGCTTAATTTGTAATTCGTAATTCGTAAGGATTTCATTAATTTGGGATGGGTGGTTTACTTCCGTCGTGCTGTACTAGTAGTGTTAAGCATCTACTCACTTCCTTAGAAGCTGTGGTTACAAACATCACTACTTTTTTTACAAACACTACGATTTTCGTTACCAACACTACGATTTTCGTTACAAATAAGATAATTTTCGTTACAAACACTAAGTTTTCATTACCAACGCTACGAGTTTGGTTAGCAACGCTACGATTTTCGTTACAAACAAGATGATTTTTGTTACAAACGCCATGATTTTGTTACAAACATCATAATTCTCGTTACAAACATCACGATTTTGTGCTGTAGTAGCTTTTTAAATTCAATTTAACTATGAAATATCACACTCAATAGAGGCAGGAACGCCAACAGAAAGCCATGCCAAGATTGCAATTGAGCTTCTGGCGTTGCTTCTGGTGGTGCTAATAAAGCTTCTACTCTTTGTTCTAAACGATCTGCACCAGAGGAACCTAATGCAGCACAGCAAATTTCCGATAAAACGGGACTGCTACTAACTACTAATAAAAGTGATTCCGCTAACACCAAAGGGTCTACCTGCAATGCTGCATAACCGTCGGCACGGAGTTCGCGCAAAGCTAACAATTCTTCCCATAAAGGCTCTGTATTCGGCAACCATGCTGTGCAAGAACGCACCCAACCCAGCCAGAAAAACCAGAACGTATCCCTGTAATAGTGATGCCCTTGCTCATGGGCTAAGACGCTTTCTAAATGATCTGGTGAGAGAGTTTGCACTAATCCTTGGCTAACAACTAGTTCTGGTTGCCAAAAACCAATTTGACCTGCGAACAGCGCCCCCGTTTGCAGCAGTCTGGCTCGTCTATCGCCAACATTCACTAAGGGGCAGTTACGGGCAGATTCTACAGACTGCCAACCCTGGAAGGCAAGTTTAATGCATGAAATGGCAAAAAATGCCAAATAAATTAATGCAAGTAAATAGCTAATTGAGCCTGTATACATTCCGCCCATTTGTCCTTGAGGCCCCATGAACAGTACAGCGATCGCAGTCATGAAAATTAGCAAGGGCGGGAAGAGAAACAAAAATAGCGATCGCTGCCACCGTAGACTCCAATTACCTTGGCGTTGATTCCAGGAGGATCTTAACCACCAGGCAACTGCCAAAGCATTCAAAATCATTATTAGATGCATCATTGTTCCTCCCTGGCTTGGCGTGCAGATTGAATGCGTTTAGCGATCGCTGCTATTTGCTCGCTAGCTGCTTCATCCAGACTATCAGCAAAAGCAGCAACAACATCGGGATTCCCCACTGCCAAAAATCGCTGTAACTGCTCGTGAGCTTTGATGACTTCTGATTGCTGTTTACTCAGCATTGGCCGCCAATAGAATGCCCGCTCTTTCTTGTCACAAGCCAGCCAACCTTTATCAGTGAGGCGACGTAAGACGGTGGTGACAGAAGTATACGCTAATTCGCGGTTGGGATCGGCAAGGATGCGATCGTGTACATCCTTGACTGTGGCTGAACCAAGTTCCCAAATGATATTTAAAATTTCCGCTTCTAACGGGCCTAAAGATAGTTGTTTCGGGCGGTAGTCGGGTAAAGGTGCCATAGCAATTTCAATGGGGAGTGGGGAGTGGGAGAGACGCGATTAATCTTGTCTCTACTGGGAAGTAGGGAATGAGTGAATATCCGTCCCTTTGGGCTGTAACCTTGAAGCTGTAACTTTTTCCCCTTTTAGAAGGTCTGTTCTTGTTTTAGATTACAAGATAGTGCAGCAAGTCTGAAAGTCTAAAATCATAAAAATGGGTTTTTTGAATATTGATTAAGGATTGAAAAGAGGCAGAGGGCAGAGGGGCAGAGGGGAAAGAACTTGTACAATAACTCTCCCCTGCTCCCGTTCGGCTACGCTCACGGCAAGCTTGCTCCCTTGCTTCTTCCCCACTCCCATATATGTATTGAATGAGGTACATTTTGTATTTTGATGGTAAAAAATTTTCCTGGAAAAATTGTAACTATAGTTAGTGACACCAACTAGGTAAAATGTTATTTGCGACAGTATTTTTAAACTAGGTGTATCCAGCGCGTGAAGCTATTCGTATACCACACTCCTGAATTGACTCCAACGGGTAAAGCGCCAGAATGTGCGATCGCAGTCGATGTCTTGCGAGCCACTAGCACAATTGCGACAGTTTTGGCAGCTGGAGGCGAAGCTGTACAAGTATTCAGCGATTTAGATCGGTTAATTGAAGTTAGCGAAGAATGGCCTGCTGAAAAACGTCTGCGGGCTGGAGAACGCGGTGGCGCGAAAGTAGCTGGTTTTGAGTTGGGTAACTCTCCCCTCGACTGCACACCAGAATTAGTACAGGGGCGGCGTTTGTTTATTAGTACCACAAATGGCACTCGTGCTTTACAACGGGTACAAGACTCCCCAAATCTATTAGCAGCAGCCTTGATTAACCGGGCGGCGGTGGTGCAATTTCTCTTAGATAAGCAACCAGAGACAGTGTGGATTGTCGGTTCAGGTTGGGAAGGCAGTTTTTCTTTAGAGGATACAGTTTGTGCGGGTGCGATCGCTCATAGTATTTTGCAGCAAAGCAACTTGTCACCAGAAGAACTCGCTGGTAACGATGAAGTAATTAGTGCGATCGCTCTTTACTCTCAATGGCAAGATAACTTATTAGGATTACTTCACCAAGCTAGTCACGGTCAACGATTGTTGCGCCTTGACTGTCAAGAAGATTTAAAATATTGTTCCCAAACTGATATTTTAGATGTTTTGCCCATGCAACATGAAACGGGAGTTTTGAAAAAAGGATAGGGACTGGGGACTAAAGACTAGGGACTGGGAATTAAGGAAGAGTTTTCCCAATTTCCAATTCCCAATCCCCAGTATCCAATACCCAATCTTGAAGCATTTGCCCAAGTCTTTGTCGCCAATGGGGGGGATAAGTCCCTAAAATTGCGGAAATTTTTCCACAAGCAAGGACGGAATAAGCAGGGCGACGGGCTGGTGTGGGATATTCGGCGGTTGTAATGGGGATAATACGTTCAACTTTCAAAGGGAAGCCTAGTTGTTGTGCTTCTTCAAAAATAGCAACGGCAAAGTCATACCAGCTAGCAACGCCGCTATTAGTGTAGTGATAAGTACCGCTAATTTCTGGGATTAACTGGGGAATCATCTGCGCTATAACTGTAGCTATATCTTGCGCCCAAGTCGGACTACCAATTTGATCGGCGACGACACGGAGTTCTTGGCGTTCTGCACCTAGTCGCAGCATGGTTTTGACAAAGTTACTTTTGCCATAGGTTCCATAAACCCAAGCAGTGCGGAGGATGAAGTGATGGGTGCAAGTTTGCCGAATTGCTTCTTCTCCAGCGAGTTTGGTTTTACCGTAGACACTCAAAGGATTAGTCGCATCGGTTTCCTGGTAAGGGGTACACCCATTACCATCAAAAACGTAATCGCTCGAAATATGAATTAGAAAAGCTGCTAATTTTTGGCTTTCTTGGGCAAGAATTAGGGGCGCAGTCGCATTAATAGCGGTAGCAAGTTCGGGTTCGCTTTCGGCTTTGTCTACAGCAGTGTAAGCGGCGGTGTTAATGATGATTTGCGGCTGCTTGGATCTGATAACATTGCGGAGGGTATCGGGTTGGGCAAGGTCTACTGTTGGGCGTGCTACTGAGATAATATCACCATAAAATGGGAGTATTTGTTGTAGTTCTTTACCGACTTGACCGTTGCTACCAATCAGCAGAATTGATTTACTCATTCTGATTAATTATCGAACTTACTTCAATTTGAAAGTATTTAATCAAATATTTCAGCAGTTTTTAAAAGTTTACCAGCTTGGTCTTTAACTGATAAAATCGGTGGCGTACTCAGGGGCCAATCTATCGCTAAATCTGGATCGTTCCATAGAATTGTGCGATCGCTTTGAGGCGCGTAATAATCTGTAGTTTTGTAGAGAACTTCGGCTATTTCTGAAAGCGTAAGAAAACCATGAGCGAAGCCTGGTGGTATCCACAGTAAGCGTTTGTTTTCAGCACTGAGTTCAGAACCTACCCACTTACCAAAAGTAAGCGAGCTTTTTCTAATGTCTACGGCTACGTCAAAGATAGTACCGACAACAACACGAATAAGTTTACCTTGAGGTTGTTGGATTTGGTAGTGCAATCCACGTAAGACGTTTTGCTTAGAGCAAGAGTGGTTATCTTGGACGAAGTTTGTAACAATTCCTATTTCTTGAGCAAATTTTTGGAGGTTGTAAGCTTCAAAAAAGAAACCGCGATCGTCTGCAAATACTTGGGGTTCAAATTGTAGAACTTCAGGAATTTTGGTATGTACAATGCTCATTAATATTATTTATAGGATGTGCCACAGTGTTCTGATTCTTAGATGAATTTCACATTCATATTTTACAGGCACTATGTTCCAATTTTGACCGTGGCTTGTCCTATTTGTAATAAGTAAATCACGTTAGTTCAATTTGACAATCATCGCCAATCATAAATCGCAAGGCTTTAGGGCGACGGGGTGCAAGACTCAATTGTGCCCTTTGTCCAATTACGCTATCAATAATACGCTGATGGATTCCGGCAATTTTAGCACCTTCTAAAATAACGCTGTGTTCTAAATCAGTATCAATGAGTGTGACATTGTTAGCAATACTACTATAAGGGCCAATAAAGCAGTTTTCTAAATGACAATTGCTACCAATGACTACTGGCCCCCGAATTGTGCAGTTAATTACTTTAGATTTTGCACCGATTTGGACTCGTCCAATAATCTGACTTTGGGCATCGATTTCGCCCACAACTGATGCTGTTAGATAGGTATCGAGAATCAATCTATTAGCTTCTAATAAATCATCTTTTTTACCAGTATCTAACCACCAGCCTTGGAGATTGTGGGCTACGACCTGCTTTTGCTGATTAATCAGGTATTGAATGGCATCAGTGATTTCTAGTTCGCCTCTGGTGGAAGGTTGGATATTAGCGATCGCATCATAAATGAGGTGAGAAAAGAAATAAACCCCTACCAATGCCAGATTTGAAGGAGGAACTTTGGGTTTCTCAATTAACTGTAATACCCGTCCGGTTTCATCCACCTGAGCTACACCAAAGGCGCTAGGGTTAGCAACTGAACGTAAGAGAATCAAAGCATCTGGCTGTTGTTGGCTAAATTGTTGCAGAAAGTAACGTAACTCACCTAGTTGAATCAGGTTATCGCCCAAGTACATGACAAAGGAAGAATCTCCTAAAAAGGGACGAGCAACTTGGACGGCGTGAGCAAGTCCAAGTGGTTGGTCTTGTACGATGTAGATAATATTTGCTCCAAAGTTTTCTCCATTTCCGGTTTTCCCTTGGACTTCTGCGCCGGTTTCTGGACTGATGATGATGCCAATATCAGTAATACCAGCCGCGACCATTTCTTCAATGCCATACCATAAAACAGGTTTGTTAGCAACTGGTACAAGTTGTTTTGCGCCGCTGTAGGTGAGGGGACGTAAGCGTGTACCTTTACCACCAGAAAGAATTAGTGCTTTCATAAGGATTTAGGATTAATTACAAGTCATTAGTCAAGATAATCTGAAAACTTGACAAAATCCTAAATCATTGCACTTAAATGCTGGTGTTAGTTTATATGTAACGGGATAACACTTCGGCGGTTGCTTTTCCTGTTTTTTCCCAACTGAATTTTTGAGAGTGAGTGATACCTTGGCTAGAAAGGTGCGATCGCAATTCCGAATTAGTTGCGATCGTCTGCATCGCCTCTGTAATTTCTCCGGTGTTGTAGGGATCGATTAGAATCGCCGCATCACCTGCGACTTCTGGTAAAGAGGAGAGATTGGAGGTAATTACGGGAGTACCACAAGCCATTGCTTCCAGGACAGGTAAACCAAAACCTTCCCAGAGACTGGGAAAAACCAGAGCGATCGCTTGATTGATGATTTTTGGTAATTCGCTGTAAGGAACATAATCAAGGAACTTCACCTGATTAGTTACACCCAATTCTGCAACTTGCACTTTTAAAGTCGGGGTGTAACGCGAATCAATTGGCCCTACTAACCATAGTTCATAATCTTTGCAGTTAGGTAACGCCGCAAAAGCACTGATGAGTCGCTGGATGTTTTTGTAAGGATCTTGGCGTCCAATGTAGAGAAAGTAGTTGCTGGTGGGAAGGTTGAGAGGAAGGAAGTGAGTGCGATCGTGCGCTAAAGGAATCGGAGTAATTTTACTGGTGGGAATTTGGTAAAAATCGGTGATATCTTTAGCCGTAGTCTGAGAGATGCAAATAATGTGTTGTGCTTGCTTAAGAATTTGGGGAGTGTAGTAGCGGTGGTAGGCTGTGAGTAGTGAGAAGCCTTTGCCAAACCGCAACGGAATCATGTCAAAAGATGTGATGATAAAACGACAGTCAGTATAAAGGGGTGCTTCCGGTAGCGGGGAGAATAAGAGATTCGATTTGAGATTTTTATATATTTGGGGTAGCTGAAATTGTGTCCAAATCAGGCGGTTAAAATGACCTTTCGTACCGTAGTCTGGTGTTAAGTTTGACGGTATTGGATAGCAGTTAAAATCGGGATATTTTTGCGCTACTAATAAAACGGGTTGCAAAGATTTTAAATAAGGAAAAAGGTTTTGAGCATAGTTGCCTATACCTGTTGGTTTAGACAAGAGAATAGATAAGTTAATAATTAATTGTTTGGCAGAGGTATTATCTACTATTTTCATTAAATAATGGTTCTGTAAGCGTTTAATGTTTCTTTTGCCGTTCTTTCCCAAGAAAATAATTTTGCTCTGGCTTTCCCTTTATTAATTAATTCTTGACGTAACTGGGAATCACTGATTAGTTTAAGTATGGCTTCCCCTAGTTGAATAGGGTTACTAGGGTCAACTAGTATAGCGGCATCTCCTGTAACTTCTGGAATTGAAGAAGTATTGGAACTGATCACAGGAGCGCCTAGAGTCATTGCTTCCAATACAGGTAAACCAAACCCTTCATAGTGAGATGGATAAACGAAAACATCAGCTTTTGAGTAAAATAATGCAACTAATTCATTAGATAGGTAATCAAGATGATGAATTTGGTTTGACCAAGGGGAATTTTCAATAGCTGCGAATATCGGTTCGTAATTCCATCCTTTTTTACCAATCAATATTAATTGATGTTCAATTTTATACTTTTCTTTTAAAAAATTAAAAGCTATGATTATAGTATTAATATTTTTTCTTGGCTCTATTGTGCTGACAAAAAGTAGATATGGTTTGGAAAAATCATAATTAGCTTGCTTTTCTAGGCTTTGGGCAATTTCCTCAGACAAGTAATTAGAATAGTAGCGACTAGCTAAAGGTGTGACATAGACTTTTTTGGGGTCTACTTCCAAATATTCAATAATATCTTTTTTAGAGCTTTCTGAAATTGTTAAAACTAAATCTGTCCACTGTAAACATTGCTTTACTCTTTCTGTATATGTTTTTACTACTGAATCTATATAGTTAGGATATTTAATAAAAGTCAGATCATATATATTCATTACCTTTAAACTATTTTGACAAGGATAAACTGAGTAGTTTGTACCATGTAATATATCTGGAAAACCAAAATATTTTTCAAAATAAGATAAACTAGGTTTAAAGGCTAATGCTAATAATAAATCTGAAATTCTTACAGGTACAGGCAGGAAATACTGTTGAGAATAATGCTTAAAGAATTCAGGGAAACTGAAGTCACGCCGAAGCCAATTTTTTAACCCTGGTTGATAGACTACTCCTAACTGAAAATTTTCCTCTTTTTGTAATACATCAAGAGTGCATATTAAATTAGCAACATAAAAGCCAACCCCACTGGGTTTTGAATCTACTGGGGTGGCATCAACTACAACTTTTAGCATTAGAATGTTTAAGCTTTGCCCTTGCTCAACTTTTTTAGATCATAATCAACCATTAACTCGACCAACTGTTCAAAGGAGTGCTGAGGCTGCCAACCTAAATACGTCTTAATTTTATTAATGGAACCAACTAACTGCACTGGTTCATCAGAGCGATAAAAAGCAGGGTCAACTGAAACATAATCTTGCCATTTTAGACCAACGCAGTTAAAAGCACACTCAACGAGTTCTCTGACAGAGTGAGTTTCACCACTAGCGATGATATAGTCATCAGATTGTGCTTGCTGCAACATCAACCACATAGCGTAAACAGCATCTTTGGCGTAGCACCAATCACGACGGGCATCTAGGTTGCCTAATTTTAATTCACTTGCCAAACCTAATTTAATTTGAGCAGCTGCGTGCGTGATTTTGCGAAATACAAATTCTGTCCCACGTCGAGGCGATTCGTGAGTATAAGTAATACCACAGCAGTTGTAAAGGTTGTATTTTTGCCGATAATTGACAGTCATCCAATGAGCGTATGCTTTGGCAACACCATAAGGATTCCGGGGACGAAAGGCAGTGCGTTCAGTTTGGGGCGATTCATCAGGTTGACCGAAGACTTCACTACTTGAAGCTTGATAAAATCTGGCATCGGGTTTACAACGACGAATGGATTCTAAGAGACGAGAGACACCTAGAGCTGTATATTCAGCAGTGAGAGCAGGTTGTGTCCAAGACAGAGGAACGTAGCTTTGAGAGGCGAGATTATAAATTTCGTCGGGTTGAGCTTCAGTGATCACATCCATCAAAGAAGACTGATCTAAAAGGTCGCCAGATACAATTTCAATTTGGTTAAATAAATGGTTGATACGTTCTAAATTGCTGGTACTGGAACGACGGACTAGACCGAAAACTTGGTAGCCTTTTGAAAGTAAGAGTTCTGCAAGGTAGGAACCATCCTGTCCTGTTAAACCCGTAATTAATGCTTTTTTCATTACCATATATTAAAATATGTGTTGTTTGTTGCCAGTTTACTATTATCTTTAAAGATGATATTTGAAAAAAGTAAAATTAATTTAGGATGATTAAAGAGCATCTGCTATGATTGATTGACTACTTTAGCAATAATTTTTGTGTATAGCTTTGCTGCTATTTCGTATGAAGAATAATTAGCAGCAAAAAAAGCTGCATTCTTACCTAACTGCTTCCTTGCTGCTGGATTACGCATCAACTCTTCCAAATAAGCCACTAATTGTGGAATTTCTAAATCGCCTATATTTACTTTCCAGCACACATGATTAGGTATTTCAGCGAATTGTTGATAGTTACTGATAATACAAGCTTTCCCATGACTCAATACTTTCATTAAAGCCGCAGAAGATTCGCCTAAGCTTGGATATCTTAGATTGAGTACAATATCGCTCATACAAATACAGGTTTCAAAATCGTGATCGCTCAAATAACCACTAAGTGTTACATTATTTGTAATTCCTAATGATTGAATTTTTTCTTCTATCATAAGTGATGAATCTATTATTTCACCACCTATAAATAACTGTACAGGATAACCCATATCTGTCAGAATTTTAATTGATTCTAGAATTACAGGTATACGCTTAAGTACGTTAACAAAACCAAAGGTAGATATCAAAAATTTTTCATCGGAAATACCAAAATGCTTTTTCAGTGCAATCTGCTCATCTAAATTATCTAACAATTGATTGTTAACACAACCAATAGGAACAACGAAAACATTGTTAACCTCTCGTAGTTGTTCTTTTACCCAATTACTATGAGTTATGGTGGCAATACTTTGTTTTACTAAAGCATGGGACATTGGAAATTGCCAAACATCGGGATAAATTTCCTTAATTTTCAGTGCTTCATAACTATCTTTTCCTATTTGTCCATATCCTTTACTTAGAGCGTCAGCATATAAATGCTCATCATTAGTTCCTAAAAATGAATCTGCTAAAAATGGGTGAATATTAAACTCATGCAGTACCGCAATACTAGGATATTGCCACGCCATACGGTAAATTTCTTTATGGAACTTAGTATTATTGCCAATATGATAAATGATACAATCATATTTTTCCTTTTCTTGAGGTAGAGCAGAAATATTAATGAATGATAATCCTAAATCATCTGTAATATACTCTTTTACATTTTCAACGTATACAGTAATATCTACGTATTTCTTTAGATGACGAACAATTTCAAAACTATAGTTTGCAATCCCTGAGCGCTGAGGTGGCCAAGGTGATACATAAGCAACTTTGTATTGCTGTAATTTTTCTAATCTAGTATTATCAAATATAGTATTAATAAATAAACGAAAGTAACTAGCAGCAGTTTTTTGCCAAGTAAACTCTTTAGCACGCCGAATAGACTTTTGTTTCCTATTTTCATTATATTTAGACTCTTGAAGAGCTTTTCCTAACACAAAAGCCATATTTTTAGGATTATCAGGTGAACAATAGTACGCTAAATCTCCTACGATTTCTGGTATGGATGAAACTTCAGTAGTTACAATTGGTAATCCACAGGCTAATGCTTCTAGTATAGGTAGACCAAAACCTTCATAACGTGAAGGAAAGAAAAACAGGCTGGCTCCTCGATAAAGAGTAACAAGATCCTCGTCCTCTACGTACCCTGTCAAGATAACTTTATCTGTAACGCCAAGTCTATCTGCTAATTTTTCATAATTTTGTTTATCCTCATTACTGTAATTACAGACAACATAAAACTTATAATTCCCAAAATTTTGATAGTTTTCTTTCCTGAGATAGGCAAAGGCTTCAAGGGCTGCATTCATGTTTTTCCTTGGATCGAAGCCACCTATAAATAAAATATACGGCTCTTTCGATTCATCCCTGGGTGAAATGAATGGCCAAAATATTGTATGGTCTACAGCTAAATGTATTACTGTAGATTTATTAGCAACGCAAGGATTTATTTTTTCAAAGTCATTTTTTGCACTTTCGGAAATAAATATTAATTGGTTAGCCCAAGTAGGGAGTTTTTCAATCCTCCGTTTATACTCTGCTTTTACGTGATCTGGCCACTTGGAAATGTAATAATCAGACATTATTAGTGGTATAAGATCATAGATTGTCACGAAAATCGTTGTATTATTTAATTCTGTTGGTAAAATAACATTCATCATCAATGGGTTAGGGGCCCAATAAGCATCAATATTAAATTCAGATATTATTGCTTCCAAAAGATGACTATAGTGCTTTGTCTGCTTTGTATAATCACCTTCAGTTATTGATTCTTTCACAGTAATAGGAGTTAGTCTTTTTTGTACTGCTGTACTAAAATGCTTTAAATCTGAAAGGTTGTGAACAGTTATCAACCAATCTATATTTAAAGCTTTTAATACCAATTCTTCACAGATATGTTTAAAGACTATACCGATTCCACGATTAATCTCTGGTGTGGACAGTGTTTGACCATCAATTAAAAACTTCATCTTTGATATGCACCTCTTAAAAAAGATTCTATAACGTAATCCCAAGAATAATTACGCTTTACATAACGCTTACCATATCTACCTATAATTTTACCTTTGTCTTGAATACTTAAAATTTTTAATGCGGCTTCAAACTCTTCACTAGATGAAATGGAAATACCTCCTCCTGTGTTTCGGCAATGTGCAGTAGTTACTTTACATCCCTTATGTACAATAACGGGTATTTCGCAAAGCCACGCTTCCATAAGAACTAGTGAAAAGCTTTCATTCTGTGACAAGTTTATCAATCCTAATGCTTGTGAGATGATTATATATTTATCTGTTTCAGGTAAGAATCCTAAATCTAAAAACCCCTCTTCTAAAGGTACAAGATTACTATCGCCTCCTCCCAAGAAGATAAGGTTAGCTTCACCACCATTTGCACGATAATTTTTAAAAACCTGTATTAATGTAAGTATGTTTTTTCCAATATCTTTCCTCCCAACATATATAAAGAATTTATTTGGGAGATTATAACGGGAAGTTATTCTATTTACTACAGATGAATCCAAAAGTAAGCTATCAATATCAATTGGTAATTCTACTCCTACTCCAATTACAGTAGTTTCTATAATTTTCCGACCAAAATAATTACCATAATATTTTATTGCTAAACTTTTTTCTTCCTCTGTTAAAAAGAAAATATGGCGGCTCAATTTCAGCATCTCTACTGTAGTAATCCATCTAAATTGAGGCTCATCATGAAAACAAGGCATAATGCTAGCTCTACCCTCTAATGATTGAATTAGAGAATAAATTAGCCCCTGTGTATAGGGAATCCCAATAACTAAATGTCCTTGCGTATTGTTTTTTGCATAATTAATTAACTCCTCACTATTAATACTATTTTCAACAAATTGGCGTTGATATTTTTCCTCTATCTCTAGTCTCTGAATAATTTTATGGTTAACTTCATGGTAAATTTCTTCACCCTGACGTTTTACAGGAAAGCGACGTACTATAACATCATTAACTTTTTCAACACCTGAAGGAAGTTTATCCTGCCACCAATTATCAAAAGGAGAACAACAACAAGTGGTTAGAACTTGGACATCAAAACCCCGCTTACTTAACTGTTCTGCAAGAGTTCTCACTGCTACTTCTGCTCCTCCAGCAAAATTATCATACCAAGGAGTTACAAATGTAATTGATATATTACTCATCAAGACTTTTTGGCAATTACTGCAAAATCAGGAGATGCGTAGAAGTTAAATTTAACAATTTCAATCAAAGGATTTAGTTGGGATGCTATTGGGTTATCTGATTCAACTAACTGAAGTGGATCTTTGAGCCTATGCTCACTAAGACGCATTAACTGCACATCTGAAAATCCACGTTGTTCTAACACAAATTTAATCGTTGGTGGAAATAATGGATTCAGATGAGTGGGGTCTGAGTAGAAATTACAAGCACCAACAACTAAATTTTCTGGATTTGGTGACTCAAAAATAGCTAACCCACCAGATTTAAGTACTCTTACTGTTTCATCTACCAAGTTTATCAATATTTTAAACGGTAAATGTTCGATAATATGGAATCCACTAACTACACTTAAACTGGCATCTGGTAGAGCTTGTAAATATGTAATTACATCAGACTCAATTACCTCGAGCCCTCTATTCGTACAATGCTCTAGCATCACTCTATTAATATCTATGCCTTTGGCTGTATATCCTGACTCTTGTAGCAACTCCAGCCATTCACCACGACCACAGCCTACATCTAAAATTGGGAATTCATCTGTGCCTACTTTTGCCTCTTCAATTAATGGCAAATAAACTTTTAACCTATCTAAAATTTCTTTCCGACTTCCTCGAAACTGCTCTTCAAATGCAACATAAAATGTATCTAAAAAGTGAATATCTTCATTAATAAATGTCTGCAATTGCTCTTTACTAAAAGGTTCTGGTAAACGGTTTTTCGCCTCTTCCAGAAACACTGTTATTAGACGCTTCTGCTGCATAAGATCACTTTTGAGGTAACTATCATTTTTAATGTAATGCTCATTTATTTCTTGAATACGAGTATTTGCTGTAATTATACGACTATCTATTGTAATTAAATGCTCATTTAGTTTTTCAATACGAGTATCTACAACAGTTTTATATTCATCTATTCCTTGTACTCGCATATTCACAGTATCCAAACCTTCTTGAATACCAGTTAGCCAGCTACTAATTAAAGTATTAATAGCATTTAAGCTATCATCTATTCCTTGGATATTAACATCTGTAGCAACTATGCGCTTATCTAACCCTTGGAAGCGATTATTCACATCAACTATGCACTCATTCAACCCTTGGATACTAGTATCTGTAGCAACTATGCGCTCATCCAACCTTTGGAAGCGATTATTCACATCAACTATGCGCTCATCCAACCCTTGAATACTAGTATCTAGTTGGGTTTTTAAAGTTGCAATTTGCTCTATTATGTAGTAATTAAGTGCTACAGACTCTTTTAGTGAACTAATTATATTAAAATTGACTTCCCGTTGATCTTTAAAGGCAAAATTGATGATTTTTAGAATAAGTTTTTGTAACTTAGCACTTAAATTAAAAGGAAAGAAATTAAGCTTATCTGGCCACTTTGTACGTACATTTGAACGAGATTCTGCATGTTTAAGAAAGTTTTCAATATAACTAATACTTAACTTCAGTTTTGACGTATCTAGATTAGACTTTGAATCTATTGGTTGAGAGTGCACTTGACGTTTAACTACATCTTCACGAATTTTATTCATTAACTCATCAACATTAATCTCGGGATTATTTGCTTCCATCATTTTTCACCCATTGAAAATAAACTAAAATTTTTTGCTAAGAAATAAAGTTTTTTTGAATTGATTTACTTAGCTTTAATGCATGATAATTTATAACAAAGTGAGCCATTGTTAACCTAGAACTTTTTTTACAACAAAATTTATGAGTCTTGAAATAATAGAAGAACTACCGAGGAACTGAATAGATATTAAACTATCAACATTATTGATTATATTTTTCCAAGTCTCGGCATTATAACATTATCTTCTTGCTTATTTAATTTAATATCAGATTGTAAGTCTACTAAGCCCTCACAAAAAATACTGTTATTGACTTCAAAAACGAGTAATTCATCAATCCAATCATAACTCAAACCTTCTTCAGAATGTATTCCTATGGTTACTGTATACACTCCCCTATTCAGGTAACATGGAAGCTGAAATATAACTGTTAGTTGTTGTGTGTTTTCTAAGCTTGGTAGTTTAATATTGAGTAACTGACTATTAGTTCCATAAATTACCAATCCCATCAAATTTCTAATTGAAATGCCTACAATTAAGTCTGATAGTTCAGTTTGTGCTTCTATTAAGACATTAATATGATAAGTTTTGCCTGTTTCTAGCTTTACAATGTTTTTACCTTCTAAATCATTAATTTGAACATTTTTAATAAGAGCTAATTTATTTCCATGCCTATGTACATAATTATTTTCTTTGTTTTTGATGAAATTATCATCATCATTATTTAAAATTTCTATTTCTTCTGAATTTTTTTCTTCAAGCTGCGCTTCTGTTGGCGTTGAGCTTAGTAAAGCAATGTAATGATTGACAACTTCTTTGGGATTACCTATTTCTATCATTTTCCCATAATTTAATAGTACTGCACTCTTACACAACATCTTGACACTTCCAGAATCATGAGAAACGAATAAGAGAGTTACACCTTGTTCTTTCATCTGACGAATCCTCTTCATGCAGCGAGCTTGGAATTTTGCATCCCCTACAGCTAAAGCTTCATCTACAATTAAGATACTCGGTTCCGTGTTAGCAACGACTGCAAATGCTAGTCTTAATACCATGCCACTAGAATAAGTTTTGACGGGATGCTCTATAAAATCTCCAATCTCTGCGAAAGCAGCAATGTCATCAAATTTAGCTTGTATTTCGTCTCGACTTAACCCTAAAATTTGCCCATTAAAAAATACATTTTGCCTTCCCGTAAATTCGGGATTAAATCCGCTACCTAGTTCAAGTAAGGCTGAAACTCTACCGTTAACCCACACCTCGCCCGTCGTTGGTGTCAAGGTTCCAGCAATGATTTGTAGCAATGTACTTTTACCAGAACCATTCTGACCAATAATTCCTAGTGTTTCTCCTTTAGGAATCTCTAAGTTAATATTATGTAATGCCCAAAATTCTTGAGCGTGGCTCTTACCAGGTAGTAAAATTTCTTTGAGTCTATCTACCGGACGAGCATACCGCTTGTAGCACTTTGAGATATTCTTCAGCGAAATTGCAATCTCCTCACCCATAACACTGCATACTTAAATTAATAAATAATTTTTACGTATCTAATTTTGCCAATCAACTAAGTAATTACTTAAAATTTTAGCTTTTTATTGAATCATATCGTTATTCACTATATATTTCACATTAGCATTTGCTTGTTTTAAGAGCAGTTGAATAATGAAGCTTGGCTACAACACATCGGCAAAAGCTGAATGCAAACGCTTGTATACCGTAAAACCACAACAAAATATAATAGTTGCTACGACAGAAGCAACTCCCCATTCTCCCCAGTGCTTCACCTCTCCGACTAACACTAGGTCACGATAAACTTCAGCGATCGCTGCTATTGGATTTAACCAGAATATCAAACTTCGCCATTGCTCTGGAATTGCTGATGCTGGATAGACAAGCGGTGTCGCATAAAACCAAATATTTAAAATCACTCCTAAAGTCTGCGGTATGTCTCGCGAAAATACCGTTATTCCTGCTGCTAAATAGCCCAACCCTGCTGTTAGCGATAACTGCGTTAGCCAGACCAAGGGTAATAGCGCCAAGGTAGTATGTAAAGTATGAGCATTTGCCGCCACGAAAAAAATCAACGCCATTAAACCAAAGGAACTCTCAATGAATGTTGACAAAACTGGCACTAAGGGTAATAAAGCTAGAGGAAACACCACCTTCTTGACTAAATTTGGTTGTCCTAGTACCGAACTGGCGGACTGCATTAAACCACCACTAAAAGCAATCCAAGGAAGTAACCCGGCAAATAGCCACAAACCAAAGGTGAAATCATTTTCTGGTAAACCCTTAAAAGTAGTCAGCTTCACCTTCAGCACAGTAGAAAACACATAAGTATAAATCAGTAACTGTGATAACTGATTTAGCAAAGGCCACAAGTTGCCCAAAACAGAACCTTTGTAACGCGCCTCTAAATCCCGGCGTACTAGAGTTCTCAGTAAGTCGAACTTCGTCCACAACTGTTTATCTATGGGCAAGATGCGTCTCAATCTTCCTACCTTACGTACAACTATCCGCATTGTCGGCAACAATTTTTCCTTCCTCACTCACTACTCACTACCTATTCACCTAATTTGCTCTCACTAGAAGCTTATTATATTTATGAAAGTTTCCTTTTGAGGGACTTTCAAATAAAAAATAAAAACTACTTCTTGTGAGGTGGGCGTCTCGCCCGCATTGTGCAGGGGCGTGCTTTCCGGCTCACCCCACAAGATTGGATAATTTATTTGTTGAAAATCCCTTTAGTGCTTTTAGAATCTATCATCACTAAAAAATCGTATCCAAATTATCTTGCTCATCATACTATAAGTTGGCTATTGTCAAGTGTATTTTTACTACAAAGATAACTTCTGTTTACAAGGCTGCTTTCTTTGTTAAGTATACGAGTTTTTGCTTAACTTAAGCTATCTGGATCAACTCCCTACGCTCGCAAATATTCTGCTAATTTATTAGCCCGTTGGCATTCTTGTTGTAATTGTTTAGCTAACTCTGTTGGCGTTAGTAATTTATCCCCCGTATCTAGACGATAAAATCCCTATAATTCACCCTCCACCGCCACTCTTAGTCCGATGGTTTCTTGTGGCGGACGGGGTGGATCTGTTTGATACATAACTGCTACCTTTGTTGCTTAACTCAACCTATCTGGATTAACTCCCAACGATCGCAAACGTTCCGTTAATCGTTGTGATCGCAGCCGTTCTTGTTTCAACTGTAATTCTGCCTCAGATACCTGTTACTGCGCTTCTAATGCCTGTAATTGTGTCTCAGATGTTTGTTATTGTGCTGTGACAAACATTGGGTATTTACCTGTTTGGTTGTTGATTTAATTTTAAGCTGTTAAGTCAGGAGTTAGAAGTTTGAAATTTTCTCCCCTTCACCGATTTAACTTCATCGATAATCTGTGACGTGGAAAAAGTATTTACCAAAAAGTTCAGGTTTGTGCCAAATCAAAAAAACTGAGTTCTTAATTTTTGATAAAGTCGAGCTTATAGGATGTTTGAAAAGTTCTCGTCAGGGCATACATTAAATAATGAGGTCATGTACAAAACTGCTAAAATTATTTGCTAATCTACATTTTCACAGTTTTTGACCCTTCTTTTTTCTCCTTGGTGAAAAATCCGGGATAATTACTGCTTTTTACTCAGCACTCAATTGTGTCCTTACTTTAAATCCTCTAGATTTATCTATGGGTTACTCAGCACTCCTGAACTCTCCTGGAATCAGTGACCGTTGAGTGACGGATTCCGCTACACTGAGACTTGGTTTATCTGAATTGTAATCTGGCATGGAAATCGGACAAAAGGTTAAAGTCTTTCGTTTGCGCGATCGCGTTTCTCCCCCAGTTGTGAAAAAGCTGGGACAAGTGGGTATCATCCAAGGCTACAAAGTCACCGATGGTGCTGGGATCGGTGTAGTGGTAATGTTTGACGACAATACTTCCACTTGGTTTTTTGAAGATGAAATCAAACCTGTGTAGTAGTAAAGAACTCAGATCCGAGGTTTTATTGATATCTGAAGTTTCAACCATAGGTTGAGAGTCTTTGTTGAATGTTAAGTTGGAGTTGAAAAGCTCGGCGGTGAAAATAGGAATCAACTAATGGCTCTAATTTTGACATTTTTGGGCAAAGGCGGCACCGCTCGTACCAAAATTGCGATCGCCGCCGCCAAATTATTGGCAAGTCAAGGCAAGCGCGTACTTCTAGCAGGACAAGCAGAACCAACGTTGCAAATCCTGCTGGGTACTCCCATTGCTGCCGATCCTCAGGAAATCGCTCCCAATTTGCAAGCAGTCCAGTTTCAAGCATCTGTACTCCTAGAACGTAACTGGGACGAAGTGAAGAAACTTGAGGCGCAATACCTCCGCACGCCCATCTTCAAAGATGTTTTTGGTCAAGAACTGGTAGTATTGCCGGGGATGGACAACGCCCTGGCACTGAATGCTATCCGCGAATATGATGCCAGTGGCAAATATGATGCGATCATCTACGATGGCACGGGCGACTCTTTAACGCTGCGAACGTTGGGTTTGCCAGAATCTCTGAGTTGGTATGTCCGGCGATTTCGGCAATTGTTTGTCAACTCCGATTTGGGGAAGATGATTACTGAATCACCCTTGATTCAACCGCTGATTAGCAGTTTTTTCAATGTCAACTGGACAGCAGATAACTTTGCAGGGCCCACTAACCAAGTCAATAATTTCTTAGAAAAAGGGAGAGCCGCTCTTGCCGATCCCAAGCGTCTCGCTGCTTTCTTAGTGACTACAGGAGATCCAATTCAGGTAGCAAATGCTCGTTATTTATGGGGTAGCGCTCAACAAATTGGTTTAACTGTCGGTGGTGTTCTGCTTGTGTCTACCGAGACAAATGTCAATCTGTTAGAAGAATTTATACCCCTACCTGTGAGCGTCGTTCCCGACTCGCCCACGGGTGATTGGCAACCACTGATAGACGCTCTACCCAACTTTGAAGCACAAGCTTTACAGGCTCCCAAACCTATTGAAATAGACATCCACAATCGTCAAGTACGTTTATTCTTGCCAGGATTTGACAAAAAGCAGGTCAAGCTTACCCAATATGGGCCAGAAGTCACAATAGAAGCAGGAGATCAGCGGCGCAATATTCCCTTACCCCCGGCTTTGAGTGGCAGACCCGTTACTGGAGCAAAGTTTCAGAATAATTATTTGATAATTTCGTTTTAATTTATGGGAGTGGGGAATGGGGAGTGGGGACTGAGGACTGGGTACTGGCGACGGGAAATAGGGAATAAACTTAATCACCAATGCCCAATGACCCATGCCCAATGCCCAATGCCCAATTCCCAATGCCCAATTCCCCATTAATTAGTAAAAACTATGTCAGAATCAACTCCCATACCCCCAGACCCTAACCCATCTGAAGCACTAGACTTAGTGGTAAATAATGCCAATGAGCAAGCAACATCTGCCGATCGCAGTGCAAAAACTAGGCAAATGTTGGGGATGAAAGGTGCAGCGTTTGGGGAAACTTCAATTTGGAAAATTCGTTTGCAGCTCATGAAGCCCATCACCTGGATTCCCCTAATTTGGGGTGTAGTCTGTGGTGCGGCTTCTTCTGGTAACTATACTTGGACGCTGGAAAATGTATTGAAGGTAGCAGCCTGTATGTTACTGGCTGGGCCATTGATGACAGGTTACACCCAAATCCTCAATGATTACTACGATCGCGAAATCGATGCCATCAATGAACCTTATCGCCCCATTCCCTCTGGAGCAATTCCCCTACCCCAAGTAATTATTCAGATTTGGATATTACTGATAGCTGGCATTGGTTTGGCATTTGTGCTTGATGTGTGGTCTGGTCATGAATTTCCGACAATTACAGCGATCGCGATTATCGGTTCTTTCATTGCCTATATTTATTCTGCACCTCCCCTGAAACTCAAACAAAACGGCTGGCTAGGCAGCTACGCTTTGGGTGCAAGCTACATTACTCTACCTTGGTCTACAGGACACGCTTTGTTTGGGGAACTCAATTCCACAATTGTGATTTTGACAATGTTCTACAGCTTGGCTGGATTGGGTATTGCCATTGTCAATGATTTTAAGAGTGTAGAAGGCGATCGCCAGTTAGGATTAAATTCACTACCCGTAATGTTTGGCATCACCACCGCAGCATGGATTTGTGTAGTGACAATTGATGTCTTTCAAGGATTAATTGCAGCTTATCTCGTCAGCATCCACGAGAATCTGTATGCAGCAATACTAGTACTGTTAATCATCCCGCAAATCACCTTGCAGGATATGTATTTCCTACGCGACCCTGTGAAGAATGATGTTAAGTACCAAGCCAGCGCCCAACCTTTCCTGGTTCTGGGAATGCTGGTAACAGGTTTAGCATTGGGTCATGCTGGCGTTTAACTTATACTTTTATAAGGGAAAAGTTAGGAATTAAGAGCAAAACCGGAGACGCTCCGCCTCCAGTTAAGAGATAATATACTTTTAACTCCTAATTTGTATCAGGACATAACGTGTTTAAAGTGATATTTTTCATCATTCATGGGATTCAACCTTTGTTAATCCCAATTTGTTTTATTGGTGCTTGGACTGTAACTATTCTCGTTGTTTTAAGTCTCTGGACAGCGGCACGAGATAGTGTAACTACAGCCAAGCAAATGCATCAAATCCCCTGTACTGGTTGCCAATTTTTTACCGATAATTACCGTCTTAAATGTACTGTACGCCCATCTATTGCCAATACAGAGGAAGCGATCGATTGTTGTGACTATCAACCGAAGACAAATCCTTATCTGTATTAGTTAGGGGGTAGGTATTAGGGACTGGGGAGTGGCGAGAGACTGGTTAGAAAATGAGGCAGATGAGAGAGCAGGTGGCACAGAGGCAGAGGGAAAATAACTAATGACAAATGACAATTAACAATTAACTAATCTCTAATAATACCTTTAAAACACCCCGACTCTGAGCGTGTTCAAAAGCTGCAAGCCCTTCAATAAGAGGGTAGGTGGCATGAATCAGAGGTTGCACGTCAATTTTTCCTGTGGCTAGTAATTGGAGGGCTGGAGCAAAGGGGCCACAACGGGAGCCGATGAGGGTGATTTCATCTACTACTAAAGAAGAAGCATCTAGGCTGAGGTTGCCAGCATAAGTACTTTTCAGTACAAGAGTACCACGAGGACGTAGAGCGCGGCGGGCGATCGCAAATCCTTCTGGGTTCCCGGTGCATTCTACTGAGATATCGAAATATCCATCTGTAACAGCGTCAGCTAGACTTGTTTTTATCCCCCGTGCCTCTAAGTTAGCCAGTTTGTCTCGATGACGCCCCACAGCTAAGAGTTCACAGCTAGTTAGAGCTAGTGTCTGGGCTACCAACTGCCCTAGTTTGCCATCTCCAACCACTAGCACCCGATCATTTGGATGCAATGGCACTTGCTGCTGAATTTCTAGAGCGGCTGCTAAAGGTTCAGTAAATGTTGCTACTTCTGTTGGCACATTATCAGGTACGGGATGCAGGTTCTCCACCGGCAAACAGAGATATTCACTAAAGGCTCCATTGCGGTTGACAATACCCAGAACTGTACGATTTTCGCAGTGAGTTGGTTGTCCACTACGACAAAACCGACAACGCCCACACACAGCATTGATTTCTCCAACTACGCGTTGGTTAACTAAGTGTTCTGGCCCTTGTTCAACAATGCCAACAAATTCATGCCCCAAAATACCAGTGTAAGGATAGTAGCCTCTGAGTAGTTCCAGGTCGGTGTTACAGATACCTGCACGCAAGACGCGTACCAAGGCTTCTCCCTGTGGTGGTTCAGGAACGGGAATATCTGTACGTAATTGCAACTGGTTGTTTTCGAGCCAAAGTCCTTTCATTTTTCTTCACGTCCTTTGCCTAATTATGTTGTCACACCACTTTAAAAAATTTTTATAAATATTTATAAATATATATACCAGCGTACATCTGTACTCTTACAATCACACCTATGTCTCTGTAGAAGGTATTTCTTTAATTCTAGTTACATCAACTTTGCTTAACCAAGTAACTAAGTCGTCTGAGCCAAGTGCAATCTCACTTCCCAAGGTTTTGATATAGAGAAGTCCATCACTGATAATTAAATCTCTAATTGGATACCATGAATCTCGTGTTCTAATCAGAAGTTCCAACGGAATTCCTAGTCTTGAAGTATACTTGCGATATTTCCACCAAGCTCGCCATAGAATCACACATTTAGTACAGTGCATTTGATAACCTTTGGGAACTTCGCAGTATTGATACTGATAGAAACCCCGACTATCTACTTCTCCTTTGAGGATATAACTATATTCTGCTAATGCTTGATTTATCAATTCCCACTGGGTTGATTTTGGAGAAATCAAGAATTCAGATAGGGTGTGAGATATTTGAGCAGTGGCAATTACGCCTTCAGATTTTGCTGTCAGTTGGTTGGTTTTATATACTGTTTGCGCTGTCAAAATAGGATTTGACAACAAAACATCTTTTTTCTGGATAGAGTTTTGCACAAACTCTCGAATTAAATCTAGATTAGACAACATAAAATTTTTTATACTAAATTAACCAGTGTGATGAAAGCCACAACACTACTTAAATTAATAACTACACTGGTCTGGCGCTTAAATCAGGATTCTTACCAGCTTTATTTATACTCAATTCTTTGTTTGACTAGGGTTTTGTTAAGTTTAATGTCGGGTATAGTATTGTTCACTAGGCTGGTTGAGAAAATCACTATTTACAGTGTGGATGAGCTGCAAATTAAATTTTTTTTATGCCTTCGAGAAAAGGTTGAAATACCGAAACTAATTCGGGACGACTAACTACAAGGGTGGGAAAAGAGCGATCGCTATAATCTTCTCCTGGTGACAAGGGAAACGGTTCTGATTTAAGCGATGACCAGACCCCACCAGCAGCCTGGACAATTACCCAAGCCCCCGCTAAGTCCCAAACTTTTGGTGTCGCCTCAATACCACCGAGAGTAGCTCCAGTGGCAACTGTCAAAAAGTTATAGCTAGCCACACCCAACATCCGAATTTTGCAGGGAAAGCCGTTTTGGATAACTGCGGTGCTGCGGGAACAGAGGTTAAAAAAGTGATTGTTGCTGGGACTATCTATACTAGTGTGGATGGGGTGGTTGTTGAGAAATGCTCCTGTTGGTGTTGCTAAACCAGATGAACCTGCCCAGAAACCATGAAAAGCCTGATTCAAGGTTGGTGCGTAAACATAACCAAAAATGGGTGTGCCTCGATACAGTAAACCCAGAGAAATTGTCCAGATGGAAATGCCGCGTGTAAAGTTGGTTGTACCATCTAGAGGGTCAATTACCCAGCACCACTCCGTACCGGGAAATAACTTATCGCTCTCTTCGCTCAAAATGCCGTAGCCAAGGAAACTAGAAGCGATCGCATCCCGAATTTCTTGATCTGCCCATTTATCTGCTTGCGTCACCAAACTACCATCAGCTTTTTGGTCAGCCTGTACTTGCCCAAAATCTTCCATGAGCTGCTTGCCCACTCTGATAGTGGTACTTTGGGCAAAATCAAGAATTGTTGTCCAAAAATCATTCATTGGTTATTTGTTCCATCCCCCATGCCCAATGCCCCATGCCCTATACAGTTTAATCTAAATCGCTTTCTAAAACCGAAGCGATTGCAAGCTTTGTACTTGTTTGAAATTCTGTAATGTTCACCCGATTCAGAAACCAAATTGACAGCACCATTCCCACGGCTTCTAAAACGAATACTAGTCCATAAGCTAGTTCTAGGCTTGGTAGTAGCTTGCGTCCAATATCCAAAACTGTACCTCCGATCACCACCGCGATTCCTCTAGAGATGGACTGCGCTAATCCCCAGGCCCCAATAAACGTACCTGCGGCTTCTGCTGCGGTCAGATCCAACATCAAGCTAATTGCTGCTGTAGTTAAGAAACCTGTGGCTAAACCGAACAATACCAAACCTAATTTGAGAACTGCTGCATTAGCTGTGAATCCTGATATACCTAGCAATATTGCACAGAATGCTACCAACATACAGCCAAAACGTGCAGTTCTGCGCTTACCCAAACGCGGGACAATGTAAAAGCCCGTAATGCCGTAGGCAATTAGTAGACCAGTTCCATAAAAAATATTTAATTTGGTACTTTCCGCTAGGGGCATTTTAAACACTTGACCCGCATAAGGTTCTAAAATCGGGTCTTGCATAAACAAACTGATAGTCATCACCAATAAAAAGGTGAAAAAGATGCCTGTTTGTGGGCTAGCTGTCAAGATTTTCCAAGCATTGCCTAGAGTAATGCTATCTTCCCGGTTCACCAGTGTGGAACGGGTTAAGTATTGGGAGTATTTTTTTTCTACGCCGAATGTGGCTATGATCGCTAAACCAAATACAATTGCTGGGACGATAGTAAACAACTTGTTAACCGCTCCCTGCAAGGTTTCTACGGTTGCTTCTGGCGTTAACTGTTTTAGCAAGCTGCCACTGATAATCGCCCCAACAATAATCCCCACCATTAGCATCGACCAAACCACACCGACTACTTTAGAACGGTTATCTTCTTCAGATATATCGACCAACAAAGCAGCAAAAGCAGTACTGCTAGCACAAATTCCTAGACCGTATACAGCAAAAACTAAAGCCAGAAGCGCTGTCCAGCCGATTGTTTGTGTTGTCCATGCCCAACCACCTGCACTAGTAGCGGCAAGATTCATCTGCCACATTACTTGTACAGCTAAAAATGCTGCGATCGCAAATATTGCCGCGCCCACCCAAACATAAGCTGTGCGATGGTTTCCCCATAACGGCTTGGCATCGGAAATCTGACCGAACCAGACACGGGAAGGAGCAACAAATAAGGGCAGTGCTAGAATTACTGATACCAGCGTTGCCGGAATTGCTATTTCTTGAATCATGACTCTGTTGAGTACTCCCAGAGTCAAAATGGACATCATGCTCAACCCCATCTGAAATAAACCCAGCCGGAACATGGTCAGCAGGTTGACCCTTGGCACAGATAAGGTTTTTGTTTTGGTATCAAATACTTCACCGCTTGCCATAGCTATTTTTTCGTATGGTTTATTAGAATTTAATCTCTCTCTTTAAATAACAATAAACTGTTCGATATTCAATTTCTACACCTGAACGTTTTAGGGAAAGAAAATCACACTCATTTTTGCCTGAAGTCCAACTATAGTCTCATGTATAACTGTGCTGTTAAACTTATTGCCAGAATTTATCTTTATTGAGCGACTAAAATTGATAATATTCTTATCATCGTAGATTCTCCAAATCTTGACCAACAAATTCAGCCGATGAACTCCATGCAGATTTAATCTCATTCGTATCAGGATCGCGATACCAAGCTGCTTGCCAAACTTTATTCATATTCCACTCCCAAGACACTATTTTACCTTTTGTAAAACTTGTAAGAGTAGTTGGGAAAATCATAAACCTAACAAAAGCATCGCCTGGATGCCTTTTTGTTTCAATAATTACTCCTTTGACAGATTCTTGAACTCTTGTACAGTCTGGATCAGAATAGACTAAAACCCCTGGATGATAAATTATATAAACTTCATGAGGGATTGATTTAAGACTTTCCAGAATAGATAAACCACTTTCTACTGCTAATGAAATATCATCTGAATCTACCTCCTGACCATGAACACTTTTATTACGTATTGACCAGAAGTAATTAGCTTTTTGTATTTCAGTAAAACCATACGGTTACAAAAGCTTGACATCAGCAAAGAATCTACCTTGAGACTTTTCTGAAAGTCCCATACTAGCAATTAAGTATCGAAGCTGTCTTTCAATTTCAGATGCTAGTACAATTAAATTAGCTTTAGGAAATGAATGCAATTGTTCAATTCGAGCTTGAATTTCCTCTTCCATTACTTCTTCAATAACTTCTTGGCTCGCACCATATAAGTCTAGAAAAGATGAGAATTTGACTATGTGAAAAGATTGACCTTCTGAGATACGACGAAATTCTTCAATAAGTTCAAAACGAGGATATAGCGGACGACCCTCGCTCTGACTCCACCAATCTGCTTTTTGATCTGAGGAAACGAAAATCACACTCTTCTTATGGGTTTGTTCAAGCTCTAGAATTGTGTACCAAATTATTACATCACCACATCCCTCATCTGGTTTTCTAGCATCTTTGTATCCTGGTGGAAGCTTATACTCACAATCCTTTTGTATTCTTTGTCTTAACTGAGATTCTTCAAGTTCAATATCATGGACAACTCCTTGGGCAAAAAGAGAACTATACATAACACTGACAGGATCATTCCAATACCATTGGCTAATATTGTCTAATATCTTACTTATACATTTATTATATTCACTAATTTTTTCATTTAACTTTTCTTCGATTTCAATGGCTTTTTGATATGCCTTTAATCCTTCCAGTAGTGGGTAATTACCTAAAGTAAGTGAAGATTTTTTTCTTGAAATTTGCTGATATAAATCTTTTAATTTTGTGACCCTATGTTCTGCAAACTCGCGTGCTGCTTGTCCAGGAATAACTAAGCGATTACTATCAACTAGTAATTTATATATTTTATTTATTTGTTCTAGACTTGCTTTGCCTGTCGTATAGGGAACCAACAACGAATTAGTGTCAATTACAATAAAACAGTCGTCTTTAATCTCCTCTACTGATTTAGGACGAAAAGAAAAGATACTTTCAGCATGAGGATACAAAGAATTGCGATAAAGCATCTCTTTCTTGTTGCCTTTCTCTTGGTTATCCATAGATATCGAAGTTGTACTAGAGGATATTTTAACAGTTATTACTTACTAGCTAAATTTCTAATAATTTACTAAACTTATATGAAAGGTCTAAAACTAAGTTAAAACGTAATTAATTATAACATAGAATATAACTCTATTTATATACATATCACTAGAGTGATAGTATTGTGCTTGCCCTGTTATTGGACACAATCAAGCTACAGAAAAATATAAGTGTGAAAATGTGGTTTTCACTACGCTATTTCATTGAATTAGTAAGATAAACTTGCCGTATATATGTCATCAAAGCACTTAGCTTTATCTAGTAATCAAAAAGGCATAAGCAATGAGTAAAGAAGCAGTCAAAGTAATATTATGGGAAGAAAATCAAAAAGATTTTCTAAAAAAGTTCTATGATCTCCAATTTACTCCCAGAGTAGGAGAGGAAGTTTACCTAAAAAAGGAAAGATGGAAAGTAACCAGGGTTGAGCATGATGTAGAAATTAGTGAGATTAATGTCTACATGGAATTAATCAAAAAAGCTAAGCAGGATAAATCATCTAATTCTTAAATACAAGTAAATACACCCAACTATTATAAAAGGGAGGTTATTAGCCTCCCTTAATTCTGAGAATAGTAAATTATCAGATGTAATTTGTAAATCTTTATGCAAACCGCGATGTCTACGACGGGCTACGCCTTGCACAACAAGATTTGCAGCCAAGTGGTGGCGATCGCACCGTATTTTGTCTATAACGATACACTATATAAAGAAATGTAAAGAAATTAAATTTTGCAACCGTGGAAAACATCACATTGGGGCAAAATGGCCCAGCTGTTACACCCTTGTGCATAGGCACTTGGGCTTGGGGTGATAAACTATTTTGGAATTATGGCGATCGCTACGGCCCAGAACAGTTACAAGAAGCCTTTACCGCAGCCTTAGAAGCTGGTATTACCTTCTTTGATACTGCCGAAGTCTACGGAATGGGAAAGAGCGAGAAATTTTTGGGACAATTTCTGCAACAGACACAACAGCCTGTACAAATCGCCACAAAATTTGGCCCCCTACCGTGGCGATTTACAGCCCAATCCGTCTCTGATGCTTTAACAGCCAGCCTCAAACGGCTAGAACTTGAGCGAATCGCCCTGTATCAAGTACATTGGCCTTTTGCCTTCTTTTTAAGCCAAGAAACTTTGATGAATGCCCTAGCGGATGAAGTGAAGCGGGGCAGGATTGCCGCAGTCGGTGTGAGTAATTACTCAGCAGAGCAAATGCGAGACGCACATCAAATATTGGCGGTCCGTGGAGTGCCTTTGGCTGTGAACCAAGTACGCTATTCTTTACTCAGTCGCCAAATTGAAAGCAAAGGTATTATCGCAACTGCGCGTGAGTTAGGTGTGACTATTTTGGCTTATAGTCCTTTAGCTCAGGGATTACTTACAGGCAAGTATAGTATTAATAGTGCTGAAACGCCCACTGGTGCGAGGAAAATAGACCCGCGATTTAACAAAGAAGGGCTGCAAAAAATTGCCCCAGTCATATCTTTGCTACGTAGCTTCGGGGAAAAATACGATCGCACTCCTGCTCAAGTTGCTCTTAACTGGTTAATTGCTCAGGGGAATGTTATTCCGATTGCTGGGGTGAAGACAGCCGAACAAGTGCGGCAAAATGCTGGCGCTTTGGGCTGGAGATTGAGCGAGGATGAAATTGGAGAGTTAGAACAAGTTAGTCGTCTTTGGCTGTAGTTTTTTTAAACTGTCTAAAAAAGCCAAAAAGTCAAGAGTCCAAAGTCAAAATCTTAACTCTTGACTTTTAACTCTTAACTCTCAATTTTGCGAATTAATTTAGATTTTGGATTAAAAGAAAAGTCTAAAATCCAAAATTGTTTAACTTCTAACTCTTGACTAAGAAGCTGATTCTCTGGCTGTAGGTGAACCTATTTTTTTACTAGGGGATGCAGAAGAATCTTGCCCACTTGTCCGCAGTTTTGGCTTGGGAGAAGAATGTCTTTCTTCACCATTGCTGTTATCTGATTTCCACGCAGAACGGGGGCGATCGCTGGAAGATTCACGACGCTTACCAAGCCTTGGTTTGGGAGCGGAGGATTCCTCTTGGGGAATTTCGACGTCTGAACTCAACCAAGCAGGACGAGTTTGATCGTAAGCAATTTGCAGTGCAGCTGCGGCGATCGCTTGAGCATCGTATTCTTCAATCAGTTCGCTGACAATTGGCAAAAATGAAGCCAAACGCTCACCTGTCAAAGCTTCTCGCACCTGTTCTTGTAATTTCAGAATGTGTCGCGCTTCAATCTGGGCGCGTGTAGGAATTGACAGCAACTGCCAACTTTGGCGGTTATGACGTTCAAATGTTTGCTGCTTGCGCCGCTCGAATGGTTGTACTAAAGAAATTGCTGTTCCTTCTTTACCAGCACGACCAGTACGACCAATACGATGGACGTAAGTTTCTACGCTATCGGGTAAGTCGTAGTTGATTACATGGGAGAGTTGATCGACATCTAACCCTCGTGCTGCAATATCAGTTGCTACCACCCAACGGACTTGACGATTACGGAATCTGATCAATAAGCGTTCTCGCGCTTGTTGTGACAAATCACCGTGGTATTCGTCGACGCTATGACCAGCCCCTTGTAACTGACTGGTGAGTTCTGCGGCTGTGCGTCTGGTGCGGACGAAGATTAAAGCTGTTTCTGGATCTTCCATTTCCAGAATCGGCTGTAAAGCTTTGGCTTTTGTCCAGTGGCGAGGGATCAGGTAAGCTACCTGATTAATTTTGTTAGGAGCAGCTTTTGGTTGCTCAACGGTGACAGTCGCCGGCGATCGCAAGAACTTGTTCACCAACATCCGAATCGATGGTGGCATTGTTGCCGAGAATAAAGCTGTTTGCCGATCTACGGGCGCTTGAGAGAGGATTTTTATCACATCGTCGATAAAGCCCATGCTCAACATTTCATCAGCTTCATCCAACACAAACCACTTGACTTGATCGAGCTTTAAACAGCCGCGATCAAGCAAATCGATTACCCGTCCGGGAGTACCCACAACCATGTGAACGCCACGTTTGAGTTGTAACATTTGACGGTCAATTGATTGACCACCGTAGATTGCTAACACCCGCAATCCTTCATTACCGATGAATTGAGCGATCGCATCGTGAACTTGCATCGCTAATTCACGAGTTGGTGTTAAAACTATGGCTTGCACAGCTTTTTGATTAACATCAAGCCGCTCTAGAATTGGCAGTGAAAATGCTGCCGTTTTACCTGTTCCAGTTTGAGATTGACCTACCACATCACGACCGTCAAGCAATTGGGGAATTGCTTGCACTTGAATGTTAGTTGGTTCGGTAAAACCAATTTTTTCTAGTTGTTCGACACGTTCTTGGGAAATACCTAATTCTTGAAATGAAAGAGTCATTAATTCGTCCTAAATTTTATGTAAGGATTTTTGGATTAGTCATTTAGTCATTAGTTATTAGTCATTAGTCATTAGTCATTAGTCATTAGTTATTGGCTAGTTAGTCAGCCAAGGGCGATAGCAAAGCCTCAAATCTTGGAGAAGCTATGCCCAGGAGTGAGTCCCCGAATTTCAGGTAAACCCTCATGAAAACTGCCATTAATGCAGCGTTGATATTGGGATAAGGGTGAATCTGTAAGGGTCATTTAACAAAAGACAAAGGACAAAAGACAAAGGACAATTTAGTTATTGACTACTTGACCATAGAGGTCGTATGTATCAGCGTGGTGAATCGCTATTGGTACGATGGTTCCTAATTTTGCCTGGCCTTTGACATATACCAGACCATCAACCTCTGGGGAAAATCTACCTGAACGACCGATTAATTCACCACTTTCAGGATTTTCTTGCTCAATCAGGACATCAACGATTTTGCCTACTTCCTGTTGATTTTTCTTTTGAGAAATCGGTTGCTGGATTTCCATAATTTGGTATTGGCGCTCGTCCATCACCAATTGGGGCAACTGATTTGGCAACTTGTAAGCTGGGGTTCCTTCCTCAGAGGAAAAGGTGAAGACACCAACATGGTCAAATTCATGCCGTTGAACAAACTCTAGTAGATGCTCAAAATGCTCTTCAGTTTCTCCTGGGAAACCAACAATAAATGTTGTCCGCAGTACGGCTGTTGGTAGCGCCGTTTTGATGCGATCTATAATCCCATCATTTACACGCCCTTGCCAAGGACGATTCATGGCGCGGAGAATATCTGGATGAGAATGCTGCAATGGCAAATCCAGGTAAGGCAAAACGTTGGGCGTTTCTTGGATCGCCGCGATCACATCTGGGGTCAGTCCCGTGGGATAAGCGTAATGCATTCTGATCCACGGTATATCTACTTTCCCCAAAGCGCGAAGTAATTCGGCTAATTTTGGCTTACCGTAAATATCTAGACCGTAGTTAGTGGTGATTTGGGAAATTAGAATAATTTCCTTTACCCCTTGACTAACTAACTGCTCCGCTTCGGCGACGATAGATTCAATAGTACGCGATCGCTGGTTTCCTCGAAGATGAGGAATGATACAAAATGCACAACGATAATCACATCCTTCCGCAACCCGGAGGTAAGCAACACCCTCCGTTGTCGTGCGATAGCGCGGTGTAGTTTCGTCGGCAATATAGGTTGGCTCTATACTAACCTGTTTGACCCGCTCGCCTTGTTCTACACGCTCAATTACATTTACAATTTTGTGATAATCGCCTGTACCCACAACGGCTACTGCTTCAGGCAACTCCTCCAAAAGTTGTTCTTGGAAATGTTGCGCCATACAGCCAGTGATTACGATCTTTTTATTTGCCTCTGCCAGTTCTACTAAAGTTCTGACAGATTCTTGCCGGGCCGCTTCAATAAAACTACAAGTATTAACAATAACGTAATCTGCTAACTCTTCATTTGTATCTACACCGTAGCCTGCTTCTACGAGCATTCCCAGCATGTGTTCTGTATCAATTCGATTTTTCTCGCAGCCCAGGTGAGAAATAGCAATTGTTGGCTTGTCACCCATATTTTGAAAATATCTTCATTTTTTTCTTGTAGTCAAACATTTGTGCGCTCATTTCGCTTTTTCGCGATTGTTATCCTTCTAATAACAGTACAGCCGCAGATTCTCACTGTCAGTAACTGTCCATAGAGTTATGACTCTATCAATAATAAAAATAGAGGTCATGTTATGATATTATTATCAATCTGTTCCCCAGGGTAAATTGAAGTGTCTTTGGGTACATTTGACACTTGTTATGTTTTTTAACAATTCGCCTATTGGTATTTTACATTACCACAGCGTGTGCGTTGTTAACCTACCCATCGGGAAGCCGCCCAAAGGGCTTGTTGTGAGAAGTCGCTACCCTCAGGGAAATCGACGAAAGCGACTACGCCTATAAAGCAGTAATGCTACCCTGGCAATTGGCAAGTCCTACGACAGTGCGCGGACAAGACGCCTAAACCAGGGAAAGCTGCCTTGCGTCTAATGAGTGGCAAACTCCTCTTGTAGCCAGGTTTTATCTTAACATATCTTATGGGAGGTTTGATGCTAATTTCCATCTGAGGAAAGAGGCAAGAAACCGACTATCATAAAACACATTTGACTAGTTAATGAAAAGTCAAGAGTCAAGGGTCAAGAAAAGCCAGTCACGTGCGGGGTTTTTCCCGTTGAAGAGCCACCCCTGTAAATAGGTTCTCTCCTTTGAGGGGAGTGGTGTTGAACTGGCGTTCAATAGTCAAAAAATTCTGGACTCTGGACTCCGCGAGGCGGATTAAAGACGTGGACTTATATCAGATATTTAAAACTCGTTCACCAATTATTGGCGTGGTTCACCTGCTACCACTGCCTACTTCACCCCGTTGGGGAGGTAGTTTAAAAGCGGTGATTGACCGCGCCGAACAAGAAGCCGCAGCCTTGGCAAGTGGAGGGGTTGACGGTCTGATTGTCGAGAATTTTTTCGATGCACCGTTTACTAAAAACCAAGTCGATCCAGTGGTTGTGAGTGCCATGACCATTGTGGTGCAGCGGATACAGAATTTGGTGACTTTGCCTATAGGCTTAAATGTTTTGCGAAACGATGCCAAAAGCGCAATAGCGATCGCTAGCTGTGTACAGGCGCAATTTATCCGCGTCAACGTCCTCACAGGGGTGATGGCAACCGACCAGGGATTAATTGAGGGAGAAGCCCATCAACTACTCCGTTATCGACGGGAGTTAGGTTGTGATGTTAAAATCCTGGCCGATGTGTTGGTGAAACACGCCCGTCCTTTGAGTTCTCCAAATCTCACAGTCGCTGTGAAAGACACCATTGAAAGGGGTTTAGCAGACGGAGTTATTTTGTCTGGTTGGGCTACAGGTAGTCCTCCTAATTTAGAAGATTTGGAATTAGCTTGTGGCGCAGCAAATGGCACGCCAGTGTTCATTGGCAGTGGGGCTAATTGGGAAAATATTGATACATTGATGCAAGCAGCAGATGGTGTAATAGTTTCCAGTTCCCTGAAACGTCACGGACGTATAGAGCAACCAATTGACCCAATTCGCGTCAGCCAATTTGTGGAAGTTGCCCGTCGCAATTGGAACTCCAAAAGTGAAGGCAAATCAGCAGAACAAGTGAAGTTACATTCTTAACTGGGGATTGGGAATAGGGACTAGGGACTGGGAACTAGAGAAAAGTTTTCTGAATCACCAGTACCCAATCCCCAATCACCAGTCCCCATTCCCCATTCCCCAATATTTATGATTCGCCGCCGTTCTACTCCTTGGATTCATAAATGGTCACGTCCATTGATTGCCGCGATCGCTGGATGTGGTGCCCTGATAACAGGTTATCTGACCATAGAAAAGTTAACTGGAGGCAGTGCCGCTTGTGTGGCACAGGCTGGTGCTAAGGGTTGTAATGATGTGCTTTCCAGTCCTTGGGCAACGGTTTTTGGTCAGCCATTAGCTTTGTTTGGGTTTTTAGCATACACCAGTATGGTGATATTGGCTTTGGCTCCTTTGGTATTCAACTCAGGGGAAAACAATAACCGCAAACAATTGGAAAATTGGACGTGGTGGTTGCTGCTGGTAGGTGCGATCGCTATGTCTGTCTTTAGCGGCTACTTAATGTATGTGCTGACATCTCAAATCAAAGCTATTTGTCTTTACTGTATCGGTTCAGCTTTGTTCTCTGTGAGTCTTTTGATACTAACGATTATTGGTCGGACTTGGGAGGATATTGGACAAATCTTCTTTACCACCCTAATTGTAGGGATGGTAACGCTGATTGGTACTTTAGGCATTTATGCTGGCATAAATAAATCAGATGTTACACCTGGAACTCCTGGACAACCCACAAAAATTACCTTTACTCCCAAGGAAAACCCTAACCCAGCGTTCGGTTGGGAAGTTACCACTACTTCTAGTGAAGCAGAAATAGCCTTAGCACGCCATCTGGCGAAGGTAGGCGCGAAGGAATATACTGCTTACTGGTGTCCTCACTGTCATGAACAAAAGTTGCTTTTTGGTAAAGAAGCTGAGGAAGTAATCAACAATGATGTTAAGGTAGAGTGCGCTCCCGATGGACTCAAAGCTCAACCAGAACTGTGTAAAGCCGCAAAAATTGAAGGTTTCCCTACTTGGATCGTTAATGGTAAAAGCTATAGCGGAGTCCAAAACTTAGAGGAACTAGCGAAAGTTTCTGGTTACACAGGGTCTCGCAACTTCAAGTATTTTAAGTAAAGTACCTACACTGACCTTCAGTAGTTCACACATCATAGTCAACTGGATGAATAAAGTAAAATCTGTTTCCAGTTGGCTTTTTTGTTTTTGGTAATAGATAATAGGTCTTATCCAATGCCCAATTACCAATTTTCCTGCGGCTTTTATCTGCAAATACTTAAGCTCAAAGAAATTTACTAAGTATATTTTCTTCAAAACAATGTATATTTTAATTTCTTTTTATAACACTTGAGAGCCACCTTGGGATGTAATCATGTCAGGCTCGAACCGGAGGTGTGTCTGTTATAAGTTAACGTAATTCTTAGCAAAATACCTAATCTATCGCAAATGTGAGCTTAATTGAGTAAGCTCTACTAGAGAAGGCTTTGAAAGTAAATTTACTGAACTCACTTCCAACAATATTTATTAATCTGTGCTGATAGCCACAAGAGTCCCAGTTGTCCTTTGGTCAGATAATTGGTCTCAATATATGGTAATACATCACAAATACCACGATGTCTTGATGAACCTTGCTGAGTTGAAAAAATTTTTAGAAACTCTATTTAGCTCCTACTTGAGCTATGTTAGTCCGATAGTTAATAGCTATAGGAAATAGAGAATATTTTTGCCTATTAGGTGATGGGAATGAATCAGCAGCTAGGCAAGCGTTTTGTGAAGTTAATCTTTAGATTGAAACAATCGCTTAGTCGAGGACACAGAGAATTGATTACTGCGGCCAGCGTTGCAGTCTGCGTCCTAGTTTTGCACTCCATTGGATTATTGCAATCTTTGGAGTTGGCGGCTTTGGATCAATTTTTTCGCTTACGTCCAAATGAACCACCAGAAGAGCGGATTACGATCGTAGTGATTGATGAGACCTATATAAACGAAGTAGGTTCATGGCCAATTTCAGATGCGAATATTGCCCAGTTATTGCAAAAATTAAATGTCTACAAACCCCGTGCTATTGGCTTAGATATTTACAGAGATTTACCAGTAAAACCTGGGAATCAAGAATTGCGTAATACTTATAATTCAATGCCCAACTTGATTGGTATTGAACTACTATCAAAAAACAAAAACTTTAGTGTTCCGCCTCCACTAGGACTGAATCAGGATCAAGTGGGCTTTAATAACGTGCTGTACGATCTTGATGGTAAAGTGCGTCGCAGTTTGTTGTATTGGCACGTTAAAAGTGAAGTACACGAAAGTTTTGCCTTGAAGTTAGCTTTATTGTATTTAAAGTCAAAGGGAATTACTCCTACGAAAGCAAAAAGCAACCCTGAGTATTTGCAATTGGGTAAGGTAGTATTTACTCGTTTTGAGGCTAATGATGGTGCTTATGTGGGAGCTGATGATAGAGGCTACCAAATTTTAAGTAATTTTCCCAAACCTAAATGTCAAACTTCATCTAAGCAACTTTGTAGTTTTCGCCAGGTATCAATGAGAGATGTACTGGCAGATAAAGTCAAAGCAAACTTAATTAAAGATCGGATTATACTTATTGGCTCCACTGCATCCAGTCTCCAAGATTCTGTATTTATTCCCTACTCCAGCAGTGTAATGGGTATAGCAAAGCCTGAGCCTGTACCTGGTATTCAATTGCAGGCTTATTTTATTAGTCAGTTAATCTCTGCTGCTGTTGATGGAAGACCATTACTGAAAGTCTGGCCTGACTTGGTGGAATACTTGTGGGTTTTTGTTTGGTCTTATCTGGGAGCTGTGACGATATGGCGGATACGACACGCAACTAGGAGTCTCTTCTGTATCCTAGTTTCTTGCTTTGTATTGACCGTGAGTGCATACCTTGCTTTCTTGTACGGTTGGTGGATACCACTTATTCCCTCACTGGTTTGCTTTGGCATTTCAGCTATTTGGATGACTAGTCATATTGCTCACATGCAGCAAGAGTTGAAACGTTCCAAAGAATTTTTGCATCACGTCATCAACACGATTCCCGATCCAATTTTCGTGAAAAATGAACAACACCAGTGGATTGTTTTAAATGAGGCGTATTGTCGATTTATCGGTTATCCAAATAAGTTATTAATTGAAAAGTCAGACTATGACTTTTTCCCAATACATGAAGCTGATGTGTTTCGACAACAGGACGATCTTGTTTTTCGGACTCAGCATCCTCAGGAACATGAGGAAGAATTTACAAATGCTGATGGACAGACTCATCAGATTGCCACTAAGCGATCGCTTCATAAAGACTCAGCTGGCAATTTCTTTTTAGTTGGTGTCATCCGAGATATTACTCAGCGCAAGTTGATGGAAGAACAGCTTAAGCGTACTGCTGCTGAACTATACCGCTCTAATAATGAATTAAGACTCAAAGAAGACCACTTACGTTATTTAGCGTATCACGACCCCCTGACCGGTTTATACAATCGCAAATTTTTTGCCGAAAAACTCTACGAGTCCTTACATTGGGCACAACACAACAACTTGTTGCTGGGGTTGCTGTTTATCGATCTAGATGGCTTTAAACAAGTCAATGATACTTTAGGACACGAGACAGGCGATCGCTTGCTAATGACTATAGCGGTTCCTGATTGAGTGCAATACAGTATGGGATAATGGAGTATATTA
>NZ_CAXTTT010000067.1:0-38861 GCF_964247315.1 uncultured Nostoc sp.
ATCAAACTCTGGGATGTCAGCACAGGCAAAGCGATGAAAACCCTGACTGGGCATAGCAGTTCAGTCTATAGCGTAGTCTTCAGCCCCGATGGCAAGACACTGGCTTCTGGCAGTGATGACAAAACGGTGATTTTATGGGACTTAGATTTCAATGGTTTATTACTCAGTGGTTGTAACTTGCTGAATAATTACCTAGTTGCCCATCCAGAAGTGTTAGAAGAGTTGCAATCGTGCCAAACTCCATCGCAGTTGGCGCAAGGGGCGACAGTGTTAGTTATCCAAGGTGAGAAGTTAGCGCGAAATGATGATATTAATGGCGCTGTTGAAAAGTTCCGCCAAGCAAAGCAGTGGGATAATACATTAAAGTTTGATTTCCAGGCGAGAGCAAAAGAGTTTGTCAACAAAGGCAAGGCTGAACGCTCAGTTGATGAAGGAAATAGGCGTTTAGAAAAGAAAAAGTTTAAGGAAGCGTTAGCAGATTATACCGAAGCTCTCAAGCTCGATCCAAAAGTCGAAATTCCTATAAGTTCTTGGGCTGAACTATGCGGCCAAGGTAGTCTGCAAAAACAAGCTGCCGATGTGTTACCAGCCTGTGAAAAAGCCGTTACACTTGCACCTGAAGATGGCAACATTCGTAATAGTCGTGGCTTGGCTAGAGCGCTGACAGGCAATACCCAAGGGGCGATTGAGGACTTTGAAGCATACATTGCCCAGACTGACGATAAAGATAGTAAAGCACAACGGCAGCGCTGGGTGAAAGATTTACAGGCAGGGAAGAACCCGTTTACAGAAGCAGAGCTTAAAAAGTTACGGAATTAGGGAATTGGGCATTGGGCATGGGACATTGGGCATGGAGAGTATGGGGTGGTGGGGTAAAATTCTCTCCCCATCTCCTCATCTTCCTTATTGCATAGAATAGTTGTATTGAGTCATCAATTCACTATGACTGTAACCACCAAAAAACTGACTTTTGCAGAGTATCTCAAATATAGCGATCGCACATATACCCAATATGAATTGCTAGATGGAGAATTAATCCCCATGAGTCTTGGCACTGGCAAGCACGGCGGTATCTCGAAGTTTTTAGAACGAAGCTTTGATGACGAAAATGCCAAAATGGATAAGAACTGGACAGCACAAAAGTTTTCTGTGGGAGTGCGTTCTCCACGCTCTAGACGTTGGGACACCTCACGAATTCCAGATGTAGTAGTATTACCAACACAGCAATGGGAAGCACTTTCCAATCGAGAAGCTGTAATTGAACTCAACGAAACTCCTTCCATACTAGTAGTAGAAGTGGTCAGCGAATCTACACAAACCACAGACTACCGCAGTAAACGTTCTGAGTATGCTGTTCCCGGAATTCCTGAATACTGGATTGTTGACCCCATTCAAGAGGTGGTAACAATATGCACCTTAGTAGAAGGGTTCTATGATGCTGTTGCATTCCAAGGACAAGAACGCATCATCTCTTCGACTTTTCCACACTTGGATTTGAGTGCTGAACAAATCTTGGCAGGACACAAGTAAATGGCATACAGCGATTTTAGTCTCGCTAAGGTGAAAAAGAGTTTTGATTTAACACTCGATGAAACTCGGAATTTATTTGTTGATACAAAACCTGTTACACCATCAGAAACTCTCAGAACAATTTTAATTGATTACATTCCTTTAGCAACTGCAATTTCAACCGAAAAAGCCAGGTCAGAGTTTTTAATTGCACCAATTCTGGCAGAAGTCAGCCCCTTCGGGGAAGTCAAAAGTCAAAAGTCAAAAGTCAAACATTTTGAACCCCATAAATAAATTTAGGGGCTTGAGTCAGCGGACGCCGTATTTCTTGCGTTGCACGTCTCGAAATACATTTTTTCTTTTTCCATAAATAAATTTAGGGGCTTGTACCTTTTTCTTTCTGGTCAGACGATTATTAAACAATCAAATATCGCTGTTCTCTGGAAATGACTTTAATGTTGATGCGACTCTAGGCTTGCAAGGTTTTTGCGATTATATAATCAGCAATTCCCAAAAGCAACTATTTATTTCTGCTCCAGGAATGTTTATTTTTGAAGCGAAAAAAGAAGACATTATCGGCGGTTTGGGTCAATGTGTAGCGGCAATGATTGCAGCGCAACTGTTCAATTTAAATCAAGGTAATGAAGTTGAGCGGATTTATGGATCGGTTACTAGTGGAACTAACTGGAAGTTTTTATTTTTAGAAGAGACAACTGTTTATATAGATTCGACTGAATACTATATTAAAGAAGTTGATAAAATTTTGGGTATTTTATTGCAACCTTTTCAGTTTGTTTTAACTGCTGTTTGAATATATAGCAGGTGCTGATGTAACTTACCCGATCGAGATTAAAAATTTGCTAAAAAATAAGAGAAGTTAAAAACTTGTCCACCATTACCACTATTCAATTGATATGAGTTTATATTGTCTAGTTCACGGTGCTTTCCAAGCCACTTGGTGTTGGGATTTGCTAATTCCCTACTTAGAAGCACAGGGTCACAAAACCGTAGCAATGGATTTGCCAATTGAAAATGCATCTGCTACTTTGTCCCAACTTGCGAATGCAGTAATTCAAGCGCTGCCAAAAACTGATGATGATATTGTACTAGTCGGTCACTCAATGGCTGGTACTATAATTCCCCTGGTTGCAGAAGCGGTAAAAGTGCGTCAACTAGTATTTGTAGCTGCGCTGCTCCCCTATCCTGGAGTTAGTACACTCGACCAATTTTCTCATCGTCTTGATTCTGATACGCTCAAATCATTCAATTACCAGCCAAAACATCCAAGTAAGCTCGAACAGTTCTACGATGAGCCTGATATGTATGAACCAGCTTCCGTAGGCAAAGATTATTCAGACGAAGCAGTATTAAGGGAATTTTTCTTTCATGATTGTCAACCAGATGTAGTAGAGTGGGCAATCTCGAAAAGTCGTTCGCAACAATCTATGGCATATATTTTTGAAACGAATCCTCTAAAAGTTTTGCCGCATGTTGAGCGTAAATATATTGTTTGTACTGATGACCGAATATTGTCTCCTACATGGTCGCGCTACGCCGCACGTAAGCGCTTAGGAGTCGATGCCATTGAGCTAGCTTCTGGACATTGCCCGCATCTGTCTCATCCTGACCTTCTGGCTTCAGTATTAACTAGTGATTAATTGCTTGAGCTAAATCAATTAAATCAATTGGAGAAAACAGAGAAATAATCGATAATTATGAGTTTTGGTGAATTTTTTATGGCAGTCGGGAACATCCAAAATCATTTTCCCAAGCGGACTATCTTACTGGTGCGTTGGCGCAGCCCGCCGTAGGCATCGCCCATAATAAATGAAGCCCCATAAAGGTAAACTGGTATAAATTGGAGGAGAGATGTAGAGGATATATCTCCCTTGAGGAAAACCCAGATTCAATAACAATTACAGTTAGTGCTGTTAAAGTAGAATAATTGACAAAGGAAGAACAGCGCGATTGTCTCCAGCAAAAATTGCCAGTTTCTTGATAAGCTTTAATAGCTAAAAAATAGTGACAGCATCGCTTAGACAACAAATTCAATAGTCACCAACGATTAAAATTTTAGCTTAACAAATTCAAGACTTTAATTATACGATTCAAATAAACCTGGCGATCGCAGCTTAACTTCCACACTTTTTTTAGGGTGACGCATACTAAGGCGATAACACACCTGACACCCATACCATATTCTAATTTGGAAAATAGCTTCCAAAGATTTTTACCTTACTTTGGTAAGGGAGGGTTCAATAAAAGTAATTTTAGAAAAGAATGTGACAGAACATCAGCTTCGGTTTTACTCGGTTCAACCTAGCCCATATAAGATTTTGAAAGTAATTTTAGGCAATATTAGGCGCTGATGGGTTGTTGTTCAGATTCAATTAACTGATTATTCGGTACATCAAATCTAATAGTACTAGCCGCCCAGTCTTTGAAATCGGGTGCTAGCCAGACTAGCTTACGCAGAATTTCATCATTGACCCACAACACCAAGGGGAACTGAAACTGTTTCCGAAATTCATCTCGCATGATATTGGTACTAATAATCAGTTGGTTAATTGCCACTACAGATTCTAAGCCCCTTACGATCAAAGCTTCGGGTTGAGTAGTACCAATTTCACTTTTAATAGCTGTGTATAACTTGTCAACCGTAGGTGAGAGCAAAATTTCGTGGATATCTGCTGATGAAAATTCTGTTAACAAATTCAGCACTTGCTGCTGCCTTTGAACGCAGTTACAACACGCCAATAATAGTGAAAACTCTCCACCAGAAACCATCATCGCCCTTGCCAGTCTCTTAGTGGCTGCTGTGCTGCTAACTGTGCCGTTTTCTGAATTAGTTAAGCCGATCATTAAAAACACCCTTCTTTTGATTTTCAAACATATTCAGTGATTCTACCCTATTAATTTTTATTCAAAAGTGTTAATTGGGTAACTTTTATGACCTTTTTCTGTAATATTAAGCATTATATAACGAACAACCAGATGGTGCATTATCTCATATTCACAATTTAGGGATAATGTAAAGATAACATCAACATAATGTCAGTAACAGGGGACACGGGAAGAATTAACAATTGAATTCTCACTGGATTTTCATAGATTTTTGCATCTGCTAGCAATTAAGTAATTTTCTAAAATATAGTAAAAAAAATACTCAGTAAAAGTTTAACAGTAAATGTTAGCAAGTGGCAAAACTTATAACAGCTTTTAAATGCACCGCTACTTAAACATTAGGTTTTCCATGTCACCCTTCTTTTGTGGTTGCACTATAACTTTGCTTCACGCTAACACCAGTTACCTACAGCAGTAAACCCCCTACAAGGAGAGTTCACCGCATCACTGTGTCTTCTCAACAAGCCATTTGGGGACGGATATTGAGTGTGGAGGAGTAAAATAGTCTCAGCGCAAGATGCAGAAATCTTATTGCATTAAAGCTAACTCATCCGTTTGATAGAACTGTAGATAGAAGATGTCGCTCCGTTAGTGGAGGACAGGAAATATTTAGCTTTCTAAGATCGATTCAGAACATCTGAACTATAACAACAAGTTTGGAATTTGCTCAATTGCTTTATTTTTTGAGGTTGATAGCCAATAACAAACGTATGTAAATATTTTTTATTTAATTTTTTGGAAACCAATTAGGAATATCACACCATGCTATTTAAAAATCGGAGGTTTGCGGGTCAAGTTTTGGCTAAGGAGTTAACCGCTTATGCTAACAACCCAGATGTTCTGGTATTAGGGCTACCAAGGGGTGGTGTACCCGTTGCTTTTGAAGTTGCCAAAACGTTAAATGCTCCCTTAGATGTTTTAGTGGTACGTAAATTGGGTGTGCCCGATCAAGAAGAACTAGCGATGGGAGCGATCGCTTCTGGTGGTGTGCGGATAGTCAATAAAAATATTATCAGCCTGGTGAAGATATCCGATGAAGTAATTGCCAGAGTGTCGGCGCAAGAAGAACGGGAGTTAGAGCGGCGGGAACGGCTTTATCGGGGAAATCGCCCCTTAAAAGATTTACAAGGACGCACAGTCATCTTGGTAGATGATGGTTTAGCCACGGGTGCAACGATGTGGGCTGCTGTTGTAACTGTGCGAAAACACCAACCTGCTCAGATCGCGATCGCTGTGCCTGTGGCCGCACCTGAAACTTGCCAAGAATTAGAAACTGAAGTAGACGAAATCGTTTGCGTCTCGACACCCAGCCCTTTCCGCAGCGTTGGTCTTTGGTACGAAAGCTTTCCCCAAACTACCGATGAAGAAGTCCGTTACTTACTCGCAAAAGCGGCGAAGAACGGTGAAGCAATACCTCTTGGTATGTAGATAAAGATTAAGTTTATGAGATAGTCTCAACTTACCAGCAGATGCCATTGCTCGTGCGATCGCATACGCCATTGAACAGCCTAGTGATGTTGATGTGAATGAAATCATCATCCGTCCGACACGTCAATAACTTTAAATTTCGGCTTACAGAGCAAGCATTCGGCTCAGATAGCCAGATGATATCTTGAACATTACGAGTGTAGAATTTCGCTTAAAAAAACTCTGTTTTTCTACCGAAGACTTGACAGTTAAGTTTTGTACCGTATTCAAATTAATTCAGGAAATAAAACAATCGCCCTCAAGAAAGCGATCACTTTTGATCGGCCAGAGATGTCTTCAACATAACCGATCGCTGGGAATTCTCTACTAACTGTTTGCCACATTCCTTACAACGATAACACTGTTTCCCCCGTCGATACCCGTTTTTGGATAACTGCTTCGATTGACAGCGGGGACATATCATTACTTTCATTACATTACTCAACCGATTGTCATCCATATATGGCTCTAAATATGAGACCATCAAGTCCTCAATCTGTTGAGTCAACTGTTTACGGTACTCCTCATCGGGGCTGCGAAGTGCCGCTAGCATAACCGCATTGCTACTATGCACACACACTTCTGCTAGTAAACTGTAATGTTCCTCCCTCAGTGCGGGATTTCGCTGCTTCAGCATATTCGCCATGAAGTTGATCGCCTCCTGGGTCATGCTTTCATCGATTGACTGGAAAATTTCGCGTGCCAGAAAAAACTGCACAAACACCACCCGCGATACTGGCTGTTCAAATAGTTTTGCAACAGTCGTTACAAGCGCATGAATCATTTGACGGAATGGCAACTGGACAATTATAGGGATGTCTATTTGTGCCCACATAGCCTTCACCCGCTCAACATGGCGTAACTCCATCGCCTTGAAAATAGCAGCTTTGTCAGGGAAAAATTGATACACAGAGCCGATCGCTGTCCCTGCTTTTGCTGCAATCTGATGAGTTGTTGCTGCTTCATAGCCCATTTCATCAAATACAGCAGCAGCAGCATCTAGGATTTTTTCAACTCGTTCCTTACCTCGCTGCTGTTTGGGTTGGTGGCGCAAGCTACTTGACGAATGTGAATATTTTGTCATATTTTGGAAATGCGACAAATCTTTCACAATTTTATCTTTAGTGGAGAATCCTATGCAATCTATGCTTCCTGGAGCGCCTTGGTTGTTAGCGCACAAGTCTATGCTGACAGTGAATCAACCTCGAAAAATTTCTTTGTATGGTGCTGACTATGTGATGTGGAAGGATACTGTTGGAGACATCCATGCTTTACCCAACGCTTGCCCTCATCTAGGAGCGATGCTATCAGAAGGATGGTGCGAAGCCCAAAGCGATAGCACTTGTGCTATAGTCTGTCCGTTTCATGCCCTGAAGTTTGATGGAGCGGGCTGCACTGTACTGCCCGGAGCGAGCAAGAAAACATTACCTCAGCTGAAACCTTTAGAACTAAAAATTCAAGGTGATTTCGTCTGGTCTTATGGGGAATACGAGCCAAAAATATCCATTCCTACTGTACTGAATGAAATTGCAAACACCTACTACTTTGTTGGGCATACCGCAGATCGAAGTATTGAGACAGACTTACTAACTATGCTGCTGAATATGCACGACTACAATCATCAAAACGGCACTCACCGGGACTTATTTCGGATTACTGAGGTGCAATTTCATCAATTCATTGATAATGGGCATCACTCCCATGCGTTTTATGATATGCCGACGGCCCCTTACAGTTTAGTAGAAAAGCTCAGAAAACCGGATTTGTTTCTGATACCCAGCACTATTAAGGCCCATCTGGAAAATCATTTCCCATCCCTGGTGATTTTTCATGGAGAAATGCCGTTGGGTAAAGCGGCGCAGTGTCACATTTTTGTGCCAGAAACAGAGAATCGGACACGAACTTATATTTTGCTATTCGGTCAAGCCAAGCATCCTGCTTTTAAGGTTTTTGGCAACACTTATCTTAAGTTTGGCAAGGTCATAGTGGATCAAGATACTGATATTCTGGGAAAAATTTATCCAGATACACCTCAGAAAATTAAACTCAATAATGAAATAGGTATGGATTGGGTACGACGTAATTTTGAAAGCTTCCCTAATGTAGTTTCACCTAACCTTTCAAAGTAAATTTTGAGAATATTTTCAGCTGTTGCTACTTTACCTATAAATGCCTGAATGTAGTTAGCGATCCCATTTAAGCAGTCAGCCAATGCTATCCGTAGTGGATCGTAAGGTCTAAAAGGCCACATTCCTAAGGAAAGTAGCATCGCCCATCCACCTGCAATTAGACATAGCAGCGATCGCATGAGGCTATGATTGGATCGGAAATCTAACGAAATTACTTCGATTCATCTGAATTTTTTTGTTAATAAAACAAAATTTTTATCTGAATTCTCTTAATATTTTGATATATTCAGATTTATTCTAATTGATAGCTTTTACAAAAACTAAATACTAGAATGCACATTTTGCTACTTTATAATTCATCCTTAATTATTCGTTAACAGATATGAGCTTTATCGTGGATAACGGCATAAGTGCTGTGATTGTCTTATAAAAAGCATTAAGATGATGCAAATAACTGTAGTTAAAAATTGACTATTATCAAAACATATAAATAAATTTAGTTGCTTATTGTAAATTTTTAAATAAAAATTTACAATAAGATAAAAAAAGTAAAAGAATGTCAAGGAATTTGATAGAAAAAAATATCAAATCTGTCCAAAAGTAGAGATAATTTTTAGAAGACGAAAACAATAAAAACCATTTACTTGGATAAGGTTTGATGTCGAGAAACTGTTCCAACTTCAGGGGAGAATTCAGCAAGTGAAGACTCTGGTGTTATAAACCTGAAGAGGAAATAAAAGGGACTGGGCATGGGGCATTGGGCATTGGGCATTAGTTTCGCCTAGTCCCCAATCCCCATTCCCCAATAGAGAAAAAGTTAAGCGCGAGGACATAGATTTTAGTATGGCTAATAGTAGTGCAATCACCGCAGCACGACACTTGAGTAAAAAATTACCTTCACCACTCAAGCGTTTGGCAGATTTGGCTTATAACTACTGGTGGAGTTGGAGTAGCGATCGCATCTCCCTATTCCAAAGCATTGATCCCCAAGAATGGGAACGCTGTGGGCATAATCCAGTAGCAATTTTAGAGTCAGCAACTTACGAGCGTTTGACCCAATTAGCAGAAGACCCATTTTACCTAAAGCAGATATCCGCCCTCGCGCGTGAGTTTGACCAATATATCAACCAGCAAGATACTTGGGTCAGTCGAGTTGCACCGCAAGTATCCAAAGAGCGCCCGATTGCTTACTTTTGCGCCGAATTTGGTATCCATGAATCTCTACCCGTCTACTCTGGCGGTTTGGGAATTCTCGCCGGGGATCACTTGAAATCATCATCAGATTTGGGTGTGCCGTTGGTTGGTGTTGGCTTGTTGTATCGCCAAGGTTATTTTCGGCAACGCTTGAACCGCCAAGGTTGGCAAGAAGATTATTATATTGACAATCCCTTTGGACACATGCCCCTGGAGTTAATTAAAAATGAGCAAGGGGAATCAGTCACTATCGAGTTACAGATTCGCCAACGGGTTGTGAAAGTGCAAATTTGGCGAGTGCAAGTTGGGCGAGTCACATTATATTTATTAGATAGCGATCGCCACGATAACGATCCCATTGACCGTTGGCTAACGGGACACCTATACGGCGGTAATTTGGAAACCCGCATCGCCCAAGAAGTCGTTTTGGGAATTGGTGGTGTTCGCGCCCTACACGCCTTGGGAATTGAACCTTCTGTCTATCACCTCAATGAAGGACACGCTGCATTCTGCACTTTAGAAGTTGCGCGGGTAGAAATTGAGCGGACTGGTAAATCCTTCTATGACATTGAAGCCAAGGTACGGAACAGTTGTGTATTCACCACCCATACTCCCGTTCCCGCCGGTCATGATGTCTTCTCCCCTGATTTAATAGACTCTTTCTTTGCTAGCTATTGGCCGCAATTACGACTTTCTCGCGAGCAATTTTTGGCATTGGGTGCAAGGCGATTGGGCGATCCTTGGGAACCCTTTGGGATGACCGTTTTAGCATTGCGGATGTCTCGTGCCTGCAATGGCGTGAGTGAATTACACGGTCAAGTTTCTCGTAAAATGTGGACAGTTCTCTATCCGCAGCGATCGGAAGACAAAGTACCAATTGGTTACATTACTAATGGCGTTCATGCACCTACTTGGACTGCACCCCTGTTAGGTGACTTATATAACCAATATTTGGGAGTAGACTGGAAAAATCGCGCCGTCGATCCCAAAATGTGGGCTAAAGTTGACGAGATTCCTGACGAGGAATTGTGGTCGCGACATCTCATCCTCAAAGAAAGATTGATTGCCTTCACCCGTTATAAGGTGAAAAAATCACGGGAGTTACGTGGCGAAAATTATGAACTCATTCAAGCAACTGAAAAATTACTCGACCCCAATGTATTAACCATTGGATTTGCCCGACGCTTCAGCCCTTATAAACGCGGGGATCTGATTTTGCGCGATGCCGAACGCGCATTGAAGATTTTTGGTAATCCCCAACGTCCAGTACAAATTATCTTTGCAGGTAAAGCGCACCCAGCCGATGAAGAAGGTAAGCGGATTATCCAACGCTTGATGGAGTGGTGTCACAATTCCGGGATTATCAACCGAGTTGCTTTTATTGAAGATTACGACATTTACACTGGTCAAAAATTAGTGCAAGGTGTGGATGTTTGGTTGAATAATCCCCGTCGTCCTTTGGAAGCGTCTGGTACGAGTGGACAAAAAGTCTGCTTCAACGGCGGTCTTAATTGCAGCGTTTTGGATGGTTGGTGGTGCGAAGGCTACCAAGCAGGGCCAGATGGTAAAGGAATTAACGGTTGGGCAATTGGTGAAGATGCTAATACTAGCGATCAAGAATTGCAAGATCGAATTGATTCGCGATCGCTTTATCAGCTGTTAGAAGAAGAAATCGTTCCTCTATACTATGACCAAGATGCCGAAGGTATTCCCCATCGTTGGGTGCAAATGATGAAAACGTCCATTAAGACAAATGCGCCGTTATTCAACACCGACAGAATGATTGCCGACTACGTTTCACAGGTGTATGTGCCAGAAATTTCTAAGAGTGTGGAACCGATTTTAGCTAAAGTACTGCTTTAGAGCATTTTCAGTTTCCTGGTTAAATAGAGGGGCGGGTTTTCTGCCCCTTTTTTTGCTCCTAGTATCGCCTGCGATAAGATCGAGAATAAATTCATGCTGTGTTTATGGCAACCCAACTCAGCCAAGCCAAATCACCAATAGAACTGGTAATCTCTTGGGAAGCCTTACCCAAAGATTTTCAACTAGAGGATGAACCAGTGGAGAATACCGGTCAGCCACTTTTGGCTGGTGCTTTGCGTGAAAGCCTAGAAATCAGTGGATTCATCCAACCCCAGATGTTGATAGCTTCAAACTTTGGTCTTTGTGCGACAGTCAACGGTCAATTTATTGCCAAAGCACCAGACTGGGTTTATGTGCCGTCGGTTAATGAAGTGGTGGCTAACCGCAAAAGTTATACACCTAATTTAGAAGGAGATATTCCGGCGATCGCTATTGAATTTTTATCCGATACTGACGGTGGAGAATATTCGGTAAAGCGAACTTATCCACCAGGAAAATGGTTTTTCTACGAGCAAATTTTGCAAATTCCCATTTACATAATTTTTGAACCTTATGGCGGTTTATTAGAATATTATCAACTAGAAAATAAACGCTATGAGTTAAAGCAACCTGACGAAAATGGTCGTCATTGGATTGATGTAATGGGCTTATTTTTGGGAACTTGGCAAGGAACAAAAGAAGCGCGAACTGGTTATTGGTTGCGCTGGTGGGATCGAGATGAGAATTTGTTACCGTGGGCTGTAGAACAGATTGAACAAGAACGTCAACGCGCCGAACAAGAGCGCCAGCAAAAAGAAGGACTGATTGCTTACTTACAATCTCAGGGTATCGATCCGAATAACTTGCCCCCGTTTGAGTAGAGGCAATTCATGAATTGTCTTACAACAATTATCTGATTGTGCAAAACCAACTAGTTTGCGATAAGAATCCTGAATCATTCCTGAGAAACAATATCCCTGATAATTTTTACTAAGTCAGGGATCTACGAATTGCAGTTTTCACAAATAAAATAGGATTGCTATAGTAATCCTATTTTATTATCTGAATGGATACTCATCACTCTGGGAATATCTTTTTGAGTTCAGAAATATAATTGGAGTTGGTTGTTTTCCACTCTTGCCATGCATTTTGAATAGCTTCTTTTTGTTCTTGAGTTAACTGCCAAGAAAGTGGAGGATTAATTTTACCACGAGGAAATTTAATGGGAATATGCATAATTTCTATTCCTTTTTGACAATATTTATCTTTTAAAAATTGCTGAACTTTTTCCTGCTCATCATGCTTGTAGCCACATTTATACTTGTCTATCAAAAGTTCTATATTTAATGTATTGCCTTCGTTCTGTGTATCACTACGAACATTTAATAAAGCAAGCAATGAACCAATAACTTCCATCTGCCATCCCGGAGCGCCTTTTTCTTTTTGGGGATTCTCATCATCAGGAAAAGCATTGATTTGGATTAAAATAACTTTTTTAATTTGGTGAGATTGCTCAGATTCTAATAGTTGATCGAGTAATTCTATGGTAGTACCAATACCAAAATTGTCGAAGTAACCACCATCACCTATATGATAATTCCATCTAGTGTCTTGACTAGGACGACATACAGGAGATACATAAGGAAAAGTGGCAGATAATCTAGCGGCTGTCGTCACATCAATATCATATTCTGGATAAAGCGTATTAAAATCTATAGATTTGCAATCCTTATGCGGACTAAAAGTCATTGGACTAACTAAAAAACGCCGTCCATCTTCAACTAAAGTTGCATTAAAAATAGGAATAGGAATAATTCCTTGGTCAATTTTATCGCTCCAGCTAGCTAAACTTTCATTTTTAGTTTTCATTTCCCCTTTCCAATCTATTTCGATAGCAGTACCACGGTCTTGCTCAGTTGCAGTATTATTTTCTTGTGCTTTTGGTACGACAAAAGGTAAACCAATAAAACGAAGTAAATCTGGATAAGCGAATCCCCAGCCTGTAGCATCCAAACTATCTTCTGTAGCGCTTTTAAAAATCTGTTTTAATTGATTTTCTTCTGGATAACCCCGATCTCCAAATCTATCCAAATAAAACATTGTTCCGACAGAACCACCAGAAACTGAGCTTATCCAACCAATAGCTTTGGTAAATTTAGATCCAAGTTCTTGCTGTAAACCAGTCAAAACTTTAGCTGTCCATCCAGATGCTTGAATACCTCCACCACTAGCACAAACTACTACTAAAGTTTTATCTTCAGTTTGTTGATTTTTCAGACGTTGAGAGATAACATTAATCCACTTTTCTTTTGTTGGTTTTTCCCAGATATTTTTTGAGTATATTTTATAAAAATGGTCTGTTTTAAAAATAGCATAAGAAGCAGATGAAATTGCTAAAAATAATAGCAACGTAGGAATGCGAGACACGTCAACAAAGTAAGAAATACCTCCTATCCACACTACCATAACTGACAGAATGAGAGTAATATAAAAAAGAGCAGGAGCTTCAAATCTATTAGGAATTGGGCGAGGTTTCAATATAAAATAACCTAACCCATAAACAATTAATAGAAAAATGGAAAATACTGTTATTGCAGCAATTCCGTAAGATAAATTACCTTTTACATCTACATAACCTCTTTGTATTCTTTCTGGTAACAAATAAATTATTTTCAATAAGACCTGTTTTAAAAACTGATTGGATTCAAAAAAATGCTTGTTAAAGTAATTGGTTATTAGCAATAAAGCTCCTGCAATAATGCCAAATATAATTCCCCAACCTTCCCAGCTACGATCTGCTTCTTCTATTTCTTTTTTAGAAAGCTGAATCGCTTTTATGGCAATTGGAAGACTTAAGATAATAGCGATTAAATATTGGAGAAATTCTGGAATTCTTTGCTGCTGAGGTACATCAAAACGAAGATGGGAATTATACAAGATAGTATCGAAAACTTGTATCGTAGCCAGTCCTGCTAAAACTGCACCTCCAATAACTAAAACCAACTGATTATTAGCGCGAAGTACAAATAAGTTTTTCAACATTGCTGATAAACCAGTATTCACTGAAATTGTTGGCAATAATAACAGCAATAAACCAATAATTATAGGTACTCGCAAAAAGAAAATATATTGCAATACACTGTAGAAATTTTGTAGCATTAAAATCAGGAATGCTAGTCCCAACCACAAGACAATACCGTTAAAAACCTGTTGTCTTTTGTTCATGACAAATCTCTGTAAATATACAAAAGGTTAATTGTTTTTGTTCATATTGGTTTATATCTTGCACTAGTTTCCAGATAAATAAGATTGAAGAATAATTCAGAATTCAGGAGCAAAGTCGGAGACGCTCCGCCTCCGGTCAGAATCAAGACGCTTGTGGACTCGCTCTAGGAGTAAGATATAAGCCAATAGAGTTTGATACACAAGAACATATCAAAATTCCGCAAAATTGATTATGAAGTTATATTTAGTTAAGTATTAAGGAGTCCTAAATATGTATTGATACCAGAGTCTAAAAAATATAAAGCATAAGCAGATTTTATCAGCCAAGTAAATAATGCGGGTTGTAGCGGTTATGCTTTCGGGCTGATCGAGCGGTCTGGGTTAATCGCCTGGATTCGTTCATTAAATATATAGCTTTCCAGGCGTTTACCTTGTTTCAACCTTCAACCATCTCTAACAATTGCACCTCGCTTAACTGCGTAATTCCCAAAGAAATTGCTTTTTCTAACTTGGAACCGGCCTCATCTCCTAACACTAAATAATCTGTTTTTTTACTCACTGAATCAGTCACTTTTCCCCCAGCTTTTTGAATCAAAGCCTTCGCTTCATCTCGCTTTAAGGTTGGCAATGTTCCCGTAATTACAAAATTTTTACCTGCGAACTTTTGATTGCAATCTCCAACTATTTTTGTTTCCTCTGGGGCAGTTAATTGCAATCCTTCTGCTTGTAAGCATTCTATCAACTTTTGGTTAGCGTCAATCCGAAACCATTGGTATACTGATTGGGCAATTTCAGCACCAATACCGTAAATGCCTTCAATATCTGATTGCTTTGCCGTAGCTAACTGGTCTACAGCGAAATATTTCTGAGTCAACAATTGAGCATTTACACTGCCAACATGACGGATACCTAAACCATACAATACTCTTGACCAAGGTTGATTTTTTGATTGAGCGATCGCATCAATCAACTTCTCTGCCGACTTTTTCCCCATCCTTTCCAATTCAGATAATTTCTCTGCTGTCAACTCATATAAATCAGCAACGGAATGTACCAAACCTTTATCAACAAGTTGATATACCAGCTTTTCGCCCATACCTTTAATATCCAAGGCATCACGACTTACCCAATGTTCAATGGAACCTTTGAGAATCGCCGCACAGGAAGCATTGACGCACCGAGTCACTGCCTCACCTGATTCTCGCACCACCAGTTGACCGCAGACTGGGCAATGGGTAGGCATAACAAAGGGTTCGATGTCAGCAGGACGGAGTTCTTTGATTACCCTCAGCACTTCTGGAATGATTTCCCCAGCTTTACGGACAATCACAGTATCGCCAATGCGAATATCTAATTGAGTAATGCGATCGCTATTATGTAAGGTGGCGCGGGAAACTGTTGTTCCCGCCAGTTGCACCGGGCGCATCTCGGCTAACGGCGTTAACGCCCCCGTTCGTCCCACATTTACAGCAATATTTTCCACACGGGTAGGTGCTTCCTCGGCTGGATACTTTAAGGCTACTGCCCACCGGGGAAATTTCTGCGTAAATCCTAGCTGTTCCTGAAGTTTAAAAGAATTCAGCTTCACTACTACCCCATCAGTCATGTAGGGTAAATTCAGCCGTTCCGTATCCCAGTATTCATAATATTTTGCCACTTCTGCGATCGAAGCACAGAGTTTATGGTTGGCGTTGACTCGAAAACCCATCTTTTCCAACAACTCCAACGCTTCCCATTGGGTATTAGCAATACTAGTGTCATCTCTACCAGGAATGTGCAGGGTGTAGCCAAAGAAATCTAACCGCCGTTTAGCGACAATGCGGGAGTCTAGTTGCCTGAGTGTACCAGCTGCGGCATTACGGGGATTAGCAAATAATTGCTCGCTTGCTTTTTGCCTTTCCTCGTTGATTTGTTTAAATACTTCCAACGGCAAAAACGCTTCACCTCGCACTTCTACTCTTTCTAAAATTTCTAAACCTTCAAAATTCAAACGTAAGGGAATTGAGCGAATCGTCCGCACATTTTGAGTGATATCTTCACCCGTTACCCCATCACCCCTAGTTGTCCCTCTAACTAGAATGCCATCTTGGTAGGTAAGAGCCAAAGCAGAACCATCAATTTTAAGTTCAGTGACATATTCCACTGAATCTATTTTCGGTACTTGTCGCCGCCAACGCTGATCCCATCCTTGCAACTCATGAATATTGAATGCATTCTCCAGACTGTACAAAGGGATATTGTGCCGCACCGAGGTAAACTGCGTTGCCGGCCTCTCACCCACACGCTGAGTCGGACTATCGGGTGCTGTCAATTCTGGATATTGAGTTTCCAGTTGTTGCAATTCTCGATATAGCTGGTCATAGATTGCATCCTCCATGATTGGAGCATCTAGGACGTAATAAGCGAAGCTTGCTTGTTGCAATAACTGGCGCAATTCTTCTGTACGCTTTACTTCCGGCTTAATCTGTGTCATTAGAATTATTATAAAATATCTAGAATTAGGGCTAACAAATCATACATTTGTACTATACAAAATTTTTTTTGGCTTTTGAGCTATATCCAAAGCTAAATAAGTTTTACCAAATTTTCCGCTACTCAGTACTTAAATCAGGCGATAGTGGCACGAAATTTTGTCTGATTAGAACAGAGAGGATCGTAGCAAGAGGAGTTGATTAAATACATCATCTAAAGCGTATCTATCGACAGAAGGATTTATTATTACTTAGCAACTAGCTACTGTCAGCCTTTAGTAGTGCGCTTCTCCTGAGTACTAAGTATAATTCCACGGGTAAATGCAGAGCGATCGCTAGTTAAAAATCGTGAAAAAGAATGTAGAGACGTAGCACTGCTACGTCTCTACAAGGGTTATGAATAACGAATATTTAATTTCACCAGAGTCTATTAGAGAACTGGGTTGAGTAGCTGTCAATAAACAAAATTATGTCTAGGGTGAGCTAGCACCCACCCCAAATTGTTATCCAATTACCTCAGCAGTCTTCTTCTTATCCAATTTGAGAATCAACACACCCAAAGGTGGTAAACACAAATCCAGTGAATAAGGATGACTATGCAAAGACCACTCATCCGTCCACTTACCACCTAAGTTGCCCATATTGCTGCCGCCATACTGACGCGCATCACTATTAAACAACTCAGTATAAAATCCCTTTTGCGGTACACCGATGCGGTAGTGAGAATGGGGTTGTGGTGTAAAATTGCAAATCACGATCGCAAAATCATCAGAATCTTTGTCACGACGCATGAAGGCAACTACACTATGGCGGTTATCGCTACAGTCAATCCACTCAAACCCCGCTTGGGCAAAATCTTGGGTGTACAAAACTGGTTCAGAACGGTAGAGATGGTTCAAATCGTGGAAAAACGTTTTTAACTGTTGGTGGGCTTCATGCTGTAATAAATGCCACTCCAAATCTGTCCAATCATTCCACTCACTCCACTGCCCAAACTCCATGCTCATAAACATGGTTTTCTTGCCTGGGTGAGCAAACATATAGGTAAATAAACAACGCACACTAGCTAGCTTCTGCCATGTATCCCCTGGTATTTTACCGATGATATTGCTCTTGCCATGCACGACTTCATCGTGGGATAAGGCCAGCATGAAGTTCTCACTGTGGTTGTACCACATACTAAAGGTGATATTGTTTTGGTGGAACTGGCGGAACCAAGGATCCATGCTGAAATAATCCAGCATATCGTGCATCCAGCCCATATCCCACTTCAAGTTAAAACCTAGTCCGCCTGTATAGGTAGGCCAAGATACCATTGGCCAGGAAGTGGATTCTTCAGCAATTGAGAGAACACCGGGGAAATAGCTAAAGATAGTGTGATTTACCTGACGTAGAAAATCTGCTGCTTCTAGGTTTTCTCTGCCACCGTACTGATTGGGCAGCCATTCTCCTGGTTCGCGGCAATAGTCGTTATAGAGCATCGAGGCAACAGCATCGACACGAACCCCGTCAATGTGGTACTTGTCAAACCAGAAGAGAGCATTTGCTGCTAAGAAATTACTAACTTCATGGCGACCGTAATTGAATACCAAAGTACCCCATCCTTTATGTTCGCCTTTGCGGGGGTCAGCGTGTTCGTATAGGTGGCTACCATCAAAAAAAGCTAAACCATGTCCATCTTTGGGGAAGTGACCAGGAACCCAATCTACAATTACCCCTATATCATTTTCGTGACATTTGTCAATAAAATACATCAAATCTTCGGGTCTGCCAAAACGCGAGGTAGGGGCATAGTAACCAGTTACTTGATAACCCCAAGAACCATCAAAGGGATGTTCCGCAATGGGCAACATTTCTATGTGGGTGTATCCTAATTCTTTGACATAAGGAATGAGTCGGTCAGCTAGTTCTCGGTAGGTAAGGAAGCGTGCGCCCGGCTTTAGTCCAGAAACGACAACTACAGGTTCCGTTTCACCATTGGGAAGTTTAGCTGGTTCTGCACTCGAAGCGTGTAACCAAGAGCCTAAATGCACTTCGTAAACTGAAACTGGCTGAGTTAGGGGGTCAGTGCGACGCCGCTTTTCCATCCAGTTTTCATCATTCCAACTATAAGCATCTAAATCAGTGACAATGGATGCCGTTTTCGGGCGAACTTCTTGCTGGAAACCATAGGGATCGGATTTTTCGTAAATGTGTCCTTCAAAATTTTTGATTTCATATTTGTAATGCTCTCCCACACCGATTTCAGGAATAAACAATTCCCAAATTCCAGTGCGGCCTTTACGCATCTGGTTTTTACGTCCATCCCAGAGATTAAAATCTCCCAACAATGAAACATTACGGGCGTTGGGTGCCCAAACGGCAAAATAAACGCCTTTAACGCCATCTATTTCCGTGGGGTGCGCTCCCAGTTTTTCATATATCCGGTGATGGTTGCCTTCACTAAACAAATGCAAGTCAAAGTCTGTCAAGTTAGGAGAACGGAAAGCGTAAGGGTCATAGATGACACGCTCGTGTTCTCCTTCTTTAATCCGTAACTGGTAGTTTGCTAGTTCGGCAGTTTCAATGGTGCATTCAAAAAAGTGAGGATGATGCACTGTTTGCATTGGGTATTCTTTACGTTGTTCAGGAAGAACGACCCACGCTGCACTTGCATTTGGTAGGTAGGCCCGCACAGCCCAGACAGTTTTGCCGTCTTGCTGTATGGGATGAGAACCTAGTATTTCAAAGGGATCGTTATGCTGATTCCAAACGATGCTGTTAACCTGTTCAGGGGCGATCGTGGTCATGGACATGAAGCTACCTAAGTGGAATAACGTGATTGACTAAATCTACTTTTTTAATATCTATATATATTCTTTACATTTATTTGCAATTTTGTCGCCACCGTTATCCTACATCAGAATTGGGTATTGGGCATTGGGTATTGGGCATTGGGCATTGGGCATTGGGCATTGGGTATGGGGCACAGGATGAATGACAAATGACTAAGGACTAATGACAAATTTATCAAAAATTTAAAAATGGGAAAAACTGCAATAGTGTTTTACGTAGGCGAAGCAAAAAAATCTGTTCTCGAATTTTAGGGTCTAGTTTTGGTGGCGGGACTTCTTGCAGCTTGGCTTGTAATTGGATATACTCGGCAGCTGTTAGGAATCTTCCATCAATAGGCGATCGCGCTTCTATAATAATCTTTGTCCGTAATATTTCTTCTGGTGTATCCTCCGGTGGCGGTAATGCTATTGCTGCCGATCTCCAATAGCTACTTAAGACAACCATAGTCACAGTAATTACAACCAAGACCAGTAATTTTACATGGTTTCGCGTTTTAACTCTCTTCATCTCCTGAAATACGTTCATAACGCAAGATGAAAATCTGTTTTTTCCATGCCCAATACCCAATGCCCAAATTTTCCCAATAAAAATCTGGCAATATCAAGGGAGATTACCAGGTCTTTCCTGATACGGAATAGACTACAGGAATGCTCAAGAGCAATTGCCAGCGATCGCGATAAATTGTTTTGCCCTCTCAAAACTCAGTAATATAAGCAATTTCAAATTCCAAACGAAGGAAGTATCTTGTCTACAAAATAGTTTAGACTCACTCAACTTCCTTGGACTAAAAACAAGCTTTGAGCGGGCGGAAATTTCAGTGGACACTTGGTAAAGGACGTAACCCTCTTTACCAGTGTCCTCTACTTCCTGCTCTACTTAGTTGATATTTGAGCAAACTCTAGGTTCAGATAAACCAACATAAAAATGCGGTTTTTTCGCGAACCTAATTAATTCGAGCTATGTTTCGAGCTATGTAGTGAGGAACGCTGTCACTAAGTAGTTCTGGGCGTGATTTAAACTAAAGTTTAAGATGCCTTATTTAGGAGTAGCTGCGGGAGTAGTTGCGGGAGTTGCTGGAGTCGCTGCGGGAGTCGTGGCAGGAGTAGACTTAGCAGGTGCATCAGTTGGTTCACCTGTAGCAGCTGGAGTAGCAGTACCAGCACCATCACCACCACCACCTTCACAAGCCCCAAGAATTGCAGCCAGACTTAACATTAAAGCCAAACCAAAGATTTTTGTTTTCATAACTCCTCTTTCACCAATTGTGGCTAGAACAATTTTTCGCCTGTTGAATACGATACCGTATTTATTGCTTTTTTTAAATTCTGCGAGATTACATACTTAAAAAAAACAATCCTTTGGGGTATTGTTTTTGGAATTACGTATCCTGATTAGTTTCTTTTAACTCAGGAGCAAAACGAAAATTACCAATTTATTTAATAAACGGAGCTATGATAGCAAAAAATTTTATTTTTTTCACAGAGTATTGCATCTGGCTACCCGACGTTGCCATACTTTAGGTGCGATACCTAAAGGGTAAGCTATCCAGTTTATAGTCGCTGATTGCAAACATTGCATATCTAGGGGATGCAAACATTGATACAGCTACCTATCAGAAAAGTTAAAAGGTATAGTCTGTTATGTGTGCTTGTTGCACAGGAGGTTATTTTAACCTTAGCAAAAACAGACAATCAAGACAATCAATCGAAAGTGCAGTATTTCCCATCTCAAAAAATTTAAAAATTTATGGTAGTTGCTCGTAAATCTACTGTTTCTACAAGGGGTAATTGGTTTCGGCGAGATTCTATCCTTTCTTTAGGAAAGCGACGCTCTGCGCGTATGGAGTCAGCAGCACGGAACGCTTCTACAGCAGTATCCTCTCAAAAACAACAGCGTTCCTCCAAAAATTTAGCGGTTTCTCCTATAAATGAGGCAGTTATAGGCAAATCAGTGAAACAGTTGGGTAGACAACAATTACCAAATGTCAATGAGCAGTTGAATGCGAACCAAAAGAGTCCGGGGGAAGGTTTTCTTGGGCTTCCCACAATGCCTAATTCTGGAGCCGCACCTTTATGGTTGCTGCGCTTGTATACCTTTCATCGTTATTCGTCAGTTGTGGCGTTCTTGTTAGTAGCATCGACACTTGCTGTTTATGCTTGGACAGTCTATTCTCAAGAGCTTTGGGGTCAGTCATATCGCAGACTGCAAAACCTCCAACGTCATGAACGCTTGCTAACGACAACCAACGCGACGCTGAAAAATAAAATGGCTAATGAAGCAGAACAACCAACAGCAGGGCTGGTATCGCCAACTCCGGAAGGGGTGATTTTCTTGTCTCCAGCATCTCAGAGTCGTAAGCCAGCATTGCCTAACACAACGCCAAATTCTGAAACGCAACCGCAAACACTCTCGCCACTGGGATACTAATCGTAATTCGTCAGAACCCAATGCAGAAGTCACCAAGGAAAACAAAATTCAGAAAGTTTCAGAATCCAGGATTCACAGGGCGACACAAGGGTGATAAACGAGGGCTTTTGGGGAAATTAGCCTCTAATATACAAGACCAAACATCCAACACTAAGTCCCGACTGTTCATCGTCTGGGGCGTATTAATGGCATCAGGGTTGGGGTTGGCTATTAACTTGTATAATCTACAAATTGTCAAGGGCCCAAAGTTAACTGAGCAAGCACGCAACCAGCAAATGGTGAATTTGCGACCTTTTATGCCCCGTCGCCCAGTGGTAGATCGCAATAGCGATCTGTTGGCTATTGACCGTCCTGTATATACTTTATACGCTCACCCCAAGCTGTTTGATAAGTCTAATGAAGATATGGCAGAGCGACTTGCCCCGATTTTGGCAAAAGATACTGCTGAATTGGTGAAAACTTTTCAAAGCAAAAGAAGTGGAATTATACTTGCGCCAGCCTTACCAGAAGAAATTATCGATCGCGTCATCTCTTTGCGCTTAAATGGCCTGGAGTGGATTCAAAAATACTCCCGATTTTACCCGCCAGACGATTTGGTTGCCGATGTAGTGGGCTATGTGAATGTTGACCGTCGCGGTCAAGCTGGTGTGGAATACTCTCAAGAGAAGTTGCTAGAACGTCCTGTGCAAACGGTGCGGCTCAGTCGGTCGGGGAATGGGGCCCTGATGCCGGATCGGGCTCCTGAAGGTTTTTTGCATTTTGACGATTTGCGATTACAACTCACTATCGATAGCCGTCTGCAACGAATTGCTCGGATTGCGCTCAAACAACAGATGGAGAAGTTTGACGCTAAACGTGGGGCAGTAATTGTCATGGATGCATTGGATGGTTCCTTACTCGCCCTGGTTTCTCAGCCTACTTATAATCCTAATGAATACGCTAAAGCTAATATTTCACTATTTAAAAACTGGACGGTGGCGGATCTTTATGAACCGGGATCGACTTTTAAACCTTTGAATGTAGCGATCGCTCTAGAAAATGGCATCATCAAACCAGATGATATGTTTAATGACTCCGGTTCGATTCGAGTCGCTAATTACACCATCAAAAATGCCATGAATAATGGTAATGGGCGAATCAGCATCGCTCAAATTTTGCAATATTCCAGCAATATTGGCATGGTGCAAATTATCCAACGTTTAAAGCCTTCAATTTACTACAACTGGTTAGAACGATTGGGACTAGGACAAAAAGTTGATACAGATTTACCTTTTGAGGTTGGGGGACGGCTCAAAAGTCAAGAAGAATTTATCGCTTCCCCAATTGAAGCAGCTACTACTTCTTTTGGGCAAGGCTTTTCCATGACACCGTTACAGCTAGTGCAAATGCATGGTGCTTTAGCTAATGGCGGTAAGTTAGTTACACCTCATGTAGTTCGCGGGCTGATTGATAGCAAAGGACAGATGCATGATTCACCCACTCACACCATCCCCCGCCAAATTTTCTCAACCGCAACAACTCAAAAGGTTGTGGAAATGATGGAAACTGTTGTTACTCAAGGTAGCGGTAAGGCGGCACAAATTCCAGGATATCGCATTGCTGGTAAAACTGGTACAGCCCAAAAAGCTAGTCCGAATGGTGGCTACATCAAAGGTGCGAGAATGACCAGTTTCGTGGCTATTTTACCCGTGGAATCTCCTCGCTATGTAGTGTTCGCACTGGTGGATGAGCCAAAAGGAGAAAGTGCTTATGGTTCTACTGTCGCCGCGCCAATTGTGAAGTCGGTGATTGAAGCACTGATTCCTCTTGAGGAGATTCCACCCAGTAAGTAAGGCAATTGAGCAACGGACGCAAGTGCCGTAGGGATTGGGGAGGAGGAGGGCAGAGGGGCAAAACCATTCCCCATTCCCCTTTCCTTTGAAACTTAATCTTTCTTTATAACCAGGGAAAGATGTACACAAAGCTACTTGTGTGAAAAGTTAAGTATTAGAGGTGAAATTAATTTCTCACTTTTGCAAAGCTACCGAAGATTCCATGCAAAGCAATTTAATTATATTTCCTAAAGCTGGGGCGGCGAAAAATAGCACGCAAACAGAAGAAAGAACAATTACCCAGTACGACCGTGCTGAGAAGCAATTTATAGAACTGCTAGCAATGGAGGATTTGGACAATCAACTGGATGTAAAACCTGCAACAGCTAGTCAGTTTGAACAATCGCTCTCTATCGCAATTGGTGCTGCTTATGGAAACGATCGCTCTGATGACCAGGCTCACCGTTTTCTCCAACGGATACTTTATCGAATTAATCGGCTAAAGCTGTTTTGGTACGATGATTTGCGGCACTATAACAATGAGCGATCGCAGTATTTGCACTTTTGTCGCGACAAAATTGAAACTGCTTGGCAACAGTGGGAATTGGCACAAATCGATGTGGCTGCATTGCAACAATTGGATGTAAAACAAGCTTTAATTGAGCGGGCATCTGCCGATTTAAATCCGCCTTTGTCGGAGAATAGCCGCTACATTCGTGAGGAAATGACTGAAGCTGGCTATCGTCACTTGCTAGCGATCGGCTCCTTTGATGGTTTGGTTGAAGGTAGTCGTCTTTGCTACGTATTGGGTGGTGCTGCTAATGAAATGCAGTGTACGCTGGTGCGAGTACTATTAGAAGAATACGGCAACGGTCGTTTATCCCGCAAGCACTCGACATTTTTTGCTCAAATGCTGGCTGAGTTTGGGATGAACACTGAACCAGAAGGATACTTCGATTTAGTGCCTTGGGAAGTCCTAGCTTGCGATAATCATAACTTTTTGACCACCGATCGCAAACGCTATTTCCTACGTTACAGTGGGGCGTTGACATATTTTGAGGTGGCTGGCCCTGCGGCTTACAAAAACTATCTGGCGGCAGCGCAACGCTTAGGACTGTCAGAGGCGGCGATGGGTTATTGGGAACTACACATCAGGGAAGATGAACGCCACGGTCGTTGGATGTTGGATGATGTAGCTTTGCCTTTGGCAGAACGGTATCCCAATGATGCGTGGGAACTGCTGCTTGGCTATGACCAGGAGAAACGAATGGGCGATCGCGCCGCTCGTGCTGTTATGCGATCGATACGCGAAGCAGAATAAGCCGCTTTACTCGTATGAACAATCCCAAAAATTATAAATAGCAGGTTATTCTTAGCGTTTTAATTTGACATTTTTAAGTCATTTTATTACTAATTCACCTACAAATACATTTTTTTAGCAACCCTTTGCTAAAAGAACGGTTTTAATTACCTAAACATAAAACAGCAAATAACCCCCCATTAAATTGATTATACCATACACTTTGAAGTGCAGTCAAATGAAAGATATCTTTTTTTGCCCTGAAGAATCTAATTTCTACTCCAACTGCTTAGAAAGCTTTGTGATCAGAAATTGTCAAAATTCTGAATCTATTGTGGAGTTTGGTTCAGGAGATGGCAGCCCTGTAATTAATTCCTTATTGAGAAACAAGTTTGATGGAGTCATCCAGGGATTTGAATTAAATACTTCTGCATGGAAAGTCGCAAATTCAACCATTGATGAATACAATCTCACTAATAAATACATCATCCATAATTCATCTTTGTTTAATTCTTCTCAACCCGATGCTGAGTATCTTGTAGCCAATCCACCGTATCTTCCCGCACCAGATAACGATATTTATATGCCACTATTATTTGGGGGTGTAGATGGAGCTACAGTTACCAACGAGCTTTTATCGTTAGGTTATGAAAATGTGTTGGTTTTAATATCTAGCTTTTCTAATCCAATAAATACATTGAACCTAGCAAAGCAGAATGGTTATTATGTTCAAAACTTCATGGTGTTACCTTTGCAGTTCGGCTACTATAGCTCCGATCCCAAGGTAAAGAAGCACATCGAACAACTCCAAAAAAATCAGATGGCATTTTATTCTGGTAATTATTATTTATTAGCTGGAGTTTTATTTAAAAAATACCAGGAGTCTGCAATTGATTTATCTAATCAATTAGCTCAGGTGATGACTAGTTTGTGAAAATCGAGAACAACTTAGCAGTGATGTCATCCCTTGCCTAAAGTACAATGTGTCTCTAAGCACGGCCTAGAGACATATCTTAAAGATTTTCAACTAGCATTTTTATAAATGCATATTTCCAACTAATCATTTTTTCTGCCTAAAGTTATTGCATTAACTTGTTTGTTGTATGGCTGCATTGCTAGAGTGAGGTTTGCGCTTGAACGTTGCAAATAAAATTACAACAGCACCAAACGACAAAATAGGAACACTTGAAGTTGGTTCAGCTACAGAGACAGATGAGGTTGGCGTCAAAAGGAAGGCATGTAATTCACCATTAACTGCACCACGACCGACAATTTGTCCATTATTATTAATGGCAGATGCTGCTGTCAAGGTAAAGCCAGCCTCTGAACCAGGAGCAATCAGGTCATTTAAGTCGTAGAGAGTGTTATCACTATAAAGAAAAGCCCGTAAACCATTGCCATCTGCTGCAAAAAAGTTATTGTTATTGCCAGAAAACCCGACTACTTGACCCAAATTGTTGATCCCCAAACCAGTACTAAACAAATCTGTAGGACGTAACCTACCGAGGTTTTCGAGTCCCGTGCTGGAACTGTACAGAAAAGCACGAGTATCATTTACTCCAGTGAGTCCCGAACTACCAACTACTTGTCCTGAGTCATTAATATCATTTGCTTGACTGTAACTGTCACCAGGGAGGGTACCGAGATTAGTGATTATACCGTTGTCGGATAAAAAGGCTCGGTTGGAAGAACCGAAAATGCCAACTACCTGACTTAAATTATTTATGCCATAGGCAACATAATTTTCTTTTAAGTTATTGTTAATAATAGTCGTCGTGCCATTGCTGTATTGGAAAGCGGCTCCAAAGGGAAAGGCAAGTTTTGGGAATATACCGCCACCACTTGTACCGCCAACTACTTCACCTGAGTCATTGATAGCATAAGGAATGCCTTTAATACCAGTATTTTGCGTTGTTCCATTACTGTAAATAAAGACGTTATTATCACTGTCTGTGTTACTGATAGAATTACCAACTACTTGCCCCAAGTTATTGATACCAGTCACTGCAAGTACATTATCGCCAGGCAACGGACTAATTTTTTTGAGCGAACCATTACTGTAAAAAAAAGAACTGTCCAAAGAATTAATCGCTACTTCACCTGAGTCATTAATGTCTGTAGCGTAACTGTAGGCTTCTCCTGTAAGACTGCCTAAGTCAGTAACTGAGTACAGAGATGCCGCCAATGCCGACTTGGATGCAGTAAGACTGATTGCAGTCAAGGTTATTGCTGTTATTATATGCGATTTCCACTTAAGTAGAACCATGTTACTTTTCTATGATTTTTTATTTCTTTACCAAATTACCACTGAACAGTAGAGGCGTGAACTGCCGTATCTGGGTAATCGCTAAATACGCCATCAACACCTAAGTTGAAAAATAGTTCATATTCACCTTGAGGATTTCCTTGAAAATCCAGTGGCAAAAAACAGTCTTCATTGCGGAAAGTCCAAACATGAACTAGCAAACCAGCCGCATGAGCATCAATGACTAAAGATGTAGGCGATATCTGGCGACAAGCCGCTTTGCGTCTACGCAATTTACCATTGCTGTCTCTAGGAACCAGTAAATTTTTATGAATCCCAATCGCCTGTGCATATTCAGCAATTTCTGCTAAACCTGATGCTGTGACTAAATCTGTATAGGTGTGTTCGCAGCCACTAACGACAAAATCATAAGGCTTACCACTGTTATTCAGCAATTGCACCAGAGGTAAATCAGTCTTTGTAGATAAATCTTGTAAATTACCCACTTCAAAAGACTGAATGAAAACAGGTGCGTTAGCTCCCTGATAACCGTTAGCTGTTAAAGTTGCAAGTAGGGGTGCTTCTAGGGCTAACCCAATAGATTGAAAGTAAGTTGGGTGCTTCGTTTCTGGGTAAATGCCAATCGCTCGATTAATTTCGCCACTTTTAACCTTGACTAAATCGATGATTTCTTGCAGCGTGGGAATTTCTAAGAGTCCATCATAGGTGGTATTTTGCGATCGCAGTTGAGGAATTCGCTCTTTAGCTCGTAGTGTTTTTAGTTCTTTTAGGGTAAAATCCTCAGTAAACCAGCCAGTTTTTGATTCGCCATCAATTATTTTGGTGGTTTGCAGGTGAGCAAATTCTGCATGGCTTGCAACATCGGTGGTTTCAGAAATCTCATTTTCGTGACGAGCAATTAAAATACCATCTTTGGTAGAAACTAAATCAGGTTCAATATAATCAGCCCCAAGTGCGATCGCTAACTCATAAGCAGCTAAAGTATGTTCTGGACGATAGCCGCTAGCACCCCGGTGTGCAATGATAATTGGAGATGCGTCTTGCAAAGTTCTAATCATTACTTTACCCACCTACATAGAAGCAAGTTATCCGTACCATGTCGTCAAGAAGCAGTGAATTACTAGTGCCTAAAGAAGGTTGTAATTTGTCATTGATAAGAGTTTCAATAGTCTTTATTTTTAATAATGTAGTTATGTTTATTCGGACTGAATTACTTGTTAGCTGATAGTTTCATTATTCAACAAATATTAAATTAGTCAAATTAGCAGTTTTACTACACTAAGTCGATACAGTTTTAGAGCTATTTGAAAAACTAATTATTGAACAAGAAGTATTGCTATTAAAGAATAAATCTGTCATATTTAAGAATCTTATTTGATACCTCCTTCATTACTATTGTGTTTAACACATTCTATAGTACTCATATTTGGTTTTTCACAAAACTCAGTACATATCTATTTTTTATTCCGTGTTCACTATCTATACAATTAAATTCAGGAATCAAATCGGATTTATAAATAATTAATTTGTTTCATTGTTCTGTAATAGTAATTTAACCATGAATAGTCTGCAATCTGCTAAACCTCCAAAACTTGATAGTTGTAATAACCAAGTTATCCTCAATTACTTTGAGAATGCTTGGCACTTAGAAGATATGTTATTGAAAAGTCTAGTTGGGGAAGAGACATTTTATCTCAATCCTGACCCTTTGAGAAATCCTCTAATTTTTTATCTAGGACATTCGGCTATTTTCTATATTAATAAATTAATTCAGGTGGGATTATTAGAAAAAAGCCTCAATCCAGAGTATGAAATTTTGTTTGAAATTGGAGTCGATCCAGAAAAACCAGAAGAGTTAAATGCAGCGATCGATCATTTAGAATGGCCGCAAGTTTCACAAACTTGGGAGTATCGAGAACAAGCATATTCTGTAATTTCTGAACTAATTAAGACAACCCCAATTACTCTGCCAATTCATCCCAATCATCCTCTTTGGGCTTTAATGATGGGGATTGAACACCAACGTATTCACATTGAAACTTCTTCGATGTTAATTCGCCAACTGCCTATTGAGAGAGTGAAACGTCCTCAAAATTGGCAATATGCCCCTTTTAATGGTTACACTCATCAGAACGAAATGATAGAAGTTGCTGGTGGGGTAGTAAAACTCGGTAAAGCCTTAGATGATTCAACTTATGGATGGGATATTGATTATGGCGATCGCACTGTTGAAGTTGCACCCTTTTTCGCCAGTAAATATCTGATTACCAATGCCGATTTTATCTATTTTGTTAAGGCTGGTGGCTACGAAAATCAAGAATATTGGGATGAAGAATCTTGGAATTGGAAAACTCGATACAATATTCAATGTCCTAAATTTTGGTTACATGAAAATGGTAGCTACAAATATCGAGCCATGTTTGATGAAATTAACTTACCCCTAGATTGGCCTGTGGAAGTCAATCACTATGAAGCAATAGCCTATTGTCGTTGGCAAGGGAAAGATACTCGCTTAATGAGTGAACCAGAATACCATTTAGCAACTTATAGTAATAGTTTATTAGATGATGTCGAAAATTATAATCTCAATTTAAAATTTGGCTCACCTAGTCCTGTTGGGATGTTAGAAACAGCCAAAAGTTATTCGGGATTGTACGATTTGCGGGGTAACGTTTGGGAATGGTTGAGTAATAACTTAAACCCGATTGCAGGATATCAACCTCATTTTCTTTACGAAGATAATTCTGCCATCTTTTTTGATGATAAACATCAAATGATGTTAGGAGGGTGTTGGATAACTAATGGTACAGAAGCTTTAAAATATTACCGCAACTGGTTCCGTCCCAATTTTTATCAGCACGCTGGTTTTCGGATTGTTCAAGATATCAAAGCTTAACAGAACATGCCTTAGTCACATACTATAAGGTTACAGAGATGCAAAAAATTTTGAATTTCTGTTTTGAAATCGAATTTTATCTCAAGATCGCTATTAGTTGTACCATTGTTCAGCAGGTATTCTATTTGCTGTTAAACAATCTTGAGATCGACTTGATAACGCAGGTGTTGTTGTATTGGCTTCTTGGTTCTATCTCATTTTATAGTATTGGCATTCTCATTGAAAAAGGAATCAAAAGTAAGGATGTTTTAAGAAATAAGCTGACAGCAAGGGTCAAGAAAGTCAAAAATCAAGAATTTCCTTCCTTTACTATCAAAGGCATAATTACAGGAGAAATTAAAGCTTTTCTATTAGCATTCATAATTCTATATCTAGCTCCAGAGGTTCATAGAGGAAATAGCTTACTCCTAAATCTTGGATGGTTCTTGATGAGAATAGTTGCTGCTGATTTCTGTTTTTATGTTGCTCATCGGCTCTTGCACACAAGATTCTTGCAGAAAATCCATCTGAAACATCATGAGTTTCGTGACTCATCAAGTTTTGTTGCTGGACACAAGAGTTTGATTGAATATATTATTGTTGCGATCGCTGACGTTTTGCCTATTTTTATATTTGGATATGACATCACTCAACTGTGTGCATGGAGCGTTATAGGCAATGCTTACAACTTAGAAGGTCATAGTTCTTTGTCAATATTTTTTATTCCATCAGATTTCCACGATCTTCATCATACTTGCTTTCATGGAAACTATGGCATTCAGGGATTCTGGGATAGAATATTCAACACACTAAATCCTCCTACTAAGAAGCCGGGAATTATGTTTCCTGTGAGTTCGATCGAGTATACACTTATTAAGTCATCTATTAGTAAGGATACAGAAAAAATATAATTCAACTAAAAAAATTATAATGTTATAGCTTTTCCTAATCATACAAGTTACATCGGTTAAGGAGACGCGATAAATCGCCGTCTCTATAATTATTGGCGCGATGGTTTTTTGCCAAAGCCATAGCGCAATCTATCCATAATCCAAGTTTGAAAGTTGTCAATGTAGCTAAATATCACTGGCACTACCACCAGTGTCAACAGAGTAGAAGTTGTAAAACCGCCCATAATGGCAATTCCCATTGGTTGTCGAACTTCAGAACCCGCGCCAATTCCCAATGCTAAGGGTAGAATCCCAGCGATCGTTGCTAAAGAAGTCATTAAAATTGGGCGCAGACGTGATACGCCTGATTCTACGAGTGCCTGACACTGAGTTTTACCTGACTGAATGTTGATGATTGTATAGTCAACTAACAGAATCGAGTTTTTGGTGACAATCCCCAACAGCAACACGATCCCAATCAGGGCATATATTCTCAAGGGTTTTTGAGCAACCATCAACGCTACCAATGCGCCGCCTAAACAAAAGGGTAAGGCTGCCATAATCGATAATGGATGAAGGAAGTTGTTATACAGCAGCACCAGAATTGCATAGATACACATTAATGCCAGCCCCAACGCACCGCCAAAGCGACTGAAAATATCTTGCATAATTTTGGCACTACCTGATGGTTGCTGTACTACTCCTGGCGGTAAGTTTTGCATTACAGGTAGTTTGTTGATTGTCTGGACTGCCTCTCCTAAAGAAATCCCTTGTAAGTTGGCTTCTACAGCTACTTGACGGGCGCGATCGTAACGGTTGATGGTAGCAGGGCCGCTACCAAAGCGGATATCTGCCACTGCTACAAGGGGAACTAATCTACCATTTTGACTGGGGACTTGGAGATTTGTGATTGTGTTGATATCAGCACGCGCTTGCGGATCGATTTGGACGCGAATAGGGATTTGGCGATCGCTTAAATTAAATTTCGCCAAGTTCGCCTCATTATCGCCGATGGTTGCAAGGGAAGCAGTCCGAGCGATCGCTTGTACTGTCACCCCCAAATCTGCTGCCCGTTGTGGTTTAGGAATTACCAAAATCTCTGGTTTTACCAAACTTGCAGTAGAAGCTACTTCTACCAATCCAGCTAGCGATCGCATCTGCTTTTCTAAGGCATCAGCAGCTTGATTCAATGCTTCGGGATTTTCACTTCTGAGGACAATTGATAAAGCTTTACGACTGTCACCCGGTGACTGACTTTGAAAACTAATTCTAGCCCCTGGTATTTGTTGAAAGTCAGGACGGACTTGTTCCTCAAACTGTTTTTGGGAAATATTTCGTTCCTCTCTGGGTTTAAGATTAATCGCAAGACTGGCAGAATTTATCTCTTCTGTTGCTAGTACGCGTTCAACTACTGGGTTTTGCCGGATAATGTCAGTTGTTTGTATAACTACCTTGTTAACATCTGACAAAGTGGAACCAGGAGGTAATTCTATAGATACGTTGGAAATTCCGAAATCACCATCATCAACGAAACCCTTGGGAATCAGGGGAACCAGCATCAGACTGGCAATAAAAAAAGCGAAAGCGATCGCCATTGTTGTCAATCTATGGCGTAACGCCCACTGTAATAGCGATCTATAAGGTTGAAAACCCGGACGCTTTTGAGTTGTGAGTTTTTTACCTCCGTTCCCGCTACCTGGAAGTGCAAATTTAAAATTAAAAATTTTTATTACTCCCCTACCTCCCTGCCCCTCTGCCTCCTTTAAAAGATACGCCCCCATCATCGGCGTAACCATCCGCGCTACAAGAGTTGAGAAAATTGTGGAAACGGCAACGGTAACACCAAATGGTTGAAAAAATTGTCCCGGAATCCCACCCATAAAGGCAACGGGCAGAAACACTGCAATAATCGTCGCTGAACTTGCGATTACTGCTAATCCTACTTCGTCGGAAGAGTCAAAAGCAGCTTCCCAAGCTGATTTACCCATAGCGATATGGCGTTCCATGTTTTCAATTTCGACAACGGCATCATCGACCAAATTGCCCACCGCCAGGGCTAATGCCAACAAAGTCATGTTGTTGAGGGTGTAACCAAGAGCTTGCTGCACTGCGAAGGTAGGAATGATTGATAGTGGTAAGGTGACAGCGGTAATTAATGTTGCTCGCAAGTCCCGCAAAAACACTAAAATAACGATGACCGCTAGCACCGAAGCTTGAATCAATTCATCAATGGTGCTTTGGTAAGATTGGCGAACAATATCGGCTTTAGTAAAAATTAAATCCAGCTTGACATCTGGGGGAAGGGTTTTTTCCAGTTGTTTGACTGCTGCTTTCACTCCTTCTTCCACAGTCACTAGAACGCTGCCAGTACTACGCAAAACTTGAAAAGCTACCACAGGTTGATTATTCAAGCGGGCGGCTTGGCGCACGTCACCAAATTTATCTTCTACAGTTCCCAGGCTAGATAAAGGTACGGAACCACCTTGTGGTAAGACGATTTCATAGGTTTTCAAAATATCGACACTGGTGGCACTTCCTAAAGTACGAATACTTTGTTCGCTACCACCAACTTCGGCACGTCCGCCAGGTAAATTAATGTTCAAAGCGCGGATTTGGTCGTTTACCTGAGTGGCGGTGATCGCTAAAGATTGTAAGCGGTCTGGATTAAGATTAATGCGAATTTATCGGTCAACACCACCCACGCGCTGAATTTGTGCTACACCACGAACTCCCAGGCACGGCTAATAGTTTGGTCTACGAGATTGCTTAACTCTTCTACAGAACGCCGATCTGATTTAACTGCGTAAGTAATCACCGGGCCGCCGGAAAATTCTAGGCGTTCCACAATTGGATCGTTAATATCTTGGGGTAAATCTTGGCGAATTTGAGCGATCGCATTGCGGACATCCGCTATCTGTACCCAAAACAAAATTGATTGTCGTCTTAGAATTCCCATCGCTAACGGTGGAAATCATGTAATCGATATTGCCCAACCCCGCGACGGCATCTTCAATTTTTTTTGTCACTTGGGATTCTAGCTCTGCTGGGCCTGCACCTGGTTGGGTGACTTTGATCGAAACTGTTGGCACATCAATATTAGGGTTAGTATCAATCCCCAGGGATATGAAGGAGAACCAACCCACTACTGTCAAAATTAAAAATAAAACTATCGTCGGAACAGGTTTTTTAATCGACCAGGCTGAGATATTAAAAGACATCGGGAAATTTTAGATTTTAGATTTTGGATTAGTCAACATAATTCGTAATTGATAATTCGTAATTCGTAGTTACAATTCCTTTGGGGCTTGAACCCACAACTGATTGAAGACCACCAAATCTGCATATTTGGTGGGGGCTTGTACCCTCTTTAATTACGAATTACGAATTACGAATTACGAATTAGTAATTATTTGGTCATTGGTCATTGGTTATTTTTCCCCATTCCCGATTCCTTATTCTTATTCCCTTCAATCTACAACTCGAACCAGATCGCCATCTTTGAGATAGCCTGCACCCTCAAGTACAACGCGATCGCCTAACTGTAACCCACTCTTGATTTCCACTGTGTCGTTATTACCAGGATCTCCTAACTCGACTTTCTGGCTGCTGACTGTATTTTCACCCGATAAGATGAATACAATTACACTTGCGTCAGCTTGGGACTGCACTGCTTTTTGTGGCACTACCATTCTCATGCCTGAGTCAGTAGTAATTGCAGCACTAGCAAACATTCCTGGTTTAAGTAAAGTTGTTGGCGGCAAGTCAATTTTCACTGTCGCCTCACGTCTTTGATCGTTAAGCTGTGGTTGTATATCCCTGACTCGTCCCTGCGATCGCACCCGCCGATCGGCATCAGAAGTAACTTGCACCGATGCACCAATTTTCACCTGAGTTAGTTGAGTTTCGGGCACTTTCGCCTGAAGTTCTAGCTTTTCATCTCGGATAATCGAAAATAGCTTTTGTGTGCCACCAATCACCGTTCCCACCTGAGTTTGCGGCGGTATACCAGTGACATCACCGACTCTAGCCAGCTTCTCGGCGATTACTCCCGAAACCGGCGCACGTACCACAGTTTGTTCTAACTGAGTTTGCAGTTGTTGTACTTTGGCAGCACTGCTCTTGACATCGGCTTTGGCTTTGTTGACGATCGCTTGGGCGTTATTAATATTGGCTTGGGCACTGCGGATATTAGCCTGAGCGCTACGTATATTTTCTTGGGACAGGTTTACAACTTCTATGGCAGTTTTTACGGCGTAAGAACGAGTATCAAGTTCTTGTTTGCTAATCGTCCCAGAGTCAGCAAGTTGTTGATAGCGCTGATAATTCTTAGCTGCTTCCTCTAACCTCGCTTTGGCTTGAGCTAAATCGGCTTGTTTTTGCTGGACTATTGCTCTATTTGATGCCAAATCTGCCTGCTTAGATGCCACATCTGCTTGTTTGGATGCCACATCTGCTTGTTTCGATTCCACATCTGCTTTTGCTTGGCTAATTTGGCTTTGCAGTATGGAACCATCTAATACTGCCAACACTTGCCCTTGTTTGACAAAAACTCCTTCTTTGACATTTGCGGGGATGCTTTTAATTTGTAAGCCGTTTGTTTGCGGTAGCACCGGAATTAAATCACTCGCGGCTACAGTCCCAGTAGTTTTGAGTGTACGGACAACATGGGCGGTTTCGACTGTGGCGATGGTGACTGTCATCGCTGGGTTAACTTTTTTATCTGCTACCGGACTTTTTTGATGGGATGGAAAACGATTTAATACACTCATCCCAACCAAGGCGATCGCAATTCCTAAACCAGTACCCAAGAATAATGGCTTCAACCACCCCCTGGTTTGTTTTCGATCTGATTTGCTCAAAAAATTCCTATCTTCAGAGGTTATAGCTTCTTCCACCTCAACTTCTGAAAGACTTTCATCGCTCACAGTTTTACCTCTACTTTCTGTCTGTACATATCAAATCTTGATATTTTCTTAAGAAAACTTGAAGTTTATTTACTTTGATATCAACTATGACGCATTTCATTGTAAATGTCTTTGAACTGCATTAGTATATAATAGAACTTTATATATCAGAGAAATTACTATTAATAAAGGATAATAAATTTTATGTAGATTATGGTAAAAAATTCTCTCATCTTATAGAGCTACTCTGTATCACATACCATCTGTATTTAGATCACTGTCAACCAATGCTTAGATATGAAAAACTGATATAGTTCATCTAGATTTATCTAATTAGAATCGAAAGTATTTATGTACCTTGGTACACCAGTAAATTATTTTTTATACGTAATTAATCATTTCTCTAAAGTCTTTGGTTGTCAGGAAGCCGTGTATCCAGACATGGATAAAGCTAGCGTCTACAGCTACACGTGAGTTACAAAGGAATTCCAGCAAGGGTAGCCTCTAATCAAATCAATAAAAAATTGATATTTACCAGAGTAAGCAGATATGTTCAATGCCACTGAAATTTTAATTGATGCCTTCGTAAATGAAATTCGAGAGGGCTATCGTCGCACTTATGGCTGCTTTAAAAATGATTATCAGGACATTATCGCCTGGGCAGGTAACATGGCTTTGGAAAACATTGCCAATAGCGATGCCCTTTATCACAATGTTGAACACACAGTCTTAGTCACCTTGGTAGGACAAGAAATTTTACGTGGCAAACACATCCGAGAAGGCGGTGTTTCTAGTGAAGACTGGTTGCATTGTATTATTTCTTTAGTCAGTCATGATATTGGCTATGTTAAGGGAGTTTGCCGACAAGACCGAGAAACAGCAAACTTATATGCCACAGGTAAAAATGGCAAAATGATTTCTGTGGCTGCTGGCGCTTCTGATGCCAGTCTGACGCCGTATCATGTTGATAGAGCCAAGCTGTTTATTGATGAGCGTTTTGGAGGTCACAAGTTAATAGATGCTGAGGCAATTAAGAGCAATATTGAATTGACTCGATTTCCCGTGCCTGCGGCAGAGGATCATCAAGATACGAAGTGCTTTGCAGGATTAGTGCGTGCTGCTGATTTGATTGGTCAACTAAGCGACCCGCGTTACCTGAAGAAAATTACTTCTTTATTTTACGAATTTGAAGAAACTGGTGTAAATAAAGTTTTGGGCTATAAAACCCCTGCCGATTTGCGTAACAACTACGCTAAGTTTTATTGGAATGGCGTCTATCCTTATATCCAAGAAGGACTGCATTACCTATCATTGACACAACAGGGAAAACAAATTCTTGCTAATCTCTACTCAAACGTATTTGTTGTGGAACATGAAAAACAACAGGAAGAACAGCAGCGGTATTTAGAGAAGTTAGCAGTTAAGAGTTAGGAACGCGATTAACCCTTGTCTGTACAGGGGTTGGGAGTTGAAAATTATTAATCATGAGTTATGAATTAAGATAAAAGCTTAATAACTCATAACTCCTAACTTATAACTCCTAACTACTATGGATTGGTGGCGACGACTTAAGAAAAATCCTTTGGCACGCTTTGGGGCAATTTTGCTGTTAATTTTCTATATAGGAGTAATTGCAGCTGATTTCGTAGCTCCTTATGACCCCTATGCTTCACAGCCTAATGGTTCACTGCTGCCACCAACTAAGATACACTGGGTTTCTCAATCAGGGCAGTTTACCGGGCCTTATGTTTATCCGACGACTCAGGGAGATACCAATTTAGATACAGGCGATCGCAAACTGATTGTAGACTCAACAAAGCCTTCACCCTTGCGTCTATTTGTCTCTGGGGCAGAATACCGATTGTTGCAGATGAGTTTGCCACTACCGCCTACGTGGGATGAAGTCACAATCTTTCCTGGTATCCCCTTAAATTGGCATTTATTTGGCACAAAAAGTGGCGCAAAAGTCAATATTTTCGGCACTGATGACCAAGGCCGCGACCAATTCAGTCGCTTACTGCATGGCGGTCGCATCAGTATGTTTATTGGGATTTTTGGCATTATTATTACCTATCCCCTCGGTTTGCTTATCGGGGGAATTTCTGGTTATTTCGGCGGTGTAACTGATAGCATCATTATGCGCTTGGCAGAAGTGCTAATGACTTTCCCTAGTATTTATCTTTTGGTAACATTGGGCGCAGTCTTACCAGCTGGTTTAAGTAGTACCCAGCGCTTTTTGCTAATTGTGGTGATTACTTCAGTGATTAGCTGGGCTGGTTTAGCACGGGTGATTCGGGGACAGGTACTATCAATTAAAGAGCGAGAATTTGTCCAAGCGGCGCGTGCGATGGGCGGAAACCCAATTTATATAATTATCCGTCACGTTTTGCCACAAACGGCTAGTTATGTAGTTATCTCTGCTACTCTTGCAATTCCCAGTTTTATTGGCGCAGAGGCAATACTAAGTCTCATCGGTTTAGGAATTCAACAACCAGACCCCTCTTGGGGCAATATGTTATCTCTGGCTAGCAATGCTTCAATTTTGGTACTGCAACCTTGGTTAATCTGGCCGCCGGCTGTTCTGATTATCCTCACAGTATTGGCATTCAACTTACTTGGTGATGGGCTAAGAGATGCCCTTGATCCGCGCAGTTTAAGAAGATAAGCCCTCAATAATAGTAAATGCATACGCCGAAATAGCAAATGCATACGCCGAAATAACAAATGCATACGCCGAAATAACAAATGCATACGCCGAAATAACAAATGCGTACTCCAAAATAACAAATGCGTACTCCAAAATAACAAATGC
>NZ_CAXTTT010000067.1:38961-41176 GCF_964247315.1 uncultured Nostoc sp.
AATAACAAATGCGTACTCCGAAATAACAAATGCGTACTCCAAAATAACAAATGCGATCGCCAATATAGCAAAGGAATCACTCTACTCTACTGCTGCAAAACCCAACGGCGAAAAAGTTCTACCATAATCCGCCAGTTTCCCTGAATTTCCTCAACAACATCATGACGCTTCAGAGTATTCAGCGCTTCCTGTAAATCATGGTCGTTCATACCTGTAGACTGAGCTAAGGCATCCAGACTTAGCCCTTCTGGGTGAGGTGCAAGCACTTGTACAATTGCTTGTTGACCCTCAGCACCCCGCGCCGCCTGACCCCAAACCCCATCAAAGTAGTAACGTCCCCGTTTGAAAAACTCAGGGTTATTGATAACTGCTTCCACGTCTTCTACTGTGAAAACTGGGTCACGCGATCGTCTTTGCTCAAAAACAAATTCATTGTAGCCACGCACTAGTTGAAAACCCAGCAGTTGCACTAAATATGGTTGACCGTGTGTCAAAGCATAAATTTCATCTGAAGCTTCCGGGATGTAGTCGAGGGGGAAGTCTTCATTACCTGGGTTAGCGAGAATTTGTCGAGTAGCTGCAAGTTCTTGAAAGCCTACATGAATAGGAATGACGCTGGCAAAGAAAGGTTGAAAATAATCTGCTGGCATTTCCTCCAAGGTGTGCAAACCAGCAAAGGCAAAGGCGATTTTAGAACTCATTTGCACTAATCCTCGCAGAAAACCCATAAAGTCGATAGGGATTTTTTTCGCTTCAATTAAATCTTCAATTTTCTCAAACTCGTCTAAGGCAATGATTAACCCACCATCTAGGTTTGCTTCAACCTGTTTTAAATAGCGTTCAAAAGTCCGGTAGGGGAGATTTAGTAAATCAGTGTCAGATGGTGGTGGAAGTTCGACAGTTTGAGAAATTTCATCACAAATTGCCATTAGCACCTCACCCACACCTTGGGGACTATCTCCCAAACGTAGCAAGTTGACATAAGCTAGCTGTATTTGTGAGCCTAAACATTGAGCAGCGTTAACCAGAATAGAAGTTTTGCCCATGCGCCTGTGACCGTAGAGAACTATAGACTGGAGTTGATTACCCATCACCCAGAGTTCTTCTAACTGTCTGATGATATCTTCTCGCCCAACGAAGAGATGACCTTGAACGGGGTCGCCTACTACATAAGGATTAACCACAGGTTTAGTGATGGAAATTTCTCCCACTTCACCAGCTATTTGTAAAAGGCTTTCTTTCCAAGTTTGAGCGATGTCTATAATTAATCCTTGCTCTGCTTGCGGTAATGTGTCGGCTTGATTTAAGATTTTTGTCAGTTCGCCTAATGCTCGATTAAGAGCTAAAGACCTGGCTGAACGTGAGACACTGCGTTGAATAAACTGAACATCGTCAACAACTCGTCGCAGATTAGCAAAGACTTTCCACGTGACTGAACGTAAAAGCGGTTGCTGTGGAAAACGAGGAACTTGGATAGCAGCAATAGCTTGGATAGCAGCAATAGAAGGTGGTTTTTGAACTTTATTAAACGCCGCTAAAGTTTGGGCAAGGGTAAACATTTCCTCGCCATAGAGAAGAGAACGTACTACAGCAAAAGCCTTTATTGCTCTAGCTGGTTCTTTTTCATGCAGATGCCAGAAACCAGCAGCAGCAGCACGGGCAAGAGTATCTAAGCGAGTGTCTGTGTTAAAACGAGCCTGAAAACCTTCTCCCCAAGAACGAGGCAAGAAAAAGAATAAGCCGAAAGAGAAGAAACCTTTGATAAACGTTGACTTTAGAGTTTGATTTAGAGAAGCTGAAGCAAAATGTACTATATTCCAATCAAAAGGATTTGCCGCCAATCCAGAGACAGTCCAAATAATTTGGTCTGAGGGAATTTTGGCAAGTACTCTATTGATTGCTTGAACAACAGGAATGAATTGTAGGGTATATGCCAGCAGTTCATTAGTATTATGTAAACCTGTTTCCCAATCATTTTGCAGCCAATTTTCCAAGCGCCAGACAAGATTAGGAAGAGGAAGCGGAGTGATACGGGGGAGTAGCCAATTACTGTTTTGGATGATTCGCAAGTTTAAAGGTGAGCCAATAAGCCAGTTTTCTGGACGCAGTACCGCTACGCCTACCGCCACGCCGAACGCCACGCCGAACGCCACGCCGAACGCTACGCCTATCGCCACGCCTATCGCCACACCGAACGCTACGCCAAACGCTACGC
>NZ_CAXTTT010000068.1:0-40903 GCF_964247315.1 uncultured Nostoc sp.
TCAAGAATCTCAGCAAATCACAGCATTTTTCTCTCACCAGAGACATAAAAGAGCGATAAATAGCATGGTAAAAATAAACTATCAGTTGATCCTTAAACTCATTCCTATCTTCTCTAGCGTCTTAATGCCTGTTTTAGCTACAGTACCATTTGTGACTTCACAAGCGATCGCACAATCTCAAGTAACTGCTAAAACCAAAGCGGATGAATTGCTGCAACAAGGACTTAAACAGTATCAACTGAGTCAATTTGTACCCGCCATCCAATCTTGGCAACAAGCACTGATAGTTTATCGAGAGTTCAAAGACCGTCGAGGAGAGGGACAAACGTTAGGAAATCTGGGGCTTGCTTATAGAAATACAGGCGAATATAGCAAAGCTATTAGTTACCAACAGCAAGCTTTGACCATTTTTCAATAACTTAAAGACCGCCAATCTGAGGGGCAGCTTTTAAGCAATTTAGGTAATGCTTATTTAGCAATAGGTGAGTATGATTTAGCGATTAAGTCTCAGCAGCAGAGCTTAACTATTGCGCGAGAAACCAAAGATCGACTTGGAGAAGGTGTTGCTTTAGGCAATTTAGGAATGGTCTATGCTGAATTGGGCAACTTTCCCCAAGCTGTTGAGTTATATCTGCAAAGTTTAGCGATCGCACGAGAAACCAAAGACCGAGAAGGTGAAGCAAGTACGCTGAACAATCTCGGAGCTGCTTACCAATCTCAAAACAACAATAGTAAAGCACTTGAAGCCTACCAACAAAGTTTAACCTTGGCGCGGGAAATCAAAAACCGCAGCATCGAACAGACAGCTTTGAGCAGCCTGGGACTGGCATACGAAAGCTTAAGCGACTATCCCAAAGCAATTGAATACCAACAGCAGAGCTTAAAGATTGCCCAAGAAATAAGCGATCGCCGAGCAGAGGGGTTAGCTTTAAATAATTTCGGACATACTTTATTTGTATCTGGCAATTTGGTTGAGGCGGAAAACAAACTCCGCCTTGCAGTCAAGGTTTTAGACTCACTAAGACAAGAATTAGACGATCGGGGCAAAGTATCAATTTTTGATACACAACTTGCAACATACAACTTACTCCAACAAATTTTAGTAGCGCAGAACAAACCCGAAGCTTCATTAGTAGCTTCTGAGCAAGGACGCGCCCGGGCTTTTGTAGAGTTAATGGAGACTAAACTTAAACCTAATTCAACCTCCCAAATCGCGCCCCTAACAATTGCTCAAATCAAACAAATCGCCAAACAGCAAAAAGCCACACTAGTTGAATATTCGATTGTTCCCGATGATTTCTTACACCAAGGTAAGCTAAAAGCCCCAGAATTAGAACTTTTAATCTGGGTGGTTAAACCTACGGGTGATGTAGCCTTGCGACGAGTTAATCTCAAGTCATTACAACAGCAAAAGACCTCGCTCCAAGAAATAGCAACTAACACTCGTAATGCCATTGATCCAGCAACAAGTAATTCTGCAAATCCGGCAGCAGTTTCTAAAGGCTTAAAGCAACTGCATAAACTCCTGATCCAACCAATTGCTGACGAGCTACCTAAAGACCCTAATGCTCGTATTGTCTTCATTCCTCAAGATTTTCTCTTATTAGTTCCTTTCACAGCATTGCAAGATACCGATGGTAAGTACTTAATTGAACAACACACAATCGTTTCTGTCCCTGCCATCCAAGTGTTGGATCTGACTAATCAGCAAAGACAACGCAGCCAAGGATTAGCAAAAGATATCTTAGTCGTAGGCAATCCTACAATGCCCAAAATAAAAGTAGGAGATCCGCCGCATGAGTTATCACAGCTACCTGGTTCAGAAGAAGAAGCTAACACAATTGCTAGTCTTTTGCAGACCAAAGCGATTACTGGCGATCGCGCCACCAAGCTAGATATTATGAAGCAGATGCCCACAGCCAGGGTGATTCATTTAGCAACCCACGGTCTACTCGATGAAGTGAAGCAATTGGGTGTTCCTGGTGCGATCGCCTTAGCTCCATCTGGTGATGATAACGGCTTTCTTACCCCTGGCGAAATCCTGAATTTGAAACTTAATGCCGAACTAGTAGTATTAAGTGCTTGTCAAACAGGTAGAGGTGAAATTACAGGAGATGGCGTCATCGGGTTATCTCGGTCTTTGCTTTCTGCTGGAGCTGCTAGTGCGATCGTCTCCTTGTGGGAAGTACCAGATGATACTACAAAAACGCTGATGTTAGAGTTTTACCGTAATTTTCCGGGTCAGACTGATAAAGCCCAAGCACTACGCCAAGCAATGCTTAAGACAATGCAACAATCCCCAGATCCTACAGATTGGGCTGGCTTCACTTTGATTGGTGAAGCTGATTAATAATTTATAAGGGTTCTCTAACGAATAAAATACACCTAATAAAATGAAATTAACAGTTAGAATCTTTTTTTTCCTGTCTCTTGAAACTAGAGAATATTGTACCTAAATGATAACCACTATAGATAATGTTAATACTATTTTCTATATAAGTTAAACCTATGTTAAATCAGCTACTAGCCGGGCATTATCAAGTACTAAAAGTCCTGGGTGCGGGGGGATTTGGACAAACTTATGTAGCTCAAGATTTTCACAGACCAGGTAATCCTAGTTGCGTTGTTAAGCATCTGAAGCCAGCTAATACCGACCCTGCCTTTTTAGAAGCAGCTAGACATTTATTTGCAAAAGAAGCAGAAGCGCTAGAACAACTTGGCCATCATCCCCAGATTCCCCGGCTTCTAGCTTATTTTGAGGAAAACCAGGAATTCTATTTAGTCCAAGAACTGATTGATGGCAACTTACTCAGTGCAGAATTGTTACCTGGTTGTCATTGGAGTGAAAGCCAAGTAGTCCAACTACTGCAAGAAATCTTAAACATTCTAGACTTTGTTCACAGCAATGGTGTTATCCATCGCGATGTCAAACCTAACAACATCATTCGCCGCCACCAGGATAATAAACTAGTTCTGGTTGATTTTGGTGTAGTTAAGCAAATAAATATGCAACTGGCTACAGCACAAAGCCAGATGAGTACCTCTGTTGTTGTAGGCACTTTTGGCTATATGCCACCTGAGCAGGTAAGAGGTAAACCTCGTTTCAGCAGTGATATTTATGCTTTAGGAATTATAGCTATCCAAGCATTAACAGGACTAAACCATCAACAATTGCAAGAGGATGCTAGAGGTGAAGTTGACTGGTACAGCTACGCTCAGGTCAGCCCTGAGTTAGCTGGTATTATCAGTAAGATGGTACGCTACCACTTTCAAGAGCGTTATGAGTCTGCTAAAGAGGTACTGGCTGCACTTGAAACCTTAATGATTCAATTTGGATATGCAACAACACAGCCAGGCTTTTACCCTCAATACTCCCATACAGAGTCAGGCAGTTGCCCTCCCACTGTACCATTATCTCAGTTTAGGCAACAATCATTAAACATAGCAGAAAATAATCCCCAGTTATCAACAGCGTCAACTTTAAATCTACCTGTTTCTCCCAACAGTTCTCAATCGGCAGGTTTTGCTAAAGCGTTCGCCCTTAGCGTTGGCGCAGCCATCGCTGTGATTAAATCTCCAATAGGAGTTACATTAGGCATTGCTACTTTTGTCAGTATATTTGGTATTTTTGCTTTTGATTGGCATAAAAATCAAAATTTATTAGCAAACGTGCAAGAGATTAAATCTTTAAAGCAAGCAAAAGAATATGAAAAATGTATAGAAAAAGGCGCTAATCTTAGTCTTGTTAGTAATAATTCATCACCGTATTTACGAGCGAAAACTGAGCTTATAAATAACTTAAATGAATGCCAAATTTTTCAAGCTAAGGCTCTAGCAGCGCAGTCTAACTTTTCTCAAGCAATTAAACAAGCTGATAAAATTCCGGTAAATCAACCTTTTTATGAATATGCTCAAAATCTCATTAATGAATGGTCTCAGAAACTTCTCACGCAAGCGACCCAAAAGTATGAGCAGTTAGGAGATGTGAATAATGCAATTCTTATGGCTAGAGAGATTCCACAAAAAAGCTCTAATTTTAAAATAACTCAAGAGTTGATTGCTAAATGGCAACAGGAATTTAATCTTAATAAAGAACTTTTGAATCTCGCACAAAGTGCATTAACTCAAAATAGATTTAATGACGCCATCACTTCAGCAAGCAAGATTGCTGTTACTCAATATTGGCGAGAAAAAAAAGAAGCAATTATTCAAGAAGCAAAATCTAAGCTCGAAGCAAATAATGCCAAAACATATTATTCTCCTAATACTACAGTTGTAAGAAGTAAACGAATAGCACCTAGAGTTACCACCGCAATCCGCAAACTAAATAACTCAAATTCAAAAACCTCATCTAGTAATTATCAACCAGTAATTAGAAAGAGAAAGTTAAAATCTCAAATTTTACATACTCCAAAACCTGCAACAATTGATAATTGTCAATCTTCCAACTCTGTTTTTGGTCAAGGTTCTAACTGTCAGAACAATTAAATGCAACAAATATAAATAAAATCTATTTCTTTACTTGATTTTTTTTGATGCTATGAAAACTAATTTTTTTATCCCATTTTTGATAACATTTGCTACTACAATCGCTCTACCTATTGGTAGCCTAGCCAAACCCAAACCTTCAAGCAAGGTGCAATACATCTGTGAGATAAAACAAGGTATTCCTATTACTTATGCACGCACTCCAACAGAAACTGTTGAGTTGATCGGCTGGCAATCTCAAGTTTTTAGTAATTCAGGTTATACGCCTGAACGACGCTGCCAAGAAGTAACAGCAAGATTCCAAAAACATTCAGATGCAGGTAATCTCAGGTTCATTACAACTGGCAAAATGAATCATCAAAACGTGATGTGCGTTGCCCAAAGCCAAGGTGGTAATTGTATATCAGATGGTTTGTTACTCACCTTTGAGCCTAAAGACGAGCCTCAGAAAGTTCTTGTAGAACTCTTTAATGTTTCAACTAGAGTCCGCAAGATCAGGCTTACTAGAGGTAAGCCAGTTTACATTGATGTAGATGAATATTTGAGCAACGCCTCCAAAACTAGACAGAGCCAACCCATAGAGGTAGAAAAACCAGTATCTCAGGATAACTGTAATGGATCGTTTTTTTGCTCTAATTGATCCTTTTTATCGAAACAGAATAAAGGCGTCAGTCGTCAGAATTCAGCATGAGTTCTGACCGAAAAAGCGGATAGCGCAGCGTTAGCGAGTCTTCTCCCAAGGGCGACCGAGCGTCTTGATTCTGACTTCTAAATTCTTCTTCAAGAAAAGTATTTAATTCAAAATCAGGCAAGCCAATTAGGAATTATAGCCAGGCATGAATTTACGTTTACTAATTCTCTTTACTTCTATGGCTGGCTTGCTAGCCATAGAAGCAGTTAATTCAAGTGTTTTCGCTCAAATAACTTCCACCAGAAAAGCACATGAAGAGTTAATTGTAAAGCAGCTACAACAGTACGCTAAGTCTATTACAGTCAAAGTGATTTCAAATGACTCTTGGGGTTCAGGAGTTATTATCCAACGGAAAGGAAAAGTTTATCTAGTACTGACTAATGAACATGTCCTATCTCGAGGAAAACAGCATCGTATTCAGGTTGCTGATCGTAGTATTTATTCAACTAGTTTACTGCCTTCAATTAGCTCTAACGATGATTTAGGGTTGATGCAATTCTATAGCCCTTCTATTGTTTATCCAGTGGCAGTTCTAAAGCAAACATCAAGATTAGAAGTAGGTAATAGGATTTTTGCCGCAGGGTTTCCCTTTGACATTAATTTGTCTAATTCGGGTAAATTCGAGTTTACTACTGGTAAAATTTCCGACTTACTCAAACAATCTTTGATTGGGGGTTATCAAATTGGCTATACCAACAATGTTAAACGCGGTATGAGTGGCGGACCATTACTTGATATTCAGGGTGAAGTCGTAGGTATCAACGGTATGCCTAAGTATCCATTATTGGGCAACCCTTATGTTTTTAAGGATGGCTTCACTGTTTCTGAAGTAAGATGGCAAGAAATGAGCCACTTGAGCTGGGCGGTACCAATACCAATGTTTCTCCATCTTTTATAAAATTTTATGTTACCAAAATTGGAAAAACTGAACCAGCGTGTTCAAGAAATTCAAAAACTGGTTGCACCTAAAGTTGATCAAAATGAGATGATGCAAACAGTTTTTCAAGAACTGGAAAATATTGCCAATCGCCTCAAAATATAGAAACCAACCTGACAAATTATTGGTAATAACTTAATTTTTGTTTAGTTATAGATGCTAGTTATCCACTTTCAACTAAGGAAAAGACGTTGATTATGAAAGCTAGTGAGGCTGTGATCGCACTCTTACATAACTAGCAACTTGGGTTAATAGACATCTGGTGTTAAATAGACCTCTTGCAAAAGTCGGTCAGGAAGATTCAGTTTGAGAGAGATGAAGCTCATAATTGTAGAGAGCAGCAATCAGATTAAACCTTAAACTAAATCTTTTTCGACGATTTCTATAGGTAAGGGACAAAATTTTAAACACCTTCAACTTTCGATTTACGTGTTCACCCAAAACTCTGATTCTGGCTAACTCTTGATTACTCTTTTTATCTTCATAACTTAACTTAGCTCCTAGTTAGCTTTTTCTTTGGAATCCGACTCTTGTTATGTAACTTTTGAATACCTTGATAACCTTTATCTCCCAAGCACTCTATGTTTCCTCTTAACCTAACTTTACTATTTTTAAATATACGAAAATCATGCTCTCTACCCTTACCATGAGCGGTACAAATGATTTTTCCATTTGCTTGGTCTACTATTACTTGTGACTTCAATGTATGCTGTTTCTTTTTGCCACTGTCAAACTTTTTTTGTTTTTTTTAGGACGTTCTATTGGACTTTCTGTCAGATCAATTACTACGACCTCTAACTGATAATTAGAAGTAGTAAGTTTTTTCTTCCCTGGCAGCGTGAACGCCCTAGATTTAGCGAGTGTATCTTCTATTTTTCGGATAATTCGGTATGCCGTAGACTCGTTTACTCCCCAAGACTGCCCAATATGAAAGTAAGTTCGGTATTCTCCGGAGGCGGAGCGTCTCCGGCTTTGCTCCAATATTCCAATGTCATCAACAATTGGTCTTCCAAGCAAAGCTTACCTGGTCGTCCTGTTTTTTGTTTTGCTAGGCTGTGCGATCCCACAGCCTCTAACATCTGCTTGAAAGTCTCCGGACGTACACCACACAAGCGTTTAAAGTCTTCTGGCTTCAGGCTCTTTACTTGTTCGTAGGTCATAGATGCTACCTAACTCTAACTTACTTGTCTCACGCATCTAGGACTTTTGCAAGAGGTCTAATATGCGTTATTCAGAATCCTTGCAAAGACCCGTTAGTGCAGCGGGACAAAGTTCAATTTCGCGTCTCTACATCTTTTACACTAGATGTGTAATTACTAATTACAGATTGTCAATAGTCCAAATGGTTAAAAAATTTTGACTATTGACGAAGAAGAAACGGAGAGGGAAGATGTGGTGAGCGAAAAAGATTCAGTAACGCTGTAAAAGAATTATCTGTGTCTCCATGTTTTTACGTCCCCACATCCCCGCATCAGAGTATCTTTTTCATTCTCTGGCCTAACTTAAATTTGACCGCCAAAGGCAGGCTTTACTTTGCGGTCAAATCTTTCCCCCAAGTCGTCAGCAATTGTTAAGGTATTAGGTTTGCAGCGCTTGACATTCACAATAATTCCCTGCGCTCCTTCGAGTTCCAAATCTTCTATGTATCCTTTGCTTGCTAATGTTGCATCAGAAGAACTTAGAAATGGCCCAAAGTAATACGTGCAACGAGGATTCTGTGTCACAATCTCTACCCACCAAGCCAAGCCGATGTAGTCGAATGTGTTAATTAACACTTCCTTGAGGTTATGCCAAATGGTTTTCATGGTTTTCGCTAATTTATAAACGTCTACAGGGTGTTAAACGATATGCTGCCTTATTATCTGTTACATTTCTTTATACTCTGTTACTGATATTTTTTCAAAGAGATTTTTTGTAATTTATCTAAGTGCAGCGTATTTAGCGAGCGCTGGCGATAAATCTCATAAAGCGCCATACCCGCTGCTACAGAAGCATTCAGGCTGGGAGTCTTACCTTGTAGAGGAATCGATACTAAAAAATCACAGGAGCGTTGAGTTAGCATACTCAGACCTTCACCTTCTGAGCCGATTACCAAAACGATTGGGCCGGTAAAATTGACTATATGCAAAGGTTCGCTGCCACTTGCAGCAGTACCGTAAATCCAAAAGCCAGCTTCTTTCAATTCTTCTAAGGAACGGCTGAGGTTGACAACTCTAGCTACAGCAAAATTTTCTAAAGCCCCTGCTGCCACTTTCATAACAGTGGAAGTGATTCCAGATGCCCTTCTTTGAGGAATTACCAATCCTTGAGCGCCTATTGCTTCGGCAGTGCGGATAATTGCTCCTAAGTTGTGGGGATCGGTAATTCCGTCAGCCACAACAATTACAGCATCGGTTACAGATTTACACTGCTCAATTAGATCGGGCAATTCGATGTAAGCGTAGGGAGCAATTTGTGCTGCCACACCTTGGTGATTAGCCCCATTCGTGAGATGGTCTAAACGCTTGGGTTCAACCTCATCAATAACTGTGCCATTTTCCTTTGCTTGCAAGAGAAAATGGTGAAAGCTGGGATCGTATCGCAGACGGGTAGTAATCCAGAGACGATTAAGATTGCGTTGATTTTGCAATGCACTCAATACTGGATGACGACCGTAGATGAGATCGCTATCTTCTTCTTCTATCGCTTGTGTAGATACAGATGCCTCAGAGAAGTTGCTATTTCGTTGTCGGTAATTCCCAGAAATGGGGTTACTATCTATTTTTCTGGGATTGCGATTCTGATTAACAACAGAGATAATGTTGCCATCTACTTTTCTGGGATTGCGAGTCGGATTAGCAGCAGAGATGGGGTTGCTATCTATTTTTCTCGGTTTACTAGTTGGATTAGTAACAGAGAGGGGGTTGCTATCTATTTTTCTCGGTTTACTAGTTGGATTAGTAACAACATGCTTACCTTTAATTTTTACGGGTTGTCCCCGATTTGGTTCGCTAGAAGTCTTGAATTTTTTGGGTTTATCCTGCATTTGAGTTATGGATATAGCGTATGGTTGAGCGTTCCGATTACCTCAATTTTTTGAATTTAATCTAGTGTTGTAGCTACTGCGAAATTGAGTTTTCACTCTTTTTCTAGATGAAGTATTTGCAACAGTTCGGTTAGACGTTGGTAATCGGTGATATATAAGTAACCTATTAAAGTTTCTAGACTAGTTGCCTGCTGATAAATTTCGGGATTAAGTCGCTTAGGGCGTCCTGTTGCGGCGTTTCTACCCCGTCGGACAATTTCTAATTCGGTATCCCTGAGATGAGGAATTAGCGATCGCAAATGTAGCGCTTGTGTTTCTGCTCTTACCTGCTCCACTACCAGACGATGGTAAATTCCTGACCGCTGCAATGGCAGCAGATAGAACATTCTAACATACAACTCATAAATTGCATCCCCCAAATATGCTAAAGCACTAGGAGAAATTTGTTGCACTTGTGAGAGGGAAATCTGTTGGAATGGCCCTGTGGTTGCCAAGAGTGCTTGAGTCCAAGATAAACTCTGTTTGGGAGTTTCATCTTGTCCATCTAATAGCTCTTCCTCCTGTGACTTCACAAATAAATCATTCCTTGACGGGCTACATTTGGCAAGCATTCTTCGCAAAGACTGATTTTTCTGAAGTATGCCATGATAGTCTACTTAGCATAATCAATACTATCAAAATTACTTTCTAATTTCATCTTTCTGATTGAGAGTTGGCATTTTAAATCACCCTGATGTCAACACCTATAAACCAAATTTCGCCTATTTATTGTGGTCTGTGCCTAAGAACGGGTGTAATTTTAGCATCAAATTCACCCTTTTACTTGCTAGCATTGCCATGCTTACTGACTGAACGACAACTTTTAACTATACAGTATCGAGTCAAGTCTATTTATAAACAAATCTGCTGGCTTTGTATTTCTTACAAATATCTCAGACTTGATTATTTATCCAATATTCTAGCCAACGATTACATACCCAAAAATTGGGTGTCTATATCTTTAGTTATTACTCAACTTTAAACATAATAGCTTAACTGGCTTTATGCCTCTCCCACAAGGAGAGAGGTTTTCTACCAGAAGTTTTAAAAATTAAGCTATCCGATATTGAATCTGGATAGCTAAATTTAACTCTCAGATCGAGCAATCAAGACTACTTGACGTTTTCTAGAGCGTCTTCAACTGATTTTTGCAGGGAGAGAAACTTCTCTAGGCGAACAAGCTTGACCGTTTGAGTTACGCGGGCATTTGTAACAATTTGCAAAGTGCCATCGGCTGTTTGAGCCTGCTTGGCTAGCTGCACCAGAGCACCCAAGCCAGAGCTATCAACAAAGTCAATTTGTGAGAGATCCAAAATAATATGCTTAGGACCCTCGTCTATCTTGCTGCCAAGTATCTTGCGAAATGTCGGCTCAGAAAAAGCATCTAACAAACCTGTGAGGCGGAATAGCTGACAGTTATCCCGGACTTCACGAGTGCCCCTCAGGCTAACGGTTAGATTCAGTGATTCAGCAATAATTCCCTCCTCATAAGTTAAAGTGAACGCTCAAGTATAGATGGTTTTTGAGCAAATTGTCTACAATCTGTTGGAATAGGGGATTGGGGATTGGGGATTGGAAAACTTTTTCCTAGTCCCTAACTAGTCCCCATTTCTCATACCCCATGTCTCATGCTCCATGCTCCATGCCCTATTACCCTATTTTTACTTCACCTCTGCCACGAGTTGACGTGCTGTTCGCATGGCTTGAACAAATTGCTCAAACAAGTAATCAGCATCGTGAGGGCCAGGACTAGCTTCTGGGTGATACTGTACGGAGAACACAGGTAGAGATTTGTGACGTACCCCGGCAATGGTGCGATCATTTAAGTTTAGGTGGCTGATTTCTACAACTGCTGTATGTAAAGAATCTGGGTCAATAGCAAAACTATGATTTTGGCTGGTAATTTCTACCCGTTGTTGTAAGCCGGCAGGCTGATTCAAACCACGATGACCAAATTTGAGTTTATAGGTTTCTGCCCCTAGTGCATGACCTAAAATCTGGTGTCCCATACAAATACCAAAGATGGGTTTTTCACTTAACAGGAGTGCTTTGGCAGTTGCAATCCCTTCAGTGACGGCAGCAGGGTCGCCAGGCCCATTAGAAAGAAACACACCATCTGGATTGTATTTGAGAATTTCCTCTGGTGGTGTATCAGCGGGTACAACAATTACCCGGCAACCATAACTTACTAAGCGACGTAAGATATTACGTTTAACGCCAAAGTCAAGGGCAACAACGGTAAAGGCTTTCTCAAGATTTTCTCTAGCCTCAGAGTTAAATTCCCAAGCTGGAATTGTGGGATCAGACCATTCATAAGCCGTTGAAGTGGTGACTTCACGAACCAGATTCAATCCTGCCATGTTCGGGGCTGCCTGTACCTGTTCTAACAATTCCGCTTCATCGAGAATGGTTGTAGAAATACCACCGTTCATCGCTCCAAACATCCGAATTTTGCGGGTGAGGGCGCGGGTATCAATGCCGTAGATCCCTGGTATTTGGTTTTGTTTGAAGTAGTCAGGTAAAGATTGTGTCGATCGCCAGTTACTTGGATGGTGACAAATATTGCGGGCGATCGCACCCCGCACTTGGGGCCCATCTGATTCTTCATCTTCTAGATTGACGCCAGTATTCCCCAATTCAGGATAGGTAAAAATCACAATCTGACCGCGGTAACTAGGGTCAGTCAAAACTTCTTGATAGCCGGTCATGCCAGTGTTGAACACCACTTCTCCGATCGCGGTTCCCGTCGCACCAAAAGACCAACCGCGATAAGTGGTTCCATCTGCTAGGACAAGTAAAGCTGGTATTGAGTCAGTCAAGGGCATAGGTGATAGAATTGGGGATTGGGCATGGGGCATTGGGGAGCCAGTGCATTGGGCGGGCAATGCCCGACTTGTTCGCTTTTAGCGTTCCCGAAGGGTAGCAAGTGGCGTCATTGGGAAAACTCTTATCGCCTATTCCCTATTCCCCACTCCCCATTGCTTAATACTGCGATTGTTAATTATCTCATGAGTTGAGCAATTGGGAGTTTTTAAGATAGTTAATTAAAATTAAAAGGGAATTAAAGTAGCGGGAGTGGATTTGACAAAGCTTGGGCAGTTAAAATTAATTATGCTTCAGTCTTTTTTATCCCGTGCAACCCTAATTTTTGTATCAAGCACTCTAGCGGTTTTGTGTGTTGCCTGTAGTGAAGACAAACTGAACACCGCTACTGGTGGCGATGAGCAACCTACGCCAATTGGGGATCTAGCACCAGTCAAGCCTAGCGTTGAACCAGTAAGACCAGCAGCTACCCCAGAAGCGCAGCCGCTAGATCCGTTTGAAAGTGAACCAAGTCTTTTTGAGATGGGACGAGACAAAGCTGTTGGCGCTTGGAGTATCAGCCAATCGGCTCAATCTCCAGATGATTGGAAATTGGTGGCGAGTCAGTACCAAGATGCGATCGCGCTGATGCAAAAAGTACGGCGACAAAGCCCAGAATTTGCGATCGCTCAAACCAAAATCACGGAATATCGCCGCCAAGTTAAATATGCCCAACAGCAAGCTAATCCTCGCCCTGTTGCAGTTAAAGTACCTCATAAAGTAGTAGTTGTTGTTCCCCACGGAGAAACTATACCAAAGTTCACCTTACCTCCACGAGAAACAAAACCGTTATCACCAGAGCCAAGTTTGCCCTCATCAGCAGTGGTGATTCCCGATGAAGCAGTATTTGCAGCCCCGATAAAAAGGCGAATTGGTGGTACGCCGATTGTGGAAGTCACCTTCAATGGCCAGCAACAATTTGAGATGATTGTGGATACGGGAGCGAGTGGTACTGTCATCACCCAAGAGATGGCCGATGCTTTGGGAATCGTCACAGTCGGAAAAGCTAAGGCAAACACCGCAAGTTCCAGAGCTGTAGAATTTCCTGTGGGCTATGTTAATTCGATGGCAGTTGGTGGGGTAATAGTGAAAAAAATACCAGTAGCGATCGCAGGTGCGGAATTAGAAACTGGACTTCTAGGACATGACTTTTTTGGCAACTACGATGTCACCATTAAGCGTAATGTCATAGAATTTCGCCCGCAATTGCGATCGCAAATCAATTCCCCAGAAACTCAACTAGCTGCTCCAACTTCGTCCAAGCTGCCCCGCTTTGTAGGATATCCTTAGCGATTTTAATTCCCTCGGCGTGATCCAGGAAAGCGATCGTACCCGCTACTTGCAGTGCCAACGACGCATTTAAGGCAACTGCATCTTGTTGTGCCTGAGTTCCTTTACCTTGGAGTACAGCCTTGAGAATTTGTGCATTCTCTTGGACATCTCCACCCCGAAGCATACCTATGGAAGCAGGCGTTAAATCCAAATCTAGGGGATTAATCGTAGTTAACTGCACTTCTCCCTCCGATAATACTGCCAAGTCGGTTAAATCTCCCAACCCCGCCTCATCAAGTTTTTCTCGCCCGTGCAGCACAATCGCCTTTTCCTTACCCAAATTTTGTAAAGCTTCGGCAACAGTTGCTAAAAGTTTAGGAGTAAATAAGCCCACTACCTGCCCAGTTGGACGCAAGGGATTTACTAACGGCCCGAGCAAATTAAAAATTGTTCGCACTTTCAAAGCCCGCCGTAATGACGCAACCGCCTTGAGTGCTGGATGCCAACCAGGGGCAAACAAGAAGGTGATCCCGACTTCTTGTAGTGCAGCTTGCACCTTTTCACTAGAGGCACTTAAGTTTACACCCAAGGCTTCCAATACGTCTGCACTTCCGGTGAGACTTGACGCGGAACGATTGCCGTGTTTGGCAACGGGTACACCAGATGCAGCAGCAACAAATGCAACTGCTGTAGAAATATTAAAGGTTGATGACCCATCTCCACCAGTGCCACAGGTATCTATTACAGTGCTAAGTGCTGAGGGCTGAGTGCTGAGTGGCGAACATTGAGATTGTAATACTTCAGCCATGCCGGTCAACTCGTCGGCAGAAATGCCTCTAAAGTTCAGCGCTGTTAATATAGCCCCTGATAATTCTGGGGGAACCGCTTCACTGAGCCAACCTTGCATCAATTCAGCAGCTTGAGTACGGGATAAAGATTGGCCATCTATTAATTGTTGCAACAGAATATACCAATTAACAGAAGATTCTTGAGCAGGGATTGGGGAAGTTGCCATAGCTAAGGTTTTTGTAGGTATGGGAGCCATCCTACCGAAAAATGAGAAAGTAGCAGCCAAGCTTGGGAAACTAAAAGCCCAACTTTTTGCTGTTCTTAGGAGTTGACATTTAAGCAATTACTTATGTATTCTATAAATAGTTAAGCGTTTGCTTAAATATATGGTTAATAGGAATGAGTAGACCTGCTGCCAGTGCAGATGTTTTTGTGGCGATCGCAGATCCCACACGCAGGGCGCTACTGGATCTGTTACGTAGTGGTGAGCAACCAGTCAAAGAACTAGCCCAACCATTTGCCATGAGTTTGCCAGCGATTTCTCAGCACTTACAGATTCTTTGCGAAGCAGGCTTAGTGCAAATGCGAAAAGCAGGGCGACAGCGTTTCTATCGGCTAAACCCGGAGCCATTGAAACAGATATCTGAATGGATTGCTCATTACGAGCAGTTTTGGCAAGAAAAACTCGATGCCCTTGGCAATTATTTGGAGGAAAATTGATGCTCCGATTGAATATGGAAGTGTTCTATCCTTATCCTCCCCAACGGGTTTGGCAGGTACTCACTAACCGCAAGGCATTAGCAGCATGGTTAATGGAAAACGACTTTGAGCCGCGTTTGGGACACAAATTCCGATTTGTGCATTCGACACTGCCAGGGCTGAAGGGAGAAATAGACTGTCAGGTAATTGAACTTGATGAGCCAAGACGGCTGGCGTTCACTTGGCAAGACAGTATGATGTGCCAGCCTTCAGTTGTTACCTGGACAATCCAACCCGTAGTTGGGGGTACGAAACTTCTACTCGAACATAAAGATTTGATTCAAAAAGCCATCAAGCTGAATGAACCAATGGAACTTTCCCAACCGTGGCAAGGCAAATTTATGCATGAGTCCAAGGCAGGGATGCAGACAGTAATACCAAATAATCGCAGCACCGTATTCTCATTAATACCAGTTGGTAGATATGAGGCATTAGATAGTATCGTTCTTAGTTATTTTCTTAATGGTGCATGGAACTACAGTTTACATGAAAAACTACCGCAAATATTAGCCACACTCTGCACAAATTAAAATGGAAATCCACATATTGCACGTCAATATCTACATTGGAATTCAAAGCTTGGCAACATGATCATTTATGGTTTGACAAATATTAGCCAAGCCAAATTAAATTGAGCTTTTGGAAAATTAAATATGAATAAACAGACTTTTGTTGACACAGAAACTGAAACATGGTTTGAGTTTCAGCCTGTTCCAGGTACAAAATTATTGCCATTAGCTGAACCAGTACCAAAAGGTTCAATTCATAAACTACAAATGATTGCTGGCACAGTGATTCCAGTTCATTACCATCCTTGCGATGAATATGTTTATGTCCTGAAGGGAACGATTGAAACTACTGGATGTGAATGCAAAGCAGGAACATTTTGGTTTACGCCTGCTCATACCCAGAATGGCCCTCACAAAGCAATTACGTCCGTTGAGCTTATTACAATTCGTCTTGGTGAGATGGGAATCTTTGAGGAGTTATAAAAATCCTAATTTCTTCCAAAAATAGTCTAAGCATTTTATTAAAAAAATAGTTTTTAATGAAAATTTTATCTTACTTGGAGATATCAAATATGAATTCTCAAATTCAACTCAGCATCCCAATGATTATTCAACAATCAGAAAGAGGGGAACGAGCATTAGACATTTATTCCCGCTTACTTGCAGAGCGAATTATATTTTTGCGAAATGAAGTTACAGACGAGACAGCAAACCTCATAGTTGCACAAATGCTATTTCTTGATGCTGAAGATCCAGAGCAAGATATCACATTGTATATTAACAGTCCTGGAGGTTCGGTGACAGCAGGAATGGCTATTTACGATGCTATGAATCAAATTCGTTCAGAAGTATGTACTGTATGCATCGGTATTGCTGCTTCAATGGGATCATTCTTGCTTGCTGCTGGAAGTAAGGATAAAAGATATGCTCTACCAAATGCTCGAATTATGATTCATCAACCATTAGGAGGCGCTCAGGGAAAAGCATCTGATATTGAAATTGCAGCCAAAGAAATTTTGTATTTCCGTCAATTAATGAACAAAATACTCGCTGCCAATACTGGGAAATCGCTAGAGCAAATTCAACTAGATTCTGAACGGGACTTTTTCATGAGTACCGAAGAAGCAAAAGCTTACGGTTTAATTGACAGTATCATTTTGAAAACATCTGCATCTATTTAATCTGCAAAAAACCTGATATCAATAAACAGTAATGGATGGAAACCAAAAATGAAAATACTCATCATTGGTGGCACAAATTTTATTGGCCCTCCTGTAGTCTGTCAACTGATTGCAATGGGTCATGAAGTGAGCATATTTCATCGGGGAAAAACTACAACTAACTTACCACCAGGTGTACAGGAAATTTTGGGCGATCGCTTCCATCTTTTGGAGATGAAAAGCAAGTTTAAGCAGCTTTCGCCTCAAGTCGTGGTAGATATGATTGCTTATAACGAACAAGATGCACTAACTCTAACGAACACATTTGAGGGTATTGCCCAGCGTGTTGTTGTAATCAGCAGTATGGATGTGTATCGTGCATACGATGTGCTTTGGGGTAAGGAATTTGATGTTGTGCCTGTACCACTTACGGAAGATTCGCCCCTCCGCCAGCAACTCTATCCATACCGGAAAATGCCCTCTAGACCGATCGCTGTGCCAATTGATTATGAAAAGATTCTAGTAGAGCGAGTAGTGATGGCATCCACCTTACCCGCAACGATTATACGCCTGCCAATGGTATATGGTTCCAGAGATGTCCTGCATCGCCTGTATTCCTATCTTCAACGGATGGATGATAAGCGTCCTGCAATTGTTTTGGAAGATAATATCGCTCGATGGCGTGGCTCTTACGGCTATGTAGAAAATGTAGCGTATGCGATCGCACTAGCAGCAATAAACGAACGCGCAACTGGTCGCATTTATCATGTCGCTGATGTCGAAGCACTTACCGAAGCTCAACGCATCACCAGAGTCGGGAAAATAGCAGGATGGCAGGGTAAAGTGGTTATCGTACCCAAAAGCCAGTTATCGACAGAGTGGAAATTGCCTGGTAATACTGAGCAAGATTGGTTTGTAGACTCAACTCGTATCCGTCAAGAGTTGGGATATAAGGAAATTGTGCCGTTAGATGAAGCATTGCAACGAACTATTGATTGGCAGTGGACTCATTCACCTCAAGAACCGCAGCAGTTTGCAGTACCGTGGTTGCTGGACTATGCAATAGAAGATGCGATTTTGTCTAAATTCCGTTGAACTTCATAGTTAGTAATGAATAGCTCTTTTCCTTTAGCTGCACCACTTTGTTTGTAGTTATTCATACCGTACTGTAATTCCCACTCTGAAATATTAGCCCATTTAAAATTTTCTATAATTTGCGTTGAGTTGTCATAGGTAATTAGCCAGCGATGATGACATTGTTGTAAAATTTCAGCAAATCTCTGATGTTCAAAAGAAGTGTGTAAGTGACCATCTTTACCATATAGTTTTGATTTTGTAGCACTAAAATATGGTGGATCTAAAAATAAAAATACATCTTTACCCTCTGATTTCAATAGATGGCTATAATCTAAATTCGTAATCTTGACGTTTTTTGATAAGATATTTTCTAACTTTTCAAGTCGTTCTATTGAAGAATCAGTAAAGCGCTTATGAAAAGCTTCTTGCGAAAAACCACCTGATTCTACAGTTCCAGAAAAAGTAATTCTGTTAAGGACGAAAAAGCGAACGGCTCTTTGTAAATCAGATAAATTATTGATATTTACCTTCGTCAATTCTGCAAAGAGTAATTTGCCATCTGTATATTTCACTTTAATATAGCGAATTTCTTTAACTAACTGAGCTAGATTGGATTGAGCAACTTTCCAAAATAAGAATAGTTCGCGGTTTAAATCGTTAATCCAAATTTTGAGATCGGGAAACTTTTGTCTTAAATAAATGAATACAGAACCACCACCCACAAAAGGTTCTCGAAATTCTGAAAAGCCCTCTGGTAAATATTCAACTATTTGATTTATTGCTTTCGACTTACCACCAGGATATCGGAGAGGACTTTTGAGCATAATTAGAAATCGTCACACTTGGGGTAATAACAAACGTCGAAAGCCCTCCTGCTCAAAATGGCGATCGGTGGTTAATGCCTCGGTGACACCACGCTGACGCATCAACACAAAGCTAACAGCATTGCATAAAGAGTAGGTCTTATCTTGCCGAGCCATTAGAAGTTTAACAGCTTCTCGATGTAAAAACTCATTGATCCATACCGTCTCGATATCTGGATTTTCTAACAAATCAATAATAAAATTTAGTGCTGTTATACGTGGAAAGCGACGAACTTGAGCTAGAGCAATAAACTCTGCTAAAACATAGCTATGAGTTAAACTTTCACTAACATTATCCAGAAACTCAACTGCTTTTTGATGTTCTGGTTCACCACTGTGGACATAGCAAAGTAGCCCAGATGTATCAAGTAGAAGCACTCAATTTGTTTCCTCAGAAGTATCACTGTATGCTCTGGCTAAATCAGCATCAATGCTTTCATTGTCTGCTCCTGTAGCGTAACCGAGGTTAATGCTTCCAGCATGACTTCGGAAACGTTGACGAGCGACTTCTTTCTCTGTTTCAGCTTGCAACTTTTCACGTCTTGGAGAACCATACTGCTGTTCTATGGAAGTAGCTACCAATTCTGCAAGAGATACGCCTGCAACCTCGGCTTGCTGCTGCAATGCTGCGTAGACTTCATCACTTAATTCTAAGCTTAAAACCCAACTCACCGCACTACACCTCAGCTACTATATGTAACCATGAATGTCATTAATAATAAAAGTCCTCTTGAGAGGACTTTACAGTGTATATGACTATAGGGTATATCTTACCAAAAAACAATAGTGTCTCGGAGTTAGAACATACTATTATTTAACATTGCTAATTAATATTTTTCCAAGGAATTTCGGCAAAAAAATTCTGACCAGCCTCCAATATTTTGATAATCTCTTCAATGCGATATTTTGATGCTATCGTAGGTGAAGTTATCTCACGTAAGTGTTCAATATATTTCTTCCAGTCTGCCTCTACTGCATTAGCACCTTTTTCAAAGCTCTTAGTTGTATCTTGCCAAAACTGATCAATTCCATCTGTAAACTTATTACTCACACGCTGTTCTTCAAAATATTTAACAGTTTCCTTGGCTAAACGCTTCTGCCAAGATTCTCCAAATAAGTTCCACACACTGAAAGCTAATGCAGCAGCTAGACCTAAACCAAGTACTATAGGGCCACCAATAGCCGCTACAAAGGAAATTACCGCAGCAGTTCCACCACCAATACTAATGCCAAGTGCAGACAAAAGACTAACTAACTTAGCTACTAAAATATAACCGCCAAGATTTCCGAGTGCTGCCGCCCAAGCAGATAAAGCACCAATGCTAGTTAGTCCTGTAAGTCCGCCTATAAAAGCTCCTTTAGCATCGAAGGGTATCTCCATAGATATATCTAAATTTGGCAGTTTAAGTAAAGCCTCTTGATATGAACCAAGAAAAGTTTCTACCTCAGATGTTAATTTCTCAGACTTTATTTTGATAATCTGTTTCATCTCGTATTGAAGTTTTTCCACCAGATAACCAAAAATAGATTCTTTTGCCTCTTTTTTATCGTCGTATTGATTGCGAATAATATCTTCTACAGCATCGACAGTTAGTAGTTGCTCTCTATACCTTTGAAAGGAAGTTATACTGTCTTTTTGAAATTCACGGATACATTGATATACTTTATTGCGTTTCTGCTGAGTTTCTTTTTTACGAGTTTCTTCATTCTCTTCTAGTACTTGTAGTTGTTTGCGCCGTAAATCTATATCAGCAAGAGTTCTTTGATAAAGCTTCAATTTGTTTAGCGTACTTTTCTGTGTTATCATTCCTAATTGAATTGATTTCCCGCTCAACACGGCAGAGATGCGCTTGAGGAAGATATTCACTTAGTAATTTAGTAAAATCATCAAATAGCTGTTGACATCTATCAGGTCTTTCTGACCAAAACGTGAAAAATCTTGTTTGCAAATCTTCTTGAGTAATAGCGCGATTTGTCAGATTTCTACGTTCTTCAAATATTCCTTCATTGAGTTGCTTATAGAGCCTTTGTGCAGCTTTGTATAGGATTTCTTTAAGTTGATGATCAGATATACTCGGATCAGCATGAGTAGCTATAATAAATAGATTACCCAGTGTTGGAAAATTACTGCATTCATTCTCTCGTGCAGGAAGTGAATCGAGTAAATTGCTAATGCGTCTCATATCTTGAGCATTAATATGTCCTTTGGCTGGCGAAGCATACAGCACTACATCGGCTATCTTTGCTGCACTATTAGCCTTCTCTACATCCTTGGATGCTTCATCTGGCTGATCTGAGAAGCCGGGAAGGTCTATCAAGTTGCAGGCTTGTAGCAGAGGTGAGTTAATATAGACCACAGCTGCATGAGCCGCTATATCCTCATATTCTCCATGTACTCCATATTTTTGCAAGGTATCGAAGCTGCCTGCGTGTACACAATATTTCTCACAACGTTCTTGATCATCTAAAAGTAGTAAATCAATGATTTGCTTACCTTTATCATCTTTTAGCCAAAAATCCTCATTAACAATCAATACATCTTCTTTGCACCATTTGGGACGGTCTTCTATATGACGAACAAATGTAATTACTCTTGTTGCTGGCTGATAACCAACTGGCAAATTTTTACTTCCCAACAAAGCGTTTGCCATGTGTGATTTACCAGCATCAAAGCCTCCAGTCAAAACAACATTAGGCTTTTGTTTATAAAGCTTAAGCTGCTGCTGGAAATCATGTGGTGTAGCTGGTGATGTTGGTATATCTAGTTTGTCTACAGGAAGAGTAGCATCAATGTACTGATTTAGTAAATTTAGTTTGCGATAAAGTTCAGTGTATGGAGTTCCTGGATCAATTCCTTTGAGTGATGGTGTTGGTGGTGACATGGCTGTAGCAAAGTCAACCCCCAATATTTGCAGCCATTTTATTAAAAGTCCCATTGGAACTGTTTCAGGCTTCTGCTCATAAAGACAAACTTCTTCATGGGAAATGCCCAGTGTATTAGCGACCTGTACTTGACCCATGCCTACTTTCTGACGATATCCCAGTAAGTCAATATTCATTGCTGTATCTCAACTGCACTATTAATATTACTTATTTGGTTATGGTATAGATATTAATCTGCCAGCCAGTAGGGATTACCCACCCTTATTTATGGGAAAGAATTTTGCTTTGAGTTTATGTTGCAATTTCGTAAAAGTCTGTTACATTACTTTACAGGCAGTTATAACTGTTACAACATAAAAGCTCGGAGTATTTTTTATGGCAAACGTTAAGAAGACTACGCCTTCGGTTTCAGAAGATCCTAATGCTTTGCGCTGGGGCTTCACTCCTCAGAGCGAAAACTGGAACGGTCGTTTTGCAATGATCGGTTTTTTATCTGCTGTTGCGCTTGAAGTGTTTTCTGGTCAAGGGATTTTACACTTCTGGGGCATCCTTTAGGTTTAAACGTTTTTACCTTCATTAGATTATGAGGCAAGGCGAGGATTAGTAAAATTGTCTGCCTTGCCTCGTAATCTCAAGAATTAAAAAACTCGCCAGCAACTACCGTGATGAGCGAAATATTACACGACCTGGAGATTCTTCTTGATTAATTCGCGCATAAACTCGAAGACAAGTTAAGACTTCGCCAGGAATACCACCACAGTCTAGTTGTAAGTCATCCTTGGATAAAGCACAGATATCTGCATAAAGTCCCGATAATTGCCGAATTCGCACTTCATTACCTGCATTAATCGCTTCATCAGCAACTTTCTTCAAAATGCGCCGTGATTCATGTTGTAGCTTTCCCCACCAAGAATAGCGTTCAGCCGGTGGTACGAATACTAGTGAATGTATTGCCTCGTCCATGTCAATCCAGGCACGCAGAATTGACAGAGCATCAGTGTTTTTCTCAGCTTTTTGGGTGCGTTGGAAGCGATCGCTTAAAGCATCAATATATTGATCGCGTTGTTCTGGTTTGGAGTGTAAGGAAATGACATCGAAGCTAAAAACGCTCTTTAAAGCATGATGTAAATCTGGGTCTATTTCGATAAAATTCATATATAAAAATAGGAATGCTGCTGGTAAATCAGATGCATTACCCTGAGTAACTAGATGATTTGAAAGTGGTTGTTGATACAAGCTTAATCCCTGAGTTTGAACAGTACCACTAAGACCAGGGTAGATAATTTCATCACGGATAAAGGGAAGTTGATAAAGGTTAGAATTATCTGCGATCGCACCAACTTCTTGAGCTAAATCTAAAGTGCGCTGTTGCCAAGTTGCAGCTAAATCCTCTGGTAGTCGTAGCAGTTTACGTTGAATTTCATTCCACAAATCAGAATCTGTTTGGCTTTGCAGTTGGGAATTACCCAGATAATAACTAAGTTCTGAGTCAGAATCGAAAGCTTCTCGGAGGTGACTTAGTTTTAACTCATCTGGCGCATCTTCCCAACCAGTATTTTGCTGTGGGGGTGAAGGTTCCAATAGGCTATGAAGTTCTTGCAGCACCTCATCACATATTTTAGATCCTGGATCTAGTGGTAACTCTGTGCGAGCCTGATTCAGATTAGCCTCTAGTCCATACAGACTAAACCGCAGTAACCGAGCTAACTCCGAGTTTTCTATTTCTAATAATTGACGCAAGTGCTGCATGAATATCACCTCCAAATATTACCTGTATGTGATTCGTAGCAAATTAAGCTTGGCAAACCTCTGCGCCCCTTTTTGTTTAAAAATATTAATTTTTTCAACACAGAGGAACGCAAAGGTTTAATGCAAGAGTTAATGTATGCCGCAAAAGGGATCGCGTTCTTTATCAACTTCATTAGGTTGCAACTCTAATTCAGCACGATAAACGCATCCTTCTTCCATCAAGCATTCTTGATTTTGTGATGTCCAGTAAGGCACTTCGCCAGCGTGCATCCTTAGAATACCTCGATCGTCGAGAGTTACACGATATTGGCAAGGGTAATCTGTGGTTACATCTGGTTTACTGAGTGCGCCAATTCGTATCCATTTTTTGCTGTTGGTTTCAGCATCTGTTTGATAAACATAGAAAGTGTGCTGTCCAGTTTGCGGAAAGGGAGGTAAAGGATTACTAATTAACCCAATTCCTGGTTGCGTCACCCCATCGCGCAAATAGTGAAATTTATGAAACGTTTTACTACCATCATTTCCGACTTCAAATACAAGATGATAGGCATCTGGTTGATCGACAGTTGCTGACTCAATAACATTGACGGCAATATCACCATCATTTAAGTCTTTATTGAAGCGTTCTACAGCAATATTCCAGTTTAATTTACCATCAGCAAATAAGGCTGAAGTTTCTGAAACTACCGATTCTAAATCAATACCAGAAATGTCAATTAAATAATGGGGATTTCCTTGACAAAGCAATACGTTAAATTCTAGGGTTTGGTCAATCTCAAACTGGACTTTGATTTTTTTCAGAAATTCTACTTCTGGCATTTCCAGTTGATTCATCAGGTTTTTGCCATCAAAGCTTCCCCAAAGTCGTAAATCTCCTTCTTCGTAATCCTGACGGTAGATAATATTAGTTAATTGTATGCCTTGCCAATGAGTACGAACTTTAGCAACAGTTTCCCAAGGTGCGAGTTGATAGAGTTCTTGTCCAGCTTTGAATATAGTTAGTAAATCGTTGCTTTGGGTTTTGCGTTTGAAGTTGCAGGGTAAATAATAAAACAGGTTTTTGACATCAATTTCTAGCTGGTTGGCTCCCTTACGTAGCAAGCTTTTAGACTCTTCTGGATCGAATCTCAATCTTCGTAGTTTTTCGGCATAGCAAGCACCGGCGGAGGTGGCTAACTTGGTAAATTCCAACACAAAGGTAATCCGTTCAGGATTCCAGACAAAATATGGAGACTTACTAAATTCTTGATAAATTTGGCGCTGCACTACGTCTAAATTACAAGTTTTACCAGACAAAATTAACCAATCAACTTTTTGGGAATTCCAAGAATCTTTGGTGAGATCATCGCGACGCAAACGACTTTCCATTAATCCTTGGGCAATCCCGATCGCTTCTTTAATTCCCGAAGCGGCGGCTCGTTCAAATTGATGGTTGTCTAGGGTGACGCAGATGTTATTTGGATCTTTGACTTGCAATTTAATGGCGCTTTGGGTGAGCAATTCGGAAATTTGCTGCTCAGAAAGTGTGAAGGTTAATAGAGAATTATCTGCTGTTGGCTTTTGCCCAAGTTTAAGTTTAGCTGTTTCTGCATATTCCCAGAGAATATAAAAAGATTGCAGACGTTGAGGTGCTTGTTGCCAACGAGTCGGCAATACTTTCTCGGCAGTATCTAGGGCATCTTTGTAAGCAATATCGCCTTCTGGATTCTCTCTATCCAGACATTTTAAAAGACTGCCAGTTTTAAATTTGCCTTGTTCTAAAAAGCGCTCGTTTAACTCTGAATTAATTAAATCTTCTAGTTTTTCGTTTTCTAGTTCGCCTATTGTTACTGCTGTCAACAAAAAGTCTGCGATCGCAACTTTTAATAATCTCAAGATTCGCAATGTAATTAACTCACCGCCTAGCTGTAAATGACCAGATGAACCTAATAGTTTGGGGGTAAGTTTATAATAACGTCCTCCTAAACCACGTTCTTCGTAATCAGCAAAAGCTGGGGTTTTGTCTTCCAAAGTCAGTTCAATTAGAGCTAAGTCTGTGGTTCCGCCGCCAATATCCAAGACGAGGACATTTTGTGACCATTTGTTTCCTACTTGGCGACAACGGGTTTTGAATGATTCAATCCCAATGTTGAGATTACCGCCAAATTCTCGCCATAAAAAGAATATTGCCACAGAAACGGCTTCATCATAAGCAGTTTGCACATCATCGATTCCTAACTGCTCAACCAGTTCTCTAACTTCCTTACGAACAACTGGTGGGGCGACTGTTGGGTAGGTGACAACTGCTGTTAAAAAATCTCCTTCAGAAAATCTGCGTTGTGCGTGTTGGCGGTAGTCTTCAGTTAACTCGATTAAATGCGCCCAAGCAGATTGGATTAGTTGGTTGGCGGTAATTGTTTCTTCTTCGCCATCTAAAATAACTGAAAACGATCGCTGCTGACCAAAATAGCGTTTGGGTGAATGGTGAAACCTGCTGATAATTTCCTTTAAAGAACCGCTTGTACCTTGAGCGATCGCTTTTTTTCTGTTATCTCTAGCTTCCCTTCCCATCCGCAGTTTTAAATCCCCTAAGTGGGAAATTTCCGACTCGCTAGGAATTTCCGTATCGCGGCGATCAATATCCAACACAACTGGGATCAGATTTTGCGACTCTAGGGTAGGGACGCGGAACACCTCATGATAAATTTGGTAAAGTTTTTTGCTGACAGCCCGGCGGAATCTCTCACTGTTTCCTAAAGAAAGTTCAATTTGGCGAATTGCTTCCAAAAATCGCTCTTTATTATCACTTTCAAATACTTCACTTAATCTTCTTGGTTCTATCTCCAGGTTTTTGCTAATTTCTACGATAAACTTTTCCCAATCATCAGCGCTGACATCTGGTAAAGCGACTGAGGCGGGAGAACTTAGCCATTGTGATAAGCGATCGCGCAACCGCATTTCTTGTTCTTTAGGTAAAATTTCTGCGATCGGTACTTCAATTGGATCGAAAAGTGTCACTGTCGAATTCGACGTACCAAAATCTAAAGCAAACCATCCCGGAAATCTTTTTTGTTGTTTCTCGCTTGGTTCGCGATTGCTATATTTATTGAGTTGAAAAGGGTTCATTATAGTATCACTTTCTATTGTTTGTCTTATAGCTGGCTAAAAACTGTAATGTTGTATCATAAAATTACAAATTTAGAGAATCCTTGTGGTAAAGACTTTTCATCTTTGGTTTTGTACCACTGATTCTCTTTAGCACTAGCTTTTTTATTTGGTGCGATATCTACGGCTAGCTATGCCTACGCTTTTATAGCGGTTCTCGCTTGGGTGCAGTACACAGTTTTGACCTCTCTCCTAAAAGGAGAGAGGCTTTGAATCTTACTCCCCAACGTTAGAAGGAAAGGGCCTGTTCTTGTTAGGTCTGTATTCCATGCAATTGGGAATCGCTATATATAGAAAGGACGTAGGTATAGCTTAAACTAGGCATCGCTATGAAAATTACGGCAGTTACTGAGTTGATGTTAAAGATTCTTGCTCAGTTGCAAGTCTTACTTGTTCGACTTGTTTGATAGTTAAATCAAGTAACTGGGCAACCTGTTATATAGAAATACATAAGCTAAGAACCGAGGTATAAGTTTAAGTTTTGCTTGTTCTCGTCCTTTTTCTCGTATTTCTTCTAGTGCTTGTTTTAGTCCTTCTTCTTTAGCTTCTTGATAAGCCCTAGTTTCTTGTAACTTAATTTCAAACATCGCTCTACCTCTTCACTATTTAAGTTTGCAAATTTATAATCAGTAATTGTTGTGATTACTCAGCTGCAAGCCTTACTTGTTCGATGGTTAAATTAAGTAATTGGGCAACATCTCCCATCGACATACCAGTAGCTAATAATTGAGGTACAAGTTCAAGTTTTGCTAGTTCTCGTCCTTGTTGTAGTCCTTGTTGTAGCCCTTGTTGTAGCCCTTGTTGTAGCCCTTGTTGTAGTCCTAGTTCTAATCCCTCTTGTTTAGCTTCTTTATAAACCCTAGTTTCTTCTAACTTAACTCCTAACATTTCTTCTACCTCTTCACGACTTAAGTTTGCAAATTTATAAACTGCGATTGTTGTGATTACATCTATTATCTCCTTCTTAGCCAAGACAGTTATCTGTTCTTGTTGCACCCGCTCAATTAAACGTTTCGCTTCTTGAACCATTTGAGTCTCTGAGGCAATAGTCAACTGCATCAAACTGATACCTACTTTTTGCTCATCAGGACTACCTAACTCATCTAAATAAATCCGTTGTACTTGGGAACTGTTCAGTAACGATCTATGAATAGTGGTGTTTTCTGGTTCCAAGCTGCGAGATTGTAAAATAATTACCCCGTACCAGTCATCGTAAAGCGACGGATTACGATACATATACAGCATGGATTCGGAGAAAAAGCGATGGTACAGTAACTCATCTCTTTGGAATTGTACCTCAGCAAAAAAGATCGTCTGAGATGTTGCATCCGGTGGAGGTAAAAATACCCCATCAATCCGAAATGTTGGTTCTTTAACCTCAACTGATTCAAAGCGATAGCTAGCAGCTTCTGTTGGTGGCTGTTCTACTAACTCAAAAAACAATCCTGGGACACGCTTGAAAATTGTATAAAAAATCGCATCACGTCTCACAAATACATCCTCATATCTCTACGCGATCGCGTCATCTCAAATCCAAATCATCTGAGTGAGAAACTGCGGCGATTTCTGAAATAATTTGCAACCAAGTAGGAATTTGGATCTCAGATGGCAATTCTCCAGCTGCCAAATATCTTAGCAAAGTTTCTTTTTTTGAAAGGTTTTGCAGACTCGGAATAATTTGATCCAAAATGCCTTCTAGTTCAGAATTAATTTGCTGATTAACTTCGCTAACATACTGCACAAGATGCAGGCTGGCACTAGCAGTAATTTCATCTCGCAGTCGCAGTACTAAAAGTTGGTGATTGCTCGATCTGGGTAAGCCTTGGCTTTTCTCTGGTGCCCAATCAAAGATTTGACCAACGTTGTGTTTATCGTCTTGGCGTGCTAAAGGAAAAATAATCTCAGGTGCAACGGTTTTGTCTTTACTACTGATTTCAGCGATAATTGCTTCTTTCCATTCGTTAGGTTCGCATCCTAGTAATAATTTGTAAAAGAGATCCGCATCTTCAAAACCAAATTTTTCTTCGATTTCTCGCTCCATTTCTGGGTGGAAAAATGCCTGCAATTGTTCGCGTTCTGGGGCGATATAATTCGATAATTGATTTAATAAATCTACCACGGCTTGATGAATGCGATCGCGGGCAAAATCTTCTACTTCTTTAACGGTTTTTTCAAATACTGGATAAAAATCATCACTTTTAGTCGGAATTGAAGTATTTACGCGGTTTCCCCGATCGAATAATTTACCGGCTGCACCTTTAGATTCTGCCAGAGCGATCGCTCCATTATTGGCTTTGTTGAAAAGTAAAGTCCACTGGTTCCAATTGAGGATTCTAAAGGTAAGTTCGTCTTTTACTACATCGCTGACAACAACACCGCGCCGATCTTTGAGTAGTTCTTTGCCGATATCTTTTTGGAAATTTCTGTAGATTTTATCTAAGCTTTCGACCAAAAAACGCAATTCGATAAAAGCGGGACTATCGCCTGTGGGGATGCCTTGCTCGTGAATTTCATCTATGATGTCTTTCAAGTAATCTTGTTGCTGACTCACCACATCAGCAGCTCTTTTAGTATCTTCATGCAGTTGCTTCAAACCATGAGTAGCTACATGAGTTTGAATCAATTCCCGCAGCTTACTAAGTCCGCCATCTTGAACAAAGTAACCCAACTGTCTGCCCAAATAGCTACGGGTATCAGATTCTAGCAAATGTTTACTTAATAGCTCCCATTTCTCTTGTAGCCGTTTAGACCGATCTAGGTAATCAGGATAGTCTAAGTTAGCCAAAAACTCTGGTGAGCCGGCTTTCACGCTACTAGAACGTTTTGCTAATTCAGCCAATCCCAATAGTGGCGATAGTAAAACGATGCGGTCTTTTTGGGTTGTAAACGCTTGTGCGCCATCAATGGTAGTTTGCAGAACTTTGAGTTTTTGGAAAACCGTTTCTTCCTGCAAATATGAGCTATCTTCAATCAATTGGTCAAGTTCTCTTTCACCACCCTCGCTATCTAGAGGTAGTTGATCGAAACGACCCACACCGACGAGAATTAAATCTTTCAGGTCTTGTCCCGGTCGCTGCTGCTGCATCATGGTGAAGATTTTATTGGCGCGATCGCTTCCAGGAGATTTACCATTTAGCAATACTAAAATTGTCTGTACTTCTGCCAATTCTCGCAGTGACAAAAAGGTATCTCTAGCTCCCGAATTAGCAGCCCCCAATCCCGGAAAGTCGATGAGAATAAATTTAGCTGCATCTGCAAAATCCCAAATTTCCCGTGAGATTTTCACATCGATATCTACGCGGCGGATCAGTGGGAAACTGTTTTGCAATAACTTTGTTGGTAGCCTCTGGGGTGGACTCGGTAATCGGATATGCGCTGGAGGTAGATCCTCAAATTTCAGAGTTTGGATTGCCATTGGCTGCTCGACCAGCTGTAGCCCCTGACGAGCAGTGATAGCATCAATTTGATAGTGCCCACCACACATAACTTCCCCATAAGCTTGATAAGCCCGTAGGAATAGTACCAACTCCCGGAGTAAATAACGTAGCTCTAAATTGTTACTGCTATTCCATGCTTCTTCACACCAGCTAATAATATCGTTGCCAGAGTTGAGTTTCGATACTGGTATCGGAGGAAGCCCTGCTGCTGTTGTTCGTTTATTGGCTTCCCCTAGCATGAAGCGTAAACACTCATGTACTCCTTCATGAGAAAGATACTCTACTGTAAAGTTACTTAATTGTGTTGTTGCAAAATCGTCTTGCGGGATAATGTGTATGGCGGTAACATTACCGGTAGTGGGGTTTTCACTGACTGGCAAAGCATCTGCATATCCAATTAGACTGCCTAAAAGTAAGGTTTTTCCACTACTAAATTCCCCCATTACCCCAATTTTGACAGGCGAAGTTGCCAGGTCTACAGTTTTCTGGGCAGCTGATCGCAAACGAAGAAGACAGTCATCAAGACTAGCTGGAATCCAATCTTCTTGTTTAGAAGGGTACTGGGGCACAGAATCTATCTTTCGGACGATGAATTCGCCGTACTCCTTAAAACGGCCCAGTTGATCTGGTTCCATAAAATAGTTTCCGCCTAACATTAATTTCTGTGAGCTTTATAACATATAAAACGCGATCGCCAGGAATTCGGGTAACATAAAGGGACTGGGCATTGAGCATTGAGCATTAGTCCTTGTGTCTCCTTAATATCCCCAGTCCTTTTTAACCCACCAAGACAATTTTGAAAAATCTGGCTTTGCTAAAAAAAATAAAAAATAAATAGGACTCACGCACTCTACAAATTAATCATGGTATGGATTTACCAAAATAGCTCGTTTCAGGCTTTTATTAATTATTGATGGTAAATAGACCTGCACCCTATGGGCACAGCATTGCTTATGCCCCTACGACAGATGTGGTTTTCAAATGCTCCATATTTGGTCTTTCCTGTCAATGCGTAAGTCCTAATAAATATTGATTTGGGATGAAAATCTTTAAGATTGTGAATTTTCTATGAAGACATCACCGCCATACTCTAGGGAACTCAGCAGTTGCAGGTGGTGTACCAGCGAACCGACCTGACTACCCCTACCCTTGAGGCGTTGCTTTTGAAGTTGAATTGGCAACTCGAAAAGCCTCTTGGGGAACTGCTAGCGACAAGCTCCGCTCAAAAGGTCGAAACCTGGCGAACTGCGCTCAAAGTCTGGCAATGATACTCTCAGAGGAGGTCTGGGTAACGATCAACTAATCGGTGGGAGTGGTGCTGATGTCTTTGTTCTTGCTAGTGGCGAAGGTAGCGACACGATTACCGATTTTCAAGATGGGACTGATTTAGTGGGTTTGTCGAGTTTAAGCTTTGGACAACTCACAGTGGTTGCTTCTGGTAGTAATACGCTAATTTATTTGACGAGTAACAATGAGTTGTTGGCAACCCTCAATGGCGTTAATTATAGTCTGCTGACTTCAGCCGATTTTATCTTGATTTAATCTATTTTGGGGGAAATTTACTGTCACATTAGGAATGCCACTCATATCAGCTAGGCTATATCTACCCCTGCTACTGGAATACCCTGATTAAGTTCGGTACTGAAACTCTGGCATCCTTAACGGGTGCCAATTCAAGTTTGATTACTGCAATAGATTTTATTACCATTTAAGTTATATTTGTAGCGATTTTCATTTGAGTAAGGTACACAGGTAGGATATAGCATAGCTGTGCTAACCTACCTGTGTTCATCTGTGGTTAATTAATTTCTCTCTGTAGCTTACCTATGCGGGAACCGTTATATAGCAGTCGTAAATCATTCGTGAAAAGTTAGATCCCCGATTTCTTAAAGAAGTCGGGGATCTAGACACCTCAAATCTTCACAAATCAAGTAGTTTCCGTAAAGCTAAATTAGGTTTTTGAGCAATGCAATCACATAGTTAAGATGAATTTATAGGTGATTTTAAGAAGAAGCAAAGTTAAACAACTTCCCTAATACTTGGAAAGCTTAATTTTCCCCAAAAATGCTGAAGTTAATCTTAATGATAACTTCAGCATTTTTTCAATTTATTTACAAGAAAAGAGGAATTTCTGCATATATAAAAATAAATAAAGTATTAAGATCGTTAGCAGGTTTGCATAAACAAGATTATATCCATGTATTAAGAAATTGTATTTTCAGCATATTACCTTAATAATTTAGGCAGAGCAGGCAGGCAAAAATGTTTTCTAAAAAGGTGCAGAGCTACGTTAAACAAATCATAGTTGAAGAGGAAAAAATACAACAGGATGAAAAAGTATTTTGCCAGCAGGCGGATATTGCTCCTCTGATGATTTGGATGTCTGGATACAATGCGCTTTACTGTTACTTCAATTCTAATTGGCTGAAATTTACTGGAACACACTTAACAACAGCCGCATCTGCATCTGCACAAGAAGAGGAAATAGGCAATATTTGGACTAGCAGCGTCCATCCAGAAGATAGACAGCGAGGCGAAGATATATACCTAAGAGCATTTGCGACGCATGATTCCTTCCAGAGGCAATATCGCCTGCGTCGAGCTGATGGTGAATATCGCTGGATTTTAGATACAGCCGCGCCACGATTTGCAGCAGATGGTAGCTTTGTCGGTTACATCAGTTATTGTATTGATCTAACAGAAGTGCCGATAGGGATAAGTCAACCTTCCCTAACAGATATCTGCTCACTATCTACAAATTTTTCTCGTGACTTACGTAAAATTACAGATAGAGAACGGGCAACAGAATTAGCAAAAGCATTAGAGCAACTGCAAGCTGAAATTACCAAACACCAAGCAGTTGAAGCACAGTTACGCCAAAAAACATCAGAATTTGCAGCGATTTTGCAAGTACTTCCTGATTCATACTTCCGCCTTAATGCTGATGGAAGTATTCTGGATTACATGCCAGGGAAGATGGAGAGTTTATATATTTCATTACCAGAAGATTATCAGGGCAAGAGTTTGCGAGAATGCTTCCCGACTGCTGTAGGCGATCGCTTCCATCAAGCAATAAATCAAGTACTTGAAACTCAATATGAAGTCAGTTGTGAATATACCTTACCTTTACCAGAAGAAAATAAGAATTTTGCAGCTAGGTTATTACCATTAACAGACCAGCAAATCATAGTTCTGATCCGTGACACCAGCGACAACATCCAAGCAGCCTTAATGGAAAGCGATGCCAAGTTCCGCAGCATTGTGGAAAACGCCAACAACGTTATTTTTGCGCTGACACTTGAAGGGATATTTTCCTACGTTTCTCCTAACTGGACTGAGATTTTTGGGCATGAGATTGCAGAGGTTGAAGGCAAATCTTTTATTCCGTTTATACATCCTGACGATGTGCATATCTGTGCCAATTATTTCCAAAGAATTTTGACAACAGGCAAGAAACAAGAGGCAATTGAATATCGAGTCAAACACAAAAATGGTAGTTGGCGATGGCATACAAGCAACTCATCTGCGATTAAAGACGCTAATGGCAATGTTTTGTACTTCGTTGGTATTTGCTATGACACTACCGATCGTAAAGAAGCAGAGGTAGCTCTAGCAGAACGAGCGCGTTTAGCAAATTTTCGTGCCGATGTAGATGCGGCTTTGACTCAGAGTGACAGCTTACAGAATATGATGCATCGCTGCACTGACGCCTTAGTTGAACATCTTGATGCAGCCTTTGCTCGCATCTGGACGCTGAACAAACAAGACAACGTATTGGAGTTGCAAGTCAGTTCTGGGATGTACACCCATATTAATGGGCCCCATAAATGTGTGCCAGTCGGTCAATTCAAAATTGGTTTGATTGCCGAAGAGAGCAAACCCCACTTAACTAATTCTGTGCAGACAGATCCCCGCGTTGGTAACAAAGAGTGGGCACAGCGAGAGGGTATGGTCGCCTTCGCTGGCTATCCCTTAATTGTTGAAGATGAAATTGTAGGGGTGATAGCCATGTTTGCCCGCCAAACAGTGACAGAATCAACTTTCACAGCATTGGAATTTGCTGCCCAAGAGATTGCCATTGGCATCAAGCGCAAACAGGCAGAAATTTCACTTAGAGAAAGCGTCCAGCGAGAAGCACTACTCAATCGTCTTTCTAATCAGATTCGAGCTTCTTTGGATCTCAATCACATTATGGAAACGGCAGTCCAGGAGATTCATAACTTATTCCAAATCGATCGCTGCGCCTTCTTTTGGTATCGGCAAGATACTGATGTACCATACTGGGAAAGAGTATATGAGGCGAAAAGTTCTTTTTTACCCTGTCTGCTTAACGACCAAGCAACTAATGCCGAAATCGAATTAATCGCAGACAAAACTTTGAATGGAGAAATCATCCGCATTAATGATGTCGAGACTGTGGGCGATTCCATAGCACGACAGTTTTTGCAGAATTTTGGTTTCACTGCCTTTATGTCGCTGCCTGTACACACTCAATCTGGAGAAATTGGTGCATTTAGCTGTGGTTATTGTAGTGGCTTGCGGCCTTGGCTGGACAACGAAGTAGAATTATTACAAGCAGTTACAGTTCAATTAGCAATCGCCATTGACCAAGCCAAACTTTACACCCAAAGTCGTATCACTGCCCAAACTGCTCAAGACAAAGCCCAACAACTAGAAGCAGCCCTTCTAGAACTTCAACAAACTCAAGCGCAACTGATTCAAACTGAAAAAATGTCCAGTTTAGGACAATTGGTTGCAGGTATTGCTCACGAAATCAATAATCCCGTCAATTTTATCTACGGCAATATTAGCCACGCCCGTGAATATACTAAGGATTTGCTGCACTTAGTAGAACTTTATCAACAGAGCTACTGCCCACCAACACCAGAGATTAACCAACAAATCGATACCATTGATTTAGACTTTCTCAAGCAAGATTTACCGAAAATCCTGGAGTCTATGAAGATGGGAGCCGAGCGCATTCGGCAGATTGTCCTATCTTTACGCAATTTTTCTCGCCTTGATGAAGACGGTACAAAGGCAGTGAATATTCATGAAGGTATGGATAGCACTTTGCTGCTGTTGCAAAATCGCCTGAAAGCCAAACCAGGACATCCCGAAATCCAAGTAATTCGAGACTACGGCAATCTACCACCAGTAGTCTGTCACGCCGGACAGATGAATCAGGTGTTTATAAATCTGTTGACAAATGCGATCGATGTTTTAGAAAAGGAGGCGGGGACTGGGGAAAAGTTTTCCAAATACCTAATATCCAATACCCAATGCCCAATGCCCAATACTTCGACTCCCTTCGACTACCAAGAGGGCAAGTCGCTCAGTACAAGTGCCCAATGCTTCATACCCACAATTCGCATTCGCAGCCTCATTCAAGAAGACCATGTAATCATTAGAATTGCTGACAATGGCCCAGGCATGACTAAGGAAGTACGCAAACGCATATTTGACCCCTTTTTCACGACAAAACCTGTGGGTAAGGGCACGGGTATGGGATTATCAATTAGCTACCAAATTATAGTCCAAAAACACGGTGGAAAGATCCAGTGTATTTCAGCACCAGGAGAAGGCGCCGAGTTTGTTGTAATGATTCCCCTAAAGCAAGAACCCTCAACGTAGATATCACACAATAGAGATATAGATATGAGTAAAAAAATGTAGAAACGTAGTACTGCTACATTTCTACAAGAATTCTGGATAACGCATATTTAATTTCTGGAGATATTTAATTTTAATCTAAACTTAACCAAAAATTAACCTAATAGTTGTTAACTAAGATCAACTCATTTTTTGCTGCAACATTTGAACCCCCTTGATAACCTAAAACTTACAGGAATTGGGGGGATTATTTCTTCTAGTATAGGGTATTAGGTTTAGAAAACGTTGTAATGGTGGTACTAGCTTTGCGTAGGCGTAGCCCAACCCAGAGGATGTACACAACGAGCTACGCCTACGCACCTTATAAAAAAATCCTTGAGTATAAATAAATATAGAAGGCTGGGATGATACAACCGCAAAGTCAAAATAGTATCACCTACACACGCGTTATCCACCTAAGTCATGTAATTGACATAAATATTCCCCAATGGTCTGGCGATCCCACAGTAGAATTTGAAACTGTGGCTGAACTAAATAATGATGGCTATTACCTGCGGCGTTTCTCCTTGGGGGAACATAGCGCTACCCATATCAACGCTCCTAACAGTTTTCATAGTTCTGGTGTGGGAATTGACCAATACCCAGCCCAGTCTTTGGTTGTACCTGCGGTGGTTATAAATGTTTGTCAAGTTACAGCAGTTAATTCTGATTATGCCCTGACTATTGCTGATGTTTTGGCTTGGGAAGCAGAATACGGTGAAATTTCTGGTGGCTGCGTAGTTATACTGAATACTGGTTGGCAAAAAAAGTGGTTGGATAAAAGTGCATTCCTCAATCATGATGCTCAAGGGATTCCCCACTTTCCCGGATTTGGCAGCGATGCAACTCAATTTTTACTCGATGAACGGCAAATCGCTGGGGTAGGAATTGATACTCATGGTGTAGACCCCGGACAGGATAACAGTTTTGCGATTAATCGTCTAGTTTTAGAACAACCGCGCATTGTGTTAGAAAATCTGACAAATTTGGATCAACTGCCACCTAAAGGTACTACTCTAGCGATCGCAGTTCTGAGGTTACGTGGTGGTTCTGGTTCTCCTGTGGGGGTATTGGCGTTTGTGCCTTAATTTTTATATCGATATTTGGTTATCGCGTCAATTTCCTAAACTTGAGGATAACCTAGAAAGCAAGCAAACTTAATACACAAGTTTCAGTGGATCATCAGCCGGAGATTTTCAAAATGACAACTCCGCTATCTTGCCGCAATTATATAGATGGCCAATGGTTGAGTGCTGTTGGGGAAACAACCCTAGAGCGTCGCAACCCTGCCGATAAAACCGAAGTGGTGGCCACATTTCCCCGTTCTCAAGTTAAAGATGTAGATACAGCGGTAGCTGCCGCCCGTAAAGCCTACCACAGTTGGCGCAAAGTCCCGGCCCCAGCGAGGGCAGAATACATCTTTCGCGTTGGGGAAATATTACTTCAGCATAAAGAAGAACTTGCCCAGTTAATCAGTCGAGAAATGGGTAAATCCTTGACGGAAGCTAGAGGAGATGTCCAAGAAGGTATTGACTGCGCCTTTTACAGTGCTGGCGAAGGAAGGCGATTATTTGGGCAAACCACACCCTCGGAAATGTCCAATAAATTCGCCATGACTGTGCGGATGCCCATCGGAGTCTGTGCCTTAATCACTCCCTGGAATTTTCCGGTGGCAATTCCTTGCTGGAAAGCTATGCCAGCCTTGGTGTGTGGCAATACAGTCATCCTCAAACCTGCCGAAGATACTTCCGCCTGTGCAACTAAATTGATTGAAATTTTTCAACAAGCAGGTTTACCACCAGGAGTAATTAACTTGGTGCATGGTGTGGGAGAAGAGGCGGGGAAAGCTTTAGTTGAGCATCCCAATGTTGATTTAGTATCGTTTACCGGTTCTTCAGAAACGGGTGCTTTTGTCGGCGCTACTTGCGGCCGCACTCACAAACGTGTCTGTTTGGAAATGGGTGGTAAAAATGCTCAAGTGGTGATGGAAGATGCCGATTTAGAACTTGCCCTCGATGGTGCAGTGTGGGGAGCGTTTGGCACAACTGGGCAACGTTGTACGGCTACTAGTCGGCTGATTTTGCATCGTGATATCAAGGAAAAATTTACCGCTATGCTCTATGAGCGTACCAGTAAGTTGCGCTTGGGTGCTGGCACTGACCCAAATACAGATATTGGCCCGATTGTCAATGAAAAGCAACTCCAGCAGGTGAAGAAGTATTTGGATATCGCCCATGAGGAAGGAGCAAAGGTTTTAATTGGTGGAGAAATTGCTAGTGAAGGCTCATTGAAAAACGGTTACTTTTTTCAACCAACTATTTTGGATGATGTAACTTCTGATATGCGCGTTGCCCGTGAAGAGATATTTGGGCCAGTGGTGGCATTAATTGAGGTTAGCTCCTTTGAGAATGCGATCGCAATTCTCAACGATTGCAATTATGGTCTTTCTTCTTCAGTTTACACCCGCGATATCAATCGGGCTTTTACTGCTATGCGCGACATCGAAGCAGGTATCACCTATATTAACGGCCCCACTATTGGGGCAGAGGTACACTTGCCCTTTGGTGGTGTGAAACAAACCGGTAACGGACACCGCGAAGCTGGAACTACTGCAATGGATGTTTTCACAGAATGGAAAAGTGTCTATGTTGACTTCTCTGGAAGTTTGCAACGCGCTCAGATAGATAACCGCAGTTAGTTTTATGTATAGCAGGAGGCAGGAGGCAGGAGGCAGGAGGCAGGAGGTAAAACTATTACTATTCCTAGCTTTCACGCTTGTCATTATGTCCTAACCTGTGTGACTACGGCTATATCAGCGAACAGTTATCCGACTGTTCGCTGATTTTGCTTAAGATAACTTTGTCAGAAATCCCAACAATTTTTTGGTATTTGATGTTAGGAGTGTTCGACGATAAGCATCAGCTGCTTTTTTAATCGCTTCGGCTTGAGTGGGATAAGGATGAATTACACTGCTTAACTTGCTCAAACCAATCTTATTCACTATTGCCGTAGTCACTTCTGAAATCATCTCACCCGCATGACTGGCGACAATAGTTGCACCGATAATTTCATCAGACCCCTTTTTATGGTGGATTTTGAGAAATCCTAATTCTTCACCATCTGTGATCGCTCGGTCTACACTATTAAAAGGGATCTCAATTGTTGTCATCTCAATACCCAATTTCTGCGCCTCGTGTTCGGATAACCCTACGTGAGCAATTTCTGGGTCAGTATAAGTTACCCAAGGCATCACCAAACTATTGAGTTTCGAGCGTCCCAAGCCAAAGGGAGAAAACAGGGTATTCTTTATTACAATCCGCGCTGCTGCATCAGCAGCATGGGTAAACTTCCAATTCATGCAGATATCGCCAGCTGCATAAATTTTGGGATTAGTCGTTTGGAGGTAATCATTTACCTTCACGCCTTTGTGCTTGTCATATTCTACACCCACAGCTTCTAAATTTAGATTTTCTACATTTGGCGATCGCCCCGCACCGACTAAAATTTCATTGACTGTCACCGAATCTCGATGACCATTAGAGGAAAAGTAAAGCCGTTTACCCTGAGTGACAGTTACCACTTCTTCCAACTTGGAATTGAGTACTACGCGAATTCCTTCATTAATCAAAACCTTTTGGAGAATTTGAGCGGCTTCAACGTCTTCTTTATTCAAAAGATGAGAACCGCTATGGAAAAGCACCACCTCACAACCTAAACGCCGGAAAGCCTGCGCCAATTCGCAACCAATGGGGCCACCACCAATCACCGCCAAACGTTCTGGTCGTTGAATTAAGGAAAAAACCGTCTCATTGGTTAGATAACCCGCCTGTTCAATTCCCGGAATAGACAATTGTGTAGCTCTTGTGCCAGTTGCAATGACAGCTTTTTTAAACTTGAGGGTTTTGTCGCCAACTTCCACGGTATTTTTACTTGCAAATCGACCGCTACCCAAAAAGACATCGACACCCAAGTTTTGAAAGCGTTCCGCCGAGTCATTATGGCTGATATCAGCCCTGATTCGCCGCATCCTGGCCATAACTTTGGGAAAATCAACATCAATATTATGTTGGGGAATATTAACTCCCAAATCTTTAGCATCCCAGATTTCGCCAACGACGCGGGCAGACCGAATAATAGTTTTAGATGGTACGCAACCAACATTTAAGCAATCTCCACCCATGAGATGCTTTTCAATCAACGCCACCTTTAAACCCAAATCCAGACCCGCAGCACCCGCCGCCACCACTAATCCCGCCGTACCAGCACCAATTACTACCAAATCGTAAACATCGGCGGGTTGAGGATTAACCCAATTTGGCGGATGGACGTAAGACATCAACTTTTGGTTATACTCGTCAATTGGGCGAACTGTGACTATCTCTAAATCTGAATTGGTCATTGGCAAAACCTCTTTTAAAATTAAGAATCCCGATAAATTTAGGCGGCTCAGTCTTTTATTTTTTATGCTTGATTTAATAAGGAATACAGCCTTTAAATTGTTTTGTCCGTTTGGGAATTGACAGATACGATTGAAGCTTTCCTGTATAAACGTTTCAGTAATCGATAATTTACAGCAATTTGCAGTTTAATAGACCACAGTAAGGCTATATATCTGTCCCCCCTTACAATTCCTCTTCTAAAGCTTTGCGTGCAATCCGGGTTACATAAACTGTAACGGCGACTGTCGCAAACAAACCCAAGATACGAATTGCCCATTGTAAAGTCGGGTTGTTAGGTTGAGCCTCAGTACCGATCGCGGCCAGATTACCTGCAAGAGAACCAATATAAACATACATGATAGTTCCGGGAATCATGCCCACGGAGCCGATAAAGTAATCTTTGAGCGAAACTCCGGTGATGCCGAAAGCATAGTTTAATAAATTGAAAGGAAATATCGGCGACAGTCGCGTTAGCAGGACGATTTTTAATCCTTCTTTGCCAACGGCTTGGTCAATGGCGGCAAATTTTTTATTATCTGCAATTTTTTGAGCAACCCAGTCCCTTGCTAAATAACGTCCGACTAGGAAAGCAGTTGTAGCGCCAAGGGTTGCACCAACGAACACGTACAAAGAACCCCAAATTACGCCAAAGATAACGCCAGCACCTAAGGTAAGAATAGAACCTGGAAAGAAAGCGATGGTGGCAATAATGTAAAGTGCAATAAAAGCGATCGCTCCTACAGTACCAAGGCGATCGATCCACTGCAATGCATCTCGTAAAATTGCTTGGGGATTAAAAAAATTGGTATTCACAGATTCTTGTGCTAGAGCAAACTCTGTATTTAACAAAAAAACAAAAGCAAATACTAGTAATATTAATCCAATCAATCTCAAAGACTTGTGCAAGTTTTCAAGATTAAATAGATTTTCTGTAAATTGCTTTTTCATAAATTTGCGTTTAAGAGGGTGTTTGAAAAGTCTGTAGTAGTGTATTAAATATTTGTTTACCCCCCCCCAACCCACCCCATGTAAAGCAGGGGTGTTTCATTCGATCTCATAGGGATTTTGTAAAGAGTAACAGTCAGAAATTTGCTTGAGTGGGTAAAACAAAAACTACCACCATAATAG
>NZ_CAXTTT010000069.1:0-40422 GCF_964247315.1 uncultured Nostoc sp.
GCTCCCTGCTCCCTGCCCCCTGTCCCCTGCCTGCTTCTAAGGAACTGAAAGCAGAGTCAAAATATTTTGCTGTACCATCTCTGGTGATTGGTCGCCGTTGATGGTCAACAAGCAGCGACGACGGTCGTAATATTCTAGGATGGGAATGGTGCGATCGTAGAATAATTCTACACGGCGCTGCACGATTTCTGGTTGGTCATCTGGTAGCGATCGCCCCAAGGATCGACTAACCATCACGGCTTCCGGGACTTGGAGATAAATTGCCCAATCTAGCTTTTGCCCTAAATCATCCAATAAAAAATCTAATTCTTCAGTTTGGAAGGCAGTACGAGGATAGCCTTCTAACACCCAATCGCAGTTAATGTCTGGTTGTCTGAGCCGTATTCGGATCAATTCAATAATCATTTCGTCTGGAACTAACTCCCCTTTTTGCATATAGGGCTGTGCATGGTAGCCTAGTTCACTCAAGCTAGCGTAAACCGAAAGAGAAGTCCGGGGATCGGCTTCCAAGCATCGAAATTCTGGCAGGGGCTGATTGCCAGATATTGCTGACCGTAAAATCTCACCTGTAGAAATCAGAGGAATATCAAAGTATCTGCAAAGCCTTTGTGCTTGAGTGCTTTTCCCCGATCCTGAACCTCCCAGAATCACCAATCTCACAACAATTTACTCCTCATCCTGTCAAATTCCCTACTTGCTAAGTCTGTTTTGCCTAAACAACCGACAAATCTAACATTTAGCGATTTTCAGGCGTTCTGCCTAGCTTTTTTAAATAATTGGAACTGTAACTCTGATGTTTTCATTTTTACAACTTATTTCAGAGAAAAGACGAAAATTTACAGCGGTTAGCGGTTTTATAAAATACATCTAGAGATTTTACATGCAACGTCTCTACAAGCTTTCGGGTTTTGTCTATGTACTTCATTTATCTAAAATATGCTGTAAATCAAACAGGACTCTTGACTTCAATACAAACCTAGTGTTTGACTAAGAATGCAATTTGCCAAATCCACCACACTTGTGAAAAACAGATTGATTATACAGGCAAATTTGTCAGTTTCACCGCCAGTAATAACCCTTGACTTATTGTATTTTTTTTGTACTTAACTTTATGGTTGCCCAACTAGAAACTCAAAGTATCAATTCAACCCTAACCCTACCATATCCAGTTGAAGGACTAGTGCAAGTTTTCACTAGTTCCCATCGCAACTTTTTTACGAGCGTGATCGCTCAATCACTGAGAATAGCTGGACAAGGAACGCCAGTATTAATAGTGCAATTTCTCAAAGGAGGTATTCGTCAAGGACAAGATCGACCTATACAATTAGGACAAAATTTAGATTGGATTCGCTGTGATTTGCCTCGTTGTATCGATACACCACATTTAGACGATACAGAAAATCAAGCCTTACAAAAGTTGTGGCAATATACACAACAAGTTGTGTGTGCGAGCAAGTATTCTCTCGTGGTGTTAGATGAGTTAAGTTTAGCGATTAACTTTGGTTTAATTCCTGAAACGGAAGTTTTAGCTTTTTTGGCAAAACGCCCTCCCCACATCGATATCATTCTCACAGGGCCAGAGATGCCAAAATCTCTTCTGGATGTAGCAGATCAAATTACAGAAATCCGTCGGAGTTATCGACCTTAAACAAAATACTCAATTCAGGATATCCTAGTAATTCCGTTTGAATTAGCTGTGAAGTTGTGATTAAAAACGATATCTGGATTACTGAAATGGCTCAACAGGGTCTAATTTCCCCCTTTGAGCCAAGTTTAATCCGAAAAGTGCAAAAAGATGAATCAGTGGCAGTTAAACATGTAATCAGCTACGGTTTATCTTCTTATGGCTACGATATACGCCTTTCTTCGGCCGAGTTCCGCATTTTTCGCCACATTCCCGGAACTGTAGTCGATCCCAAAAACTTTAATCCTCAAAATCTGGAGCCAACAGCACTGCATACAGATGTTAATGGCAGTTACTTTATTTTACCTGCTCATTCCTATGGACTTGGGGTTGCTCTAGAAAAACTAGAGGTTCCTGAGAATATTACTGTAATTTGTATTGGAAAATCTACGTATGCACGTTGTGGCATAATAGCGAACCTAACGCCTGCTGAGGCTGCATGGCGAGGTCATTTAACTTTAGAATTTTCCAATTCTTCCAGCGCAGACTGTCGTATTTACGCGGGGGAAGGCGTGGTGCAATTGCTATTTTTAGAAGGTGAACCCTGCGCTATTAGTTATGAAGCAAGACAGGGTAAATATCAGGATCAGCTAGAGATTGTAACTCTAGCTAAAGTCTGAGCAACAAGGAACTAATCTTGCCTTACTTAGATGCTGCTTTGCTTACTATTGTGCGATCGCTCTAAATCATACCCAAAAATTAGAGTGCGATCGCTTTATCCTACAAAACATTCTCTAAATCTTGAATTGTATTGGCTACAACAATTCTGCGTAAAATCTCTTTCAATTGCTCTAAATCAGAAATTTGCGAAATTTGCGACATCAACTCAAAACCATCGCTGCCAAATTTCGCCTCTAAACTTGTTTCGATGCTAGAGATTATTCCACGTACTTCTCCTCGTGCTTCTCCTTCTGCTTCTCCTCGTACTTGTCCCTCACGTAAAATTTCTTGATACCAAGGTGACTCTCTTAAGACTGTCATATCCCACCTCATGATTTCCTGAACTAAAGTACTTTCTAATACAAAGGTTGCAAAAAATGCCAGAACTGTCTCAAGTTGATTTAATTGCTCATCAGCACGCAGCATTCGCAATGCTTCCCTAATTGTAGACTCGTTTTCTCCGCCTTTGAGAATTGGTACAAAGGGAAGCAGCGACGGTAACGGCGTCTCAAAAGCAATATTTACATCGACCTCCCAAAGGTTAATTACGCGGTAATCTTGAATTGCCCTTAACCCGATAAAATTTGATGCAAAGCTTGTAGGTATTTCACTGTTGCTGATTTTGAGAATATTAATCAGTACAGGGTAGGTTTGTAGTTTATATTTCTCTTCCGCAAGAGCAGCATAAGCACGCATCCGACGCGGCATTTCTGATGTGTAGCGCAATTGTAACTCATTGAGGATAAGAAATTTTCCGTATTGGGGACTTTCAGCCGGAATTACAACATCACTTTGTCGGCTAATCCATTGAAATTCTGTATTTAAGATTTCGCCTGTAACAATGTCGGGAATTCCTGTCACCCATTTTGCCCAATTATTTGGTGCAAGGCTGATTAATTTTTTAGTGCTAATATCGGCAGCTTTGTTCATCAAAAAAATAGATGCGATCGCCCTAAATCAAACCCAATAAATCTAAGGATAGTTGCGTCGCTTTATCCTACCGCAAATTATGTCAACTCTCGTATATAAAGAGCAAGGTAAGCCATTATTTAAGGTGCTAACCTGGCTTTACCTAGACGCTGCTTTTCATACCATTGTGCGATCGCAGGTGCCCAATCTTCAAAATGAGGCCACATCATTTCACATAACTTTTGAATTTCAAGTTGAGCATCTTTCTTATTTCTCAGGTCACAAAAATGCAAGAAAGACCTTAAATTAAAACTAACTACAAAATGCTGGCGATAATCAAAAGGTACTTTACCTCTAGCATGTTCTTCAGACATTCCCGCTTCAAAATCAGCTTTATATCGTTTAGCTGCTTCTAAACACCACTCCAAATCTGCTACTCGTTGCTCCGGTGAATAGTGGTACTTTTTGCCTTGTCTATCAGTGTAATAACCAACGGGACGTAGGTAAAAAACATCTTCTATATCTTTCTTACCTTCTACTACATCAATAAATTGGTTGCCTGTGTACCTAAAAGATTGTACATCAAATGATACAGAAACACGATGAGTCCGCGCCTGCTGCATCACACTGTGGGGAAAGTAACCACAGTTAAACACAATTTGCGGATGCTCTAAAGGCCCATAGTGTCCCCTCTCACCCGCTAAAAGCCGCTTAACAATAACTTCACCGCTTTGTGACTCCAAGGGCCAGGAGTCGCGCTCATCAAACACAAACCCATCAGTATAGTCCTGGTGCATCGCGGCATAAATCACCTGCTGCGGGTTTGGTGTTTTGGCAATAACCTCTACTCGAAATCGATGCATTAGTTTTTGGGAATGGATTGATGACTGAAAATGCTTACACAGAACGAGCGGAGCCTGTTTGTTAGACATAGCTTTGAACTCGATCCATCATCATATCTCTGGCTTGGACTTCTACTCGATCGGATTCAAATCCTTTACAAATATTAACAAGTTTGTTACAGTTATTTACATAAAGAGAAGACAGGGGAAAATCCATGCGTACAAGCACTGCTATCATTGACGACCAAGGCAAACTGAACAACTTTGCGATCGAGCCAAAAGTTTATATAGATGAGCAAGGCGATCGCACTGGTTTCACTCCCTATGCAGAAATGCTCAACGGTCGTTTAGCAATGATTGGTTTTGTCTCTCTGATAGCATTAGAAGTATTCACAGGACACGGTATTGTTGGTGTTTTGGCAAGTTTGTAAAAACTAATTTATTTAAAATAACTCTCAAAAAATGATAAGAGACGGTAATTTTACCGTCTCTTAATTTATGGAAAACTTAGTGCTAGAGTGAAAATATACTGATAACAAAAGCCGTTAGTTATCAGCGTAAAAATATTGGGTGAACTATGGCTTTAACTGCTTCAACTATGTTGCCGCTACGCACTAAAGCGCCAGATTTTAATCTACCGGAAGTAGTATCTGGAAAGGCAACTTCACTTTCTACCTTTGCAGATAAAAAAGCACTGTTAGTAATGTTTATTTGTCGACATTGCCCGTTTGTAAAACATGTCCAAAAACAATTAGTGCAGTTAGGAAGAGATTATTTTACAAGTGATTTAGCGATCGTTGCCATCAGTGCTAACGATGCAAAGAATTACCCAGATGATGCGCCAGAGTCGTTACAAGCATTTGTTACAGAACAAGGTTTTAATTTTACCTTATGTTACGACGAGAGCCAAGAAACAGCCAAGGCTTACACAGCAGCTTGCACACCAGATTTTTTTGTATTTGACGATCGACGCCAACTTGTTTATCGGGGACAATTAGATGATAGCCGCCCCAGTAATGGTAAACCTGTAACAGGTGCAGATTTGCGCGCAGCCATTGAAGCAGTGCTAGCGGGTAAACCTGTTACAAGCGAGCAAAAGCCGAGTGTTGGTTGCAATATTAAATGGAAACCTGGAAACCAACCCAGTTATTTTGGTTAAGAAGGATTAGGCATGGAGCATTGGGCATTGGGCATTGGGCATTGTAAAAACTTTTCCCTACTCCCTACTGCCCATGGCTATTAATGTTTAATTTCCAAATTTAGTATGTAGCATCCTAATTGGACTTTTTCTGCCCACAATTCATATTCCAGCCGCAAATGCTCTGGCAAGGGATGTCCGTTGAGAGTTAAGCTACGAGTAAAATTTCGTAAGCGAATGGGATCGTTAGGTTGCAATAACTCAGTTGGCAACCAATAGCGACTAATGCCATAAACACCCTGTTCCCAAAAGTGACGGTAACTCACTTGAGCATTACCTTGCATAGTCATAATGACTCGGTAAGGGGAAATCTCCAGCCACAAAATTCTGGGACTGTTAGGGGCGTAAGCTTTGCTCTTAGTTTGAGGAAGTGTGTCTTCTGGACTTATGACACTCTCTACTTCGCAGCTAATTAAGGGTGGTGCGGTCATTAGTAAATGAAATCGATCGGTATCTTTTTGATACAATGTCGCGGCAGTTTCGACAACAGACCAGATTGGTAGGTCAGTAGAAATAAGTGATAAGCACACGGGCTTGCGGTGATGGGTCAGCATGGGAGCGATAAGGGCTAAAAGCTATTGAACAAAATGAAATGAACACTCTAGCTGTCTAATAGGTCGGGGTAGGAAACTAAATAGTAAAACAGGCTTAATATTAATGAATCCGCTGATTTGTTAATAAGCTACACAAATCTGGATGAAACAGGTAGAATGTCAGCTTACACAGCAAAAACGGTATTTTTATCTAGAGAAAGCTAATTCGTAAGTAAAGCTTGTAAATATTCTAAGGCTATAGCCTCAAAACAGTGGCAGTCGTTTTAGATGCTAAAAACCTTCTTCAGGGAGACTTACCGGAGATTGGAGTAAGTTTCATACAGCCAAAAGCGATAGGATACTAGGAAGGAAGTCACCAGAAGCGACAAACTAAGTCGCTGATGAACTTCCGGTGTATTCAAATGCCAGTGTATCCTAATGTCGGCTTCTGTTATAACCGTAGAAACTCACGAAAACCTTTCTCACCAAAATATTGCTGAGTAAAAAGTAAAATTCATTGACTCAGCAATATTTTGGTCTGCCCATTGCGCGTCTGGCAGAGAAGAAAGAGCAAAGATTTCCATTTCAAAGCAGCAGAATATGAGTAACCGTGTGAAGCGAAAGTTTCATGTACGGTTTCAGGCCAGAGGTAAACCAGCCTCGAACTGTTAAATCAGAATATTAATTACAAGTTTTTATTATGAGAACTAAACTTCAAAGTAATGCGATCGCTAAAGTTCTTAGTTTGCTTTTATCCCCGTTAGGGAAAGTGGTTATGTAAAGAGTTACCTTTTGTAAATCTTAAAAGGAGAGGGTTTCAGACCCCCAAATCGACGCATCTCAAGGTAATTACAGCGTATTTCAGGTGAATGAAATACACCGATAGGGGCACAACATGTTGTGCCCCTACGATTATCTGTACCTCACCCTGCGGGTGACGCTCCTGCGTCGCTAACGCTGCGCTAAAAGCAGTCGCTCATGGGGGAAACCCCCAGACGCTCGATGACTCGCTTTAAGCGTTGGCGCAGCCTCTCTAAGAGTTGCCATGCCGTTGGCGTTCGCGTAGCGTGTCGCAGACAAGTCTCTCGTTCGCGTTAGCGTCTCTGAAAGAGAAGAGAAGGCTTTACGCTGCGCTATTGCCCTTGGCGTCTCCCCTTCTCCCAAAGGGAGAGGCTAACACCAAGGGAGAAGACCGCACTGCTTCACCAAGTTGCAATCTGCTGTATGGGGTTTTTAAGGTTCGGCTGAAATGTATCGATGAGTTTCAACACATTTAACTCAAAGTAAAATATCTTACTTAAACTTATTAAGTTTTTAATACCCGATCAAGTCGATTTCAATAAGCAAAAAGGCATATTGCTTTCTTATTTCAGTAGATTCAGCAAGCAAAAAGGCATATTGCTTTCTCAAAATGCTTAATTGCTTTCTCATTTCGGTATATCGCGCATTCATTTCGGTAAATTCAGCAAGCAAAAAGGTATATTGCTTTCTCAAAATGCTTAATTGCTTTCTCATTTCGGTATATCGCGCATTCATTTCGGTAAATTCAGCAAGCAAAAAGGTATATTGCTTTCTCAAAATGCTTAATTGCTTTCTCATTTCGGTAGATTTAGCAAGCAAAAAGACATATTGCTTTCTCAAAAGCTTGATTGCTTTCTCATTTCGGTATATCGCGTATTGATAACAACATCGCTATGTAACAAAAATCATTGGAGAATTGCCGGAGTTCTCTCAAGCCAATCAATATGGAAGTTTTTTAAAGTAAAGAATATTAACCGTACTGTATTACAAGGTTCATATCATGGCTCGGAGAAAAAGAACCTCTCAGGTGTTAGAAAAAGCAGTGCGTCGTGCTGCTAGCATCAACTCAATTAATCCCACTTTAAATTTAGGCAATGGACTTACTCTACCGGCCTTCTCAACCCTAATTGAGACGATGCGAACTAGAGAGAATTTATATAACACTGCTCTTTCCAACCTGGATAAGTTGTACCAGGAAATGCTCCAAACAGAGCGCGAGTTGGCAGATATGGCAGAGCACATGCTCTTAGGAGTTGCTACTCAGTATGGCAAAAGTAGTGTGGAGTACGGTATGGCGGGAGGTGTTCCTAAAAACCAGCGCCGTAAGGGACTGCGAGGCGAATCACCTGTTTCTAATTTACAGCAACCGTCATTTATTGCCGATGTGAACGGTAACGGCAGCAAAAATGGCAACCAGAATGGAAACAAAGCAGCAACGACAAGTTAGCTTGCATTAAAAAGCCCACGGATAAATTAGTGGGCTTTAATAATTAACTTGAGCATTTTTATTTTGAGAATCACTATAGGCTGAGGCTTCATAAAAAATCATTCTGATTTATTTTTATTCATTACCGATGCCATTGCACCTGTGAACAAGTCATGAGTGTTACAGGCTGGTACTTATTTGGGAATACTTTTATAGGAGTGATAAAAAAGGCGATCGCACTAACACTTTCAATTCAAATGTACTACGTCACCTAATAATCACTCTTATTTTATAAAAAAGACGTATCAATACTTACTAATCTACCAGGAGCAAGCAAGATGGCATTCACTGAAGATATTACCAAGCTATCTGAACAAGTGCGTAAGCGGGCTGACCAAGCTGTTGGCGAAGAATCTACTAAGATGGCACTGATTGTTCCTTTTTTGAGTGTTCTTGGCTACGATGTCTATGATCCTAGTGAAGTAATGCCGGAATACGTGGCAGATTTTGCTATTAAAAAAGCAGGGCAGTTTGAAAAAGTAGATTACGCTTTAGCTATTAACAATAATATAGTTATGCTCGTAGAGGCAAAAGCTCGTGGTCAAAAAGCTGAAGCACATGATGGGCAACTGAGTCGCTATTTTAATGGACTTTTGACAACAAAAGTAGCTATCGTCACTAATGGGGTTGAGTACCGTTTCTTTACAGACTTGCATGATAAAAATGTCATGGACAAGGAGCCATTTTTTACTTTTAACATCCTGGAATATGATACCAAAGATATTGATAACCTCAAGTTCTTTCACCGTGATAATTTTGAGGTTACAGCTATTACCAACCATGCTGAGGAAATGGTTTATGTAAAAGGCATGACTCAACTTCTAGGAAATCTTTTACGTTCTCCTTCTGAAGAATTTGTTCGCTTTTTAGTGACTGAACTTGGTACAGTTGCTCCTAGTTATGAAATTAAAGGTCGAATTACTGGTAAAATTATTGATAAATTCAAACCAATTGTTAAAAAGTCGATTCAGGGAAGTTTAGTAGAGTTAATGACTCGCTCACTTACTCCAGTAATAGATCAGCCTGTTGAACCTCCAATAGACATAGATAATGGAGAAGTAGATATACAACCAGATCCTCAAGAATCAAAAGTAGTAACAACTGCTGAAGAAATCGAAGCTTTTGAAAAAATTAAAGCAATTACGCAAACCTCAACGAGTTACAATTATCAACTCCAATACAAAGATACTGTTTCATACTTTGGTATCAATCTTGTTGGCAAAAGTACTTGGTGGTTTCTGCGGCTGTATCTATCTTCGCAGAAAAAAAGTTTTGTTACTCGACTAAGTGTAGATGAAGTAAAATCGCTAGCTTCAAACTTTGAAGTGCAGCAAGTAACAGCTTCTCTAGGGGATGTCGCATCAAAAGTAATTATTTCCTCTGTCAGTGATTTAGATAAGCTGACATCACTGATTCTCAGATGTTACGAGGCAGAAGCAGCAAAGCATCAAACATTGACTCCAGATGTAATCAGAATGGAAAAATCAGCTTAACTCAAGGTATCTACTACCAAACTACACCTAACCAACTATCTCCGATTTTTGTTTGCTAACAAATTAGCGATCGCAGTACTAATCGGCTGACTTGTAATATTTAGGACAAAAAAAGTGGCTCTGCAATTAGCAGAACCACCAAAGCTTTCGCAAAGCTGTTAAAAATTAACGAACTGCCCCTTGAGCAGAAACAGTATCAATCGGTTTCATCAGGTACAGCCGCAATAACTGCCAGCCGTTGGAGATGTAATGCGGCAGTTTTTGGAAAAATTGCAGGAATTTGGGAGTGTTGGAGCTAGTGATCGCACCCAGCTTCTGGTTATTGCTTATACAAGTATCCAAGCGCTGATAAAACTCTGGATTCTCTACATCCAGCATCAGTGGGAATACCCTACCTGCGTTTTCGTTAGTCTTCTGAATAACATGGATATCGTATTCTCGCGCATCCAATCCCAGGGTGGCATAAAAGTCCTTGCGTTGGATGTCATTGAGATACATAGTCGCAAACACCGACAACAGGAAGAACCGACTCCATAGCTTTGCTTTCCAATCATTCAATATTTGCGGCTGGGATTTCATGATTGCATCAAAGAAATCGCCGTGACGGTTTTCATCCTGACACCAGTTCTCAAAGAACCGGAAGATTGGATAAACCCGGTCTTCGGGATGTGCTTCTAAATGGCGATAAATGGTGATGTAGCGCCAATAACCGATCTTCTCAGAAAGATAAGTAGCGTAGAAAATGAATTTCGGTTTAAAGAAGGTATAACTGCGACTCTTAGTCAAAAAGCCTAAATCTAGGGACATATTAAAGTCCGACAAAGCTTTATTCAAAAAGCCAGCGTGACGCGCTTCATCCCGTGACATCAGGTTAAAACACTCTGCCAAAACAGGGCTTTTGCCTTTCAAGCGACGACCAAGTTCTTTATACAGCAAAAAGCCGGAAAACTCTGCCGTACAGGAACGTTCTAGAAATTCAACGAACAATCGGCGAGTTTCCCCGTCAATATGATCCCAGGATTGTTCAAACTCGGCATCCCGAACAAAGTGGTGGCGATTGTAGTCAGTGCGGAACTCTTCAAGAATGGCTCTTAACTCATCTTCATTGACGGAGATATCCATCCGTGCCATTTCATCAAAATCGGTAGTATAAAACCGAGGTGTTAACAGGGTTTCTTTTGCCGGGACTTTAATTCCTGGCCGGATTTCTTCAAAGCCTGGTTTTTTGAGGGAATCTACCATGTCTTGATTTCTCTTTCGTCTTTATTATCTTAAGTAGACCTTTCGGGTGACGTTCCTACGTCTCTACCGCCACGGTAACGGCAGTTCCTCATGGGGAGCCAGTGCGTTGGGCGGCTGTGCCGACTTGAAGCAACTGGCGTGGAAACCCGTTGGCGCTAGCCTCTCCCTTTGGGAGAAGACCGGACTGCCTCACCAGAAATGCTCTGGCAAACCGTAACAGCCCACAATAATCCAATTGTATAAAGTTCAGTCTACCAAGGTGCGGGTGAGAAATTTGTAAGCAAAACATTAAGAGTTGCAACAATCATTCAATATTAGCGGAATCAAAAATCGCAGATTGGTAGTCAAATAAATGTAATTGAGTGAGCAGGATTATTTTGATCGAGTGGACTAGCACTTACCTTTTGATTCTGAAAGCACTACTATCTCAGTAATTTTCTGTGGTTGTTACTAAAATAAATTCATGGGGTTCTATTAGTACGTTGATCGGCTTAAAATTAACAATTAATCAGTAGCATACTTACTGAAAGATTATAATTATTCTAGTGATGTTTTGCACTTTTGTTAATAACTAGAAATTGGACAATGCTCACAACTTCAAATCAGAGTTGCAGCGAACAGTAGTGTCCACTAAGAAAATTGCTTGCTAGCAATTGATGCATGATGTAAATCTAGCTATTAGTACTTAGTATAAAAAGTAAGCCGAAAAACCTATCTTAAACAACAAGAGTAAATCCAAAGGTTTGAAAACAAGATGAATCTTGAAAACAATCAGCAGCAAAAAGACCGATTTCTTGTCTCTTATATCTTGTGTGCAGTCGGATTTATGGGGGTGGGAGGATTGCACCGTTTCTACAATGGCAGGATCGTAACTGGTTTGTTTTGGCTGTTGACTGGTGGTGTGTTTGGTATAGGGCAGTTTGTGGATTTGTTCTTTATCCCCAACATAGTTGACGAATACGAACACAACCTGAGATTAAAAGCGGGTGTATCTCCCTTTGGTGTGCCGTTGAATCAAGCAGTGGTTGCTTCTCAAGTCCACCGCCCAACAGGCAACCAACTCATGGTGAAACTGATTGAAGCGGCGGAAAGCAAAGGTGGTATTTTAACTGTCACTCAAGGGGTGAAGTTCACGGGAGCCAGCTTTGCTGAAGTGGAAGCTACTCTCAAAGAGATGTACAAATCAGGTTATGTAAAAATTGATAACGACCCCAATACTGGAGCCGTTACCTACCATTTCCACGAACTTTAATTGTTATTTGTCCTTTGTCATTTGTCATTTGTTAAAAACTAATGACCAATGACCAATGACCAATGACCAATGACCAATGACCAATGACTAATTTCTACCTAACCACTTTTGACCGTCCAAGCGCTGAACTAAGCCATATACCAATAAATCGAGGGTAATTTTGCGTTCATCGATTAAGAATGACTCAAAAGTGCTAGGTTTTTTGCCTTCATTACAAGAAAATCCTTTTTTCCCTTGAATATCTTCATCTGGGAAATACAGGTTAAACTGACGCTTACCAATTTCTGACCAACTGCCGATAATTTGCCAGCATTCTTCGGCGGATTCAAAGCCAGTAATTGGCACTTTTTGCTTGGCAAAAGACACCTGTAAATCTTGTACGCCTTTTTGAGCGATCGCTTTTTGTAAAGCTGGCAAGTAGTCTTGCTCAATGAACTCTACAAATGGCTTATTTTCAACAGCTGGGGCTTTTTCCTTCTTAGCGGCTTTAGCTGCGGCCTGTTTTTCTTCCTTAGCGTCGTCGGCGGCGGGTTTTTCTCCTTTTGCGGCTTTAGCTGCGGTGGCGGGTTTTTCTCGCTTGGGTGATGCAGCAGCTGGTTTAGCAGCATTGGGATTATCTTCGGGATTTGCGGCTTTGGGATCTGGCGCGTTGGCAGTAGGAATATCTGTGGCTTCGGGTGAGTCTGTACTAGGAGCGTGTTCTTCAGCCACACTCGGAGCTTGCTTGTCAACAGTGCTGGGAGCTACTTCTCCCGCTTGATTGTGATTGGTTGGGTCTGCCATTGCTCAGGTCAATCCTTTAATCTAGCTTTGGGAGCGATCGCTCACCTTGATGTATCGGGTATTTTTATTTTGACATACTAGTACTGCAAGGCGGAATTCCTAATTTGTAATAACGCTCCTGCAAACGCTCGTACAGTTAGAAATAACGCAAAAGCTTAGGATATAAGCTTTTTTACCCTCCGCCTCTTTCAAATCCCTTTGAATCCCATACCAGTTTCTACCTGTTGCTGTGCTGGAGTAGAACTCACCTTGTCAGACGCAATGCTAGAAGTCTGACGCCTAGCGCCAACTTGGCTCAAAAATATACCTACTAAAATTAAGCTACCGCCAATATATTGAGGTCGGGTAGGAGCTTCACCCAAAATTAGATAGGCTGCTATAATTCCCACAATTGGGCCAAATGAGCTAACCAAAGAAGCCATAGAAGCAGTAGAAGTTTTCAAGCCTTTAATCCAAAAAGACTGGCCTAGCACCACAATCAACCCGCCATAAAGAAACATCCACTGCCACAAGAATGGTGAGAGGACACCAGCGAAATGATCCCTGCCATAGAGGATTAAAGCAGTAAAGAAAAAGATTACAGTTCCTAGTGCAGTCCGAAAAATGCTATAGATTCCCAAAGGAATCTGCGAAAGGTGTTTCTTGCTAATAATCGTAGAAGCAGCTATAGCCACAGATGCGGCTGCGGCCAAAAGTTCCCCTATGCCTAAACCGAAACTTCCCATGTTCATCATGGTTTCTGTTGGAGGCTGAAGGATAATAGTTAGGATAACACCAACAAAAGCTGCGATCGCACCAAGAAATTCCCAAATATTTACCCGTTCTCTCAATAACCAGACTGATAAAGCCAAAGTTAGAGGCGGTTCCAAGCGTCCCACCAAGATGACATTGTTCACCCTTGTGAGTGCCAGTGCCTGGAAAATTAAGCCAGGGGCTAACGCTCCTAATAAAATAGCTACTGCCGTTAGACTGACCCAATCCTTCCTTGAGAGCTGCTTCAAAGTAGCTTTGTTCCACTGCCGCCCATAGATTAGGATCAGAAGTATCAAAGCGCAAAGGTTTCCCACGAATAAAACATTACACAAAGAAATCGGATTGCGATTACCAATCAGATGTTGAGCACCAATTTCTGTTAGCTTCCGAGTAACGGCGCTAGATGCTCCAAAAATTAGCATTGCTAGCCAAAGATATGTTTGTCCTGAAATTCTATGGATTTGGCGATGTGGTCTTTTGGATCTAGTCACAATAACATCACTGCAATGAAAGCATTGCTGATCATATTAAGTTATCCTCACGCACTTCAAAATGAGGTTTTGTTGAGAAAATACTTAAATTATCCTGTGACTTTGAGCAGCCATGATTACCTGAGAAAATGCTGAGAATTCACTAAATTTTCTCAAGGGATAAATTCATGAAAATAGTGGCTTAGTTTCAATCAGCTTTCACTGCCACCTGAGATGCTTGGGATGTTCAGGATAAAACAAAAAAGAGAAGTAACAAATGAAACTCGCACCCTTACTTACAAGTGTAGCCTTGGTCGGTTTTTTCACAGTTTGGGACGTACCATTAAAGGCGATCAATCCGTCATTAGTGCAGGCATCAGCAGCCCAAGAAATGTCTTTAGCACAAAAGTTAGACTTGCTTACTAAGAGTAAGGGTCAAATTGGTAGTGGCGATCAACTACGTCGTTTCTTCTTTGGTGACTTGGAACCAATCGGTATCCAGGTAGGTGGTGCAGGTCATGTAGTTAACCTTTATAACAAAGCTAATGATATCACCTTCTCTTATTGTGTGCATTACGATGTGATTGTTGCCATTAAAAAAGGTAAGGTAACTAAATTTGAACCCAGTGAAGTGAAGTAATAATAAATCCACTTTCTAATTAATATTTTGCTGAAACTAGAGGAGCAATTCGATTGCATCTAAGTTGCAATATATGAAGAAAAGCCCGGAGCAATAGAAATGTCTCCGGTTTTGTGCTGTGCTTTTATGCCATAGAAAAAGTCTGATTTCGTCCTTCACAAAAAGCCGTTAACTTTCTGGCAGAATCAGGTTAAAGGTGAAAATTAGAAAGATGAGTCTTCTTTTTAACTTTGTCCTTGAAATCTTATTTAATTCTTTTCGATAAAGGAATTTTTAAGTAAGCAGGATAAGAGCGATCGCCTGCAAAGATAAATTGTTTAATAGCTATTAAATCAATCAAGTTCTGCCTGTACTAATACTTTTGCCAAATGTATTAATTAACTTTGGTATTTTATCTAGTAAAATTCTCTTTCTTTGTGAAACTCTACAAAATCAGACTTGGCAAGACAAAAAGATTGAGTAAATTGCTCTATGCAACCTCAGAGGTAATCGGTAGCGGTTTCACAAGCATAAAGCCTACTTCTATATTACTTTGCCCCGATGTGCTTTTTTTGTTGAAATAATGGAATAAGTATATCAGCGAGTGAAAACATTCAGCAACTACTAAACCTTAACCAATATGTTATTAAACCTTAACATTAGTCAAATATAGTCTTGTGTAAGATAACTCCAAATACAATTTACAACCTAAAATTTTGACTTTTAACGAGCAAATTAAAGATGCTTAACCTCGGCTCATTGTAATCTAGTTTGGGAATAATTGGTTCCCAAAAAATGTCTGAGAGTGTAACCTGATGTAGTTTTGAGATTTCTACCTCTGACATCAAGTTCTTACATATCCTACTTTCAGAAATTGAGCAAATAAATAGTAATTACAACAATCTTGAGTTAAGTTATCTTAGCTTGTTTACAGTCAAAAGTTTAGCAGTATTTCAGTTTTGCAAATTTCTCTGCTATATAAGCAAAGTAAGATAACGCAGACTAATTTTAAATCTCAACCTGGGAAGGTTAGCTTTGTTTGTGTCGTACAAGCTTTTAGTCAGATAGCAGTTTGCATATTTGGAGTGTTCCCAAAAGTTTAACAGGTTTCAATAAGGAGAAAATTCTCATGGCTCTTTACGGCTATACCATTGGAGAAGATCGTGACTCAAACGCTAGTAATGGTAAGCAACTTGATGTTTACCGCTTTTTGATACCTTCTGCACCTGGAGGTTCTATTACCCCTACAAAAGTAGGTACAGTCAATATTGCAGGTACTGTTACTAACGCAGATCTAGAAGGTTTGGCAACTAACCCTACTACCGGAAGGGTAATTGCAGTTAACGAAGCACGGGCTACTAATCCTCCAAATCCAATTGATCCAGCAGTTATTGTCGTTAATAATGTAGATCAGCCTTTTGCTCCAGCCACGGTTTCACCAACTCGTACACCATCTAACCTACATCGTTTTGGATTTGAGTCAGGTGCTGACTTTAGTAAACAACAAAATGCTCTGTACAACATTTCAGGAAATAAAACTGCTAATCTTGGTGGAGAACCAGTAGGAAGCTCACTTTATAAAATTACTACAGGTAATCCTGGAACTATTAGCCTTGTAGACGCTTTTGGCGCACCTACTACTGCTGCACAAATACAAGGAACTCAACCTACCAACCCTGGAAAATTTGCCGATGGATTAGCTATCGACAATCTCAATCCTGGTAACACTCGCGCTTTTGCTAGCGATTTCCATACCTCTGATGGAAATGGGAACAATCTTTATAAAGTTGATTTACTCACTGGTCAGCTATCTGCGCCGATTGCTCTGAGAAATTCTTCAGGGCAACCTTTGAATGTCAACGCAGATTCTGATTTATCATTTACTAACTTAGGTTCTCAAAGATTGATCGGTTGGCTGGAAACTGGTGCTGTTTATGAGATCACAGGCTACCAAGATGAACTTGCTGCATCAGGTCTAGGTTTAGGTAGTGCCACAGGTACTAATGGCGCTGGCTTTGCAACCGCCACCTTACTTGGTAACGTTACTTTACCAAATGCTTTGGCAACAGCACCTGTTCAGTATGAAGGCTTTACGATTGCTAATGAATAACAGTCGTTAAGATACTCTTTGTTCAACTCTTGTAAAAACTACTTTTACAAGAGTTGAAGAACGGAGCTAAAGATAAAAAAAGTTTTATTTGCCAAACTCCCTCTACTTTTTGTAGAGACTAACTGGATTTTCTTTTTAAATTTATTCAATCTATTCAATTACTTATAAAAACTTGATGCTTATGTATAAGTGCAGGGAGTTATATCATGTCTGTTTGATTGCGTAAAAAATCTAAAGCACGTCTAATTGTGTGTTAAATGATATTAATAATTAAAGTGGCGTAATCCAATAAGTAATGCCCTGGACAACTTGTTTGTTAAAACCAAACAGAGGTAAATTCTCTTCACTTAAACCCACATAAGTCCAATGTGGAAGATCATTTTGTACAGTTTGAAACCAACCATTTTGATTAAGAGCTTTTCTCTGTTCTTTACTACCTACGCGTAAATCAATTGCTAATCCCCAAAGATGTTGTGAAGTTCCGGGAGGTGCAACTAAACCGAGAATTTTTGTTTCTTTACCTTGTTGAACTTTTGCCAAAACTTGATTATTAGCATATTTATTCCAAAATTTTAAATTCGTGTTAAAAGTGCGAGTACAATCACCAGAGCCATAACCAGATTTTAGCGGAATTTGTTGCTGAGTTCGTGCTTTATTTAAAGCATCAGCCGCAGGTTTTTGTAAAAAGCAGTCGTTAGTACCATCAACATGACCCATTGTTAAAGTAGCTTGAAAATCTTGGGTTTCTTGTTCATTAACAAAGATATCTTTTTGCGGTAATTTAATCCCAATATCTGGATTTACAAATACTGCACCATAGCTTCGTAGCAAAGTATATTCATAAGTACCAGGCTGGGGAATTGTGGGTAATTTTCTGGCGATCGCAGATAAAAAACGCTGTTGAGGATTTAATTTGGGATCGGGAATAAATGGTTCTGATGTTGTATTTTTAGAACTATTTGTACAAGGTAATGAATCATTACTCAAGCATTGTTGTAATGGTTGAGCAGTTATAGCAACTTTGTGGTGGGTAATCTCATTGCTAGCTACTAATACAAAAATCATCAATATAACGATACTGATAAAACTTATTTTTCTAATAAACCTAGTAATATTTTTTTGAGTTCTGAAGGTGAGTTTCATTTTAAAGAATTGCTTAACGATTCAAAAATAAAATTAAGAAGATTTTGAAAAGTATCTATTATTAATGACTTAAAACTACAGATGATTTATCAGCATTAAGCTATAGTTTCATAGAAGTTAGAGAAAATATCTAATATATACCAGTCATAAATTAATTTATGTTGGCTAACAATACGAACAATAGCTGTGTTCAACAACCCGGAACGTTGTCACAAATTTTAAAAGGATGATATTTTCCACTTACTACTAAAGTTAAAAAATAGAACCTTGCCTTTAATTGAGTACTAATAAGTTTGATAACTTGTTTATTAGAAAGTTACATCCATGAAACCACTGGAACAGTTAAAATTGAAAAGAACTCTAAGCTTGCCGATCCTGTAAGTATGACCATGCACAATTCCGTTGAATTCCAAGACGCTTTTGATGTCATAGTCGTCGGTGCAGGTCACTCCGGTTGCGAAGCAGCTCTCGCCTCTGCACGCCTCGGTTGTCGTACCCTGCTATTGACGCTCAACTTGGATAAAATCGCTTGGCAACCTTGTAACCCAGCAGTAGGTGGCCCAGCCAAATCTCAGTTGACTCATGAGGTAGATGCACTCGGCGGAGAAATTGGTAAAGTAGCAGACCGCACCTATCTGCAAAAACGTATCCTCAACTCTTCACGGGGGCCTGCTGTTTGGGCATTACGCGCCCAGACTGATAAGCGCGAATATGCAGCAGTGATGAAAAATATTGTCGAGAATCAAGAAAACTTGACAATCCGCGAAAGTATGGCAACAGATTTGGTGCTGGGCGCTAACAATGAAGTTATCGGCGTTGAAACTTATTTTGGTGTAGGGTTCCAATGTAAAGCAGTCATCTTAACAACTGGCACCTTCCTGGGAGGCAAAATTTGGGTTGGTAACAAATCAATGCCAGCTGGACGGGCTGGAGAATTTGCGGCTGAAGGATTGACACAAACCCTAAATCGCCTGGGATTTGAAACCGGCAGACTGAAAACTGGAACTCCAGCACGGGTAGATAAGCGATCGGTAGATTACAGTAAAATGCTTATCCAGCCAGGAGATGAAGATGTGCGCTGGTTTAGCTTTGACCCAGATGTGTGGGTTGAACGGGAACAGATGCCTTGCTACATCACCCGCACAACCGCCGAAACCCATCGCCTGATTCAGGAAAATTTACACCTGTCGCCAGTTTATGGCGGTTGGGTGGAAGCCAAAGGGCCGCGTTATTGTCCCAGTATTGAAGATAAGATTGTCCGCTTTGCCGATAAAGAAAGCCATCAAATCTTTATTGAACCGGAAGGAAGGGATATACCCGAACTTTATATTCAAGGGTTTTCTACAGGGTTGCCAGAAAATTTGCAGTTGCAAATGTTGCGGACTCTCCCCGGTTTGGAAAAATGTGTGATGCTGCGTCCCGCCTATGCAGTGGAATATGACTATTTACCAGCAACTCAGTGTTACCCCACACTAATGACTAAAAAGATTGCGGGGCTGTTTTGTGCTGGGCAGATTAACGGCACTACAGGTTATGAAGAAGCTGCTGCTCAAGGGCTGGTGGCGGGAATTAACGCCGCTCGATTTGTTCGCTCTCAAGAAATGATTGTGTTTGCCCGCGAACAAAGTTACATTGGGACGCTAGTTGATGACCTGTGTACAAAAGACCTGCGGGAACCTTACCGGATGCTCACCAGTAGGTCAGAGTACCGATTGCTATTGCGTTCTGACAATGCCGACCAACGTTTGACACCCTTGGGACGAGAAATTGGTTTAATTGACGATCGCCGCTGGGATATGTTTATCCAAAAACAGGGTAATATCACCACAGAAAAACAAAGATTGCAAACCATACGAGTTAAAGAACATGATGAAATTGGCATAGCGATCGCATCTGATACCCAACAAGCAATTAAAGGTTCAATTACCCTCAATGACTTGTTGCGCCGTCCAGGATTGCATTACATTGACCTCGACAGGTTCGGACTGGGAAACCCTAACCTCAACCGGGCCGAAAAAGAAGGTGCAGAAATTGACATCAAGTATTCTGGCTATCTCGCTAGGCAACAAAATCAGATTGACCAAATTGCCCGCCAAGCTCACCGCCAGTTACCTGGGGATTTAGACTACACAACAATTGATACTCTTTCTAAAGAGGCACGGGAAAAGCTGACTCACGTAAAACCACTTACTCTTGGTCAAGCTGCACGTATAGGTGGTGTAAACCCAGCCGATATTAACGCCTTATTATTATATTTAGAATTGCGTAGAACCAAGAACCAGTCAGCGTTTCCAGCGTTAGCTTAACACAAGCTTGATAAAGACTGAGTATAGTAGTAGAGAGAGATTGGTATGATAGATGACATAAAGATTAGTAGTGGCATCATCAACAATCCCCAGATGAAAGTTGAGTTTAATACCAACACTCAATCAACTTATCTCAATTAAGATGGAGGATTGGATGTTTGATTATTTAGGAGGCAAAAGGCAGGAGTAACCCACGCGCAACTGCATAGGATTGGAGCAAGACCGGAGACGGAGCGGCTCCACTCTTTGTATCTCGCTCAACACGTTTCAATACAATTCTTCTTTTTAAACCGGGTAATTACCCAAACTCGAAGTTTTTATTCCTACTTATTTTTTGTCAGTAAAACCTGTCCTCTACCTGCTACCTCCTCTATAATCCTAATTTCAGGCAGTAGGGGTGGCGTTTACTCTTCCAAGCAACAACCCAGAACGTCTATGTTACAAGAAGCCAGCACCCGTCTCATAGTACCAGAACCATCAGAGGACTTAATCACCAACGAGCCTTGGTCGATAGAAAACTATGCTGATGGCTTAATGGATGAACTCTTTGCCGATATCGACTACATTCTGGATGCTAGTGGTAATTTACTTTCTCAAACTGTTAGGGACAGTAGTCAGAACAGCTCGAGCCACTCTGTTGCTGGAATTTCCGCCCAAGCTCAACGCCAATCGCCTCCAGAATACGTGCCTCTGCAAACAGTTACGATGCCACAGATTATCTTACCGAACACACTGAACCAAGCAGTACATTCATTTACTCAAGATAATCACAAGCAATTGAGTACCGTTGCATTTGATCCCGCTACTGTTAAACCAGTTAGTAGAAAGCGTCAGAAAACTAGTTCGGTTTTGGGCAAACTGCTGATTGTAGCAACAACTTTAGGCGTGGCGATCGCTAGTACAATCTACTTGGTGCAGTCTGGAGTCGTATATCTTTTAAATACCAAATTGCCCGAATCAACGCTGATAGTGCCGCAACCGCAGTCACGATTGCCCGTAAAAACAGAAATTGAGGCAGAATTAGTTGACTATATGCTCCAAGCACTGGCAGTTATAGACAAGCAAGAAGCAAAAAGCAATCAAAAATCTTTCAATCCAGGATTCTCCAGTCAGGCAAATACTAACCAAATAGCCCTTGGTGGCCAGCAAGCAACTGCTAATCTACCAGCACTTCCACTTTTAGCTAACAATACACCACCAGCACCCAACCGTTCTGGAAGCGTTGTTGAGCGCATCTACGTCCCCGTTTATCAAGCGCCGTCACCAATGCGCTATGCCCTTCCTGCCATTCCAGGGACTCCCACACTTTTACCACAAGTTGCCAGTGTATTGCAGGGATCTCAACCTAATGTTGTGAAAACTGCCCTGAATACAGTGCGACAAGCTGCCAAACCTGTAACTGTTAATATGTTAGCTGCTGCTGTCCGAGCCGAACTCAAACCTGTGGCAGCCAAAACTGCACCCATTACCGTGCGCCAAACACCTAAGCCTCTGCCTGCATTACCAGTAGTTCCATTACGCGCTGCACTCGCACCAGAGTCAGAACCAACTATTACCCAGGAACAAGTATATCCGCCAACTGCGATCGCAGAAGTTCCGAGTAATACCTTAGAGGGATTGCTAGAGTTGGGCAACAAATCTGCCGCTTTGTTTAAAATTGATGGCGTGACTCGCCGCATCAATATGGGTGAAGGTATCGGCTCCAGCGGTTGGACGCTAGTAGATGTCAGTAATGGCGAAGCAGTCGTCCGACGTAATGGCGAAGTGCGATCGATTTATGCAGGACAGAAACTATAAATTTTTTCACCTACTGCCTGGTTGAAAAGAGTTTAAAGATTAAACTTATCTATCACCATTAATATTACTGCAATCAGTAATAATTGATTGAAATAATTTGATCGCGTCAAATAGTCCTTTGTCTGTATCTGCACTGTTAAGATTGCCTAGCCTAGCTCATGCGATCGCGCCTAGTTTTAACACCATCAGCCTTATTAGCAGTAAGATCGCTTTTACCTGAAATACCACGATTTTTTATCAATAAAAGCAGAAAATCAAGGTTGTGGTGAATAATTGGATTTCCCTACCTAAAGATAGTTTACATAAATAAATTTCAATGTTAAAACTATAACTTGTGTTTATTATAGTTCCACTACAGTGACTATATGGAAACTTACATCTTGCATATATCTGGCTTAAGCAAGATATATTTAGCTAAAAAAGTTAGTTTATTAATTAATGTAATCCTCAAACTTTATACCATTTCTTTGTGAGGCTGCGCCAAATTTTCTTTTTTCCTTTGTGTCCTTCTCTGACGAGACGCAACGCGAATGCGCCTTACCCTGCGGGAAACTGCTTTGCGTCTACGCAGTTCATTTTTTATATAATTTGGCACATATTTCTAAAGAATTGGTATTAACAACATGAAACAATTTAACTATTTTCAAAATAATTCTAAAAACTCTTTAAGAGAAAAGTATCATCTTTACAAAGGTGAAAATTTGAACTGGTTTCAAGTAACTCTTCGGCTTGAAAGGTCAATTATCTCTATTATTCTTCCTTGGGTAATTTTTTGTACCATATATGGTATTTTTATATCATTTTTAGATCATTTAGGATTACCAATAGCATTTTCAGATTCCAGCAATATTCTTACCAATGCTGTTTTAAGTTTTAATATTGGTTTTACATTACTATTAGTCTTTCGGACGAATACAGCCCATGATAGATTTTGGGAAGGTCGTCAACTATGGGGAGCTTTAGTAAATACATCGCGTAATTTAACTCGTGGAATTTCGATAATAGTTAAAGAAAAGACACCACAAGACAAATTAGAAAAAGAAGCAATGCTTCGGTTAGTAACTGCTTTTGCAGTTGCAATGAAGTTACATCTAAGGTCAGTGCCTTTAGACACTCAGTTGGCATCATTAATGTCTGAAAAACAATATTTACAACTTCAAGAAACTAATCATCCTCCATTACAAATTGCTTATTGGATAGGAGATTACTTGCAATATCAGCATGACCAAAATTGTCTAAATGTCTATCAACTGACTACTTTACACAATTGTGTAGATGATTTAGTAGATATTTTAGGCGGTTGCGAACGCATTTTAAAAACGCCGCTGCCTTTAATATATACTATTAAACTCAGACAACTTTTATTAATGTTTTGTCTTATATTACCTTTAGAAATTGTGAGTTTTTTAAATTGGTGGACTGGTATAGTAATGGCTTTTGTAAGTTTTACATTATTAAGTATTGAACAAATTGGCTCAGAAATTGAAGAACCTTTTGGGTTTGATCCTAATGACTTACCTTTAAATACTATTTGCAATACAATCTCAAACAATGTAGAAGAATTAATCAGTCTTGCTTCTAACAATGTTCGTTATCATTAAATCTATAAACCAATACGCTTGAGTTAGCGCTAAAAACTTTAAACTGCGTAGGTTGGGGAGCCACTGCGCCCTTGTGGTTTCGCAACTTGAAGCAAGTGGCGTTTGAGGAACGTAGCTTGCTTCCCGTTCGCGTAGCGTCTCCAAAGGAGAAGGGTAAACCAACATTTTCGGTGGTTTGTTGGGTTAAACGAAGTGAAACCCAACCTACAGTTATCCTTAACCCAAGCGTATTGATCTACAAACAAGTTGTACCAAATAAATTTCTGATGAGAACGGAGAGATTTTTCCTTTATTAAACATAGAACATACTTGGCTGAAAAATGTAATCGCTTAATAAATAGTTCGCCAAGCTTCTACTGTCCCTTTGCCAATTTCACTATCAACAGTTTGACCTCCTTCCAAGACTAGTCTGATATCTAAGTTCTCATCTGGAGCATTTTTCAAAGTAGTGGCTAATTCTTTACTGACAGCAAATGTGCCAGTTGAACCGTCTAATTGAAAAACTTTTTTTCTGACCTTGAGCAAAAGCTTATCAACTTTTTTAGTCGTGACAAATCTAAAATAGTCAGGTCTGGGATACACACGACCTGCTGTATAGAAAGAAGACCTTGCTTGATCCGAATTTACTGTTACGAGTACTCGAATGCTCGAAGGAGTCCACAAACTAATAACTTGCTTTGAACCCTCACGGTACAAGCGGCCACCTAAAGAATTGCGATCAAAAACTCCAACAAACTCCCCTTCAAAGGGGTCAACAATTCTTACGGCTTTCGACCAAGGCACATCCATATCGGGGGACAGTCCAGCTGATTTGACCATTGGCAAATCGTTTGATTTTTGAGCAACAATCGCTACCTCTCGAACGCTAAAAGCAGCACTTTGAGGGGAAATTACAGCCAAGCTAGCCCCAAAAAGAAGAACTGGAATCGTTTGCGGTAACTTCATCATAAGTCAGGGGTATAATCTTCAAATGGTTCTTACTGCAAAATAGTTTGCCTTACTTCAACTGGTTCACCCGTCAAACTAAAAGGGCGAACTTCGGTAATTTTTACCTTCACTAACTGCCCTTTTAGTTCTTTGATGTTACCGTTAAAAAAGGTCAAACGATTACCACCAGTGCGTCCCATTACCTGGGTTGGATCTTTAGGATTTTGGTCTTCTACTAAAACTTCTTCAATGCGTCCAAAGTAACGTTGCGATCGCTCTGCTACTTTCAAGTTTCCCAGATGATTGAGCCGTTGCAGGCGATCGCTTTTAATTTCTTCACTCAGTTGATTGTCCCACAAAGCGGCTGGTGTGCCTGGACGCGGCGAATATGCTGCTGTATTCAACATATCAAAGCCAATATCTTCCACCAGTTTCAGGGTATTTTCAAACTGTGCTTCTGTCTCCCCAGGAAAACCGACAATTACATCGGCACTAATCGAGGCATCTGGCATATACCGCCGAATGGTATCGATAATCCGGCGATATTTCTCATGGGTATAACCCCGCGCCATCGCCTTTAAAAGTTCATTATCCCCAGATTGAAAAGGAATGTGGAAGTGTTCGCACACCTTGGGCAACTCAGCACAAGCTTTAATTAATCTTTCGGTAAAATAACGGGGGTGGCTAGTAGCAAATCTTAGCCTTTCAATCCCCGACACATCATGCACGTAATAAAGCAAATCTGTAAAGTTGTGTAGATGCCGACCTTCTGATGTGACTCCAGGTAAATCTCTGCCGTAAGCATCAATATTTTGACCGAGTAGAGTAATTTCTTTGTAACCTTGTCGTCCTAATTCTTCCATTTCAGCCCGGATAGCTGACGGTGTGCGAGATTGTTCGACACCGCGCACGTTAGGAACCACGCAATAGGTGCAGCGTTCGTTACAGCCGTAAATTACATTCACCCAAGCTGTAACTGTACTATCCCGTCGCGGCTGGGTGATATCTTCAATAATGTGAACTGCTTCGGTTGCTACAACTTGATTACCCTCAAATACTGACTCCAGCAAATCTTTCAGACGGTTGGCATGTTGTGGCCCCATTACCAAATCTAATTCTGGGACTCGCCGCAACAGCGCTTCTCCTTCTTGCTGGGCAACACAACCAGCAACAATGAGGGTTAAGTCAGGCTGCTCGTGTTTACGCTTCGCTTGTCTGCCAAGATAGGAATATACCTTTTGTTCAGCATTATCCCGAATTGTACAGGTGTTGTAGAGAATCACATCTGCATGATTCGGGTCTTGACACCACTCAAAGCCCATGTCTTCCAAAACGCCAGCCATGCGCTCTGAGTCAGCTTTATTCATCTGACAACCGAAAGTAGTGATGTGATAGTGGCGTTTAGAAGTGGTCATGGGCAATTCTGCTGAATCAGCGTAATGTTATGTAAGGTTTATTTCTATTCTATAACGCTCTTAAGCTGCTTCCGAAATGCTGAGTAACTCTTGAGAGAAACGGGCAGGCTGAAATAATTTCAATATACAAACCTAAAGAATTGACAAACTGCAAGCATTAGCGGCGATCAAATTCGCCCTCTTTCTCCAGAATCTTGATGTCATCGTTGCCAAAGAAATCTCTTGCTGATAATTAGGGTATGTGAACCGGGAATAGTAGATTGTCAAGATTGATTTGGGGGAGAGTTTGTAGAAATGCAACTACAAACCACTCCCATAGTTTAATTGACGGTTACTTAATAGTAGTATTTAGTTGTCAAAAATGCTTTTTTTGGGTTCGTATAACTTACGTCTGATGTGAATTAGAAACGCCGCTTATTCTATAAGGGTTTCTAGATTCGCTCAAAATCATAGTTTTGGGATTACCTAAGAAATTACAAGGGTTTCAAAGCTTAATTCACATTAAACGTAACTTAGATACATGATTAATCGCGTTAGTGCAAGCCATCAACATTTTTTTGACAATCAAGCTTAACTTAAGCGATCGCTAATTTATCTTCAGGGGCAACAATGCCATTAGCTGTGAGACTGTTGGCTTGCTGATAAGCTATAACAGCCTTTTTGGTACCCTGGCCAAAAATACCATCTGGCGATCCTGGATCGAATTCTGGGTGACTTGAGTCTTGGGCAACTTTTTTTAAAGCCTGCTGTAACTTCTTCACCTTCGGGCCGATGCGACCTTCCAAAAGTGGAACCGCGGGAACGGTTAAAGCCTGGAGACGATCCAAAGCACCGTTGAATCTATTCCGATCTACATCACCCGATATACCTGGAAAACCAGTTTGGTTTTCTCGGTATTGGTGAAAGGTGTGAAGTTCCCAACCACCAGGAATAGTAGGAGTATCTGTATCAAAATGTGCAATCCACAGATCGTAGTCAGCAAACCGCTTGGTGTTTCCCAACTTCTCTTGCCAAAAGTTAGGTGCTGTGTAGATGATCGGCTTGTAACCTGTTGCAGTTTCCACTGCATTTAAGGACTCTGCAACATGGTCAAGCCTCTGTGTCAGATTCAATTCATCCCAACTGGAAGCTGGTTCAATGTCTATAACTGGAGGGAGATCGCCTGGTTCTATAGCGATTCCCAATTGCATGGAATACAGACCTAACAAGAACAGGCCCTTTCCTTCTAACGTTGGGGAGTAAGATTCAAAGCCTCTCTCCTAAAAGGAGAGAGGTCAAAACTGTGTACTGCACCCAAGCGAGAACCGCTATATTTCTAAGCCTTGGGCAAAAAATCTAACCTGTTGATTGATATCTTTAGTGGGACGAAAGAAGAAATATGCACCTCGGATAATCCCAGCTTTCTTAATCGCAGGCCAGTAATTAGTAAATAGTTTGTCTGGATGGGCGATACCATCGTTGACTCTAGCAAAAGCAAAGTAAATACCTTGACTTTTCACTTTTTCCCAATCAATATTCCCACTGAATTCAGCAACGTCAATACCTTCAACTGACATAGGTTGTCTGTCCTTGTATGTAAAAGTACTTGGCTAACTACAATGTCATATCAGCTGTTTTCGGAAATCTTCTATGCAGCAAGTAAAATCTTTATAAGTCGCAAATATCTGAATGGTATTACAACTTAGCGGTGATGAAATTCAACTTCGGTTTCCAGAATCTTAATATCATAGTTACCAAAGAAATCATGCCCTAATAAGCCGATGCTGGCTTTTGGTGCGATCGCCACTTGAAGATTGTTGGCTGTAACTCCACCTACTGCAATAGATTCTACCTTACTGGTTGAGAATTTTACTTCACTACCATCAGCAATTTGGGCTTGCATTGTACCTGTAGCCTGTAGTTTAAGTGTATTCGCCATATCTTGAGTGATAATGGTTCCACTAGCACCTGTATCTATAATCATTTCAAAAGTTTTTTTGTCGTTGAAGGTGACATCAATCACAGGAGTTCCACCAAAACGGCGTTTGATTGAGACTCTAAAAACTTTATTGTCTGAAGGTGCGGCTATGATATTGCCACAAATCCTTCCCAATTCAACGGTTTTACCAGAGGAAGTTATCATGTAACACGCTCCTGGATCGTCTGCTGTTGCCCGATGAAAGAATGCTAAAAATATCAGCGTCGGCATTAGTGCAATCGCAGCTAGTTTAACGGTCTTAATCCAACGCCTCCAAGCATTCTTCATGTTATACTGCTCTCCAATTTTTGTGATTACTCTTAATAGCTAAATTCATCATGGCGGCTGTAAAATATTAAAAGCACAGTTTTCTAATATATAGCGGTTCTCGACCCAGTGAGGTACAATTTTGACCTCTCTCCTAAAAGGAGAGAGGCTTTGAATTGTTCCCCCTTGCCGAAGCGGGAAGGGGGTTAGGTCTATTTGCATACTTGTACCTCACCTGATTGAAAATGCCAATAAAAATGAGTTTTTCTTAATTAATAAATAAAAATTCAAATTCTATCTATTGAAAACGAGATACTTTTAAGCAATTTTTGTAGTTTTAAATTAGCTAATAAAGTTTTTATATAATATGTCTCAATCAACCTGAAATTGCATCTTACTTAATATATATTACCGATAATTACTGATTAATAAATTAAAGATTAGGTAAAGACACGATAAAAATACTTAGAGCAAATTCAATCCAACATACTAAGAAGTTGATACAAGAGATTTGTTAGCTTACTCAAAGCTTGCTGCTGCATTTACAGCAGTTGCGATCGCATTTTTAACAGCGACATCTCTTTGTTCTAATACCAATTCTCCATGAAGATGCACTTAATCTTGAAAAACGAACCGCCAAGAAAGCCAAGAACGCCAAGCAAGAGAGAGATAATCATTTAGTGCAAGCTTATAAAGAATTGGTATAAGATGATATTTTCACTATCAGTACGCGAAGCAACTACACCGCAAATAGCAGCAGCAGCAAAATTATACACTCCTGCCATTTTGAATAGTGTGCCGCATTCCATCTCGTAATTCAAGATATTCAAGCGCCGATATTCTTCTGTAATGCCATGCAGCGATCGCATTAAATTTGGATTGGCTGAATCAGTGCGTTCTTGTCCCTCGTAAAAAGTATCAACTGATGCTGTAATTCCGATGTAATGTTCAACCTCTAATTCTCGTGCAGCTTTAACTAAAGCGAGTGTCAGAAAAGGATCGGCTGCGGCTGGATATTCCACAGGTGCAATATCATTTGCTGCACCTTGGCGACACAATGCTGCACTGCTAATAACAACGCTACCGACTGGTATATAAGATTGAATGGAACCACAAGTTCCTATGCGAATAATTTGCCTGATTCTTACTTGTACCAACTCATTAACCACAATACTTAATGAAGGCGTACCCATACCACTTGTAGCTGATAAGATACTGCGACCATTCGGTAAGTATTCTACATAGCTATTGAGTCCGCGATTTTCTGACAACAAGCCTACATCTTGTAGATAAGTTTCAGCAATTAGGTGCGATCGCTCTGGGTCGCCGGATAATAAGGCAATACTGGGAGGCGACGAACCTAAATCGTCTTGCCCAAAGCCAATGTGATAGAAGCGTTTATTTGGCATTCAATTTTAGATTTTAATTTTTAAATTTTAGATTATTTTACTTACGAACCGTCTTTACCTCTCCATGTAAGATGCCATTGGTCATAGAAATTAAATGGTGGAATAATTTTTTGGCGAATTTCTGCCATTTCTTTGGAGCGGTTAATACTTTGCATCAGATAACCACTCTTAAAGATAAGTTCATGAACTTCCTCATATTTATAAGCAGGTTGAAAGCCAAGATGAACATATAAGCTCTTAATAAAATTCTTGGCTACTAATAAGCTTCCTGTAAATTCAACAAGATGATTGAGTTCATCATAAATAGTACTAGGATGACCCACAGGTGTATCTCGAAGACAAGGAAAGACACCCAGAAAATCTCTTGCTCTCCCGTGTTTTACAATAAGTTTTTGTTTTAAGCTTAGAGTGATAATTAATTCTTTTAAGTAAAGTATTTCTTCTATTACGTTATAAGTGCAACAATAGCCTCGCCAGCAAGCTGTTGTAACCGATTGAGGAGAAAAACCGTGTTGCGTTGGCTCAAATAATCCTACACCATCAACACCTACAATGCAGAATATTTGACTTTTATAAATTAATCCATCACTAATTTGACCAGTCATTTTTTATTTTTATACAATTATCTATTTATTAATTAAGGTTAAAACCTACGCTTCAACCCAGATGAGTAAATTTTTTCAGACTTGTGTGTACACAAGAGGGAAGGGGGAGAGGTTCAGGGCGGCCGCATCATGTCAACAAAAGGATTGTATTTTCAATAAGCTCCCAAATAGTCGCATTAATTGTTGCTTATTGACACAGGTTGAAGCGATCACTTTGAGCTTGGGAAACTAAACCAAACGATAAATGCTGATTTTTTCGTTGGTTCTTAACCTTGGTTGTGATCAAGAGTAATTTAGATGCGTTTGCCCTGGGGAGAGGTTCTTTCAAGATTACTGAATTAGTGTTTTAAAATCTCCTCCTTCCCATATCTGAAGTTGTCTTTCAGCCGCAACTATGCAATTAAGATGCTTGGGTGGGTAGAGAAAATGATCGTAAGCTAATGCCATCTGTCTAGCAGCTTCAGTATATGGCACTCGTCCTATTCCTGTACCCAATCCAGGACAGGCAATGGTGTTAATTTTTTGCCCAGCGTGTTGATTATGCTGGCGAACTGCTAACAGCATTGCCCACATCGCAATATAAGGAATATCTGTCCCAGCAATAATCATAGGAACTCGCATAGTCGGTGTATGAGCCAAAAAAGAATGTTTGTGATGACCTGTTTCCACAATCATTGATGTTCCCACAGGCTGTTCGCCCAAATAATCCTCAAGAATACGCTGCTGGACTCTTGCCATTAAGGAATGACCAAAAAAACGGATAATTGCCGCATCAATGCCACCATCCATCATTCCGAAAGAGTTAGCAGGGCTGACCATACAATCAAAATCTGGCAACCACTCGAAATAGTTATTCACTATTTCTACATTGGGTAAATAATTAAAATTCTGTTGAAAGGCTGCACACAACAAAGAGTCGGGAGCTACCAATATCAATTTCAAGCTTTCATTTCCTCCGCTTGAATACCTATTTTAAACGTCAGCTAGGGCAAATATCAACGGTTTTTCTCTATTATCAACCTTTTATTTTTTATATACTACATTTATAATACAAAATATGTCACCACTCAGTCGGTGACTGTTTGTCCCTTGAACAAGCTGAAGTACCGTGAGCGCGAATGTTTGAGTATTCTACACAATTGCGTAAACGCGTTGGCGGAGCCTCTCGTAGAGAAGCGGCTTGTCGTCAGACATCGCTTACTTCTGGCATGGCTACTTTTTCAATGGAGTTTGCCTGTTATCGGCAGTCTTAACATCTTGAAGTAGCTTCATTTAGGGACACAACCTAATCTGTGTCCCTTTCAATTATCAGGAGGTTTTTGTGCCTATTTTGAGAATTCTGCAACCTGGAGATGAAGTATCGCTAGAAGCATTTCTCTTGCAACACACTGATACTTCTATGTTTTTGCGCTCTAATTGGCGAGCTGCGGGATTGCTTGACCAAGGTGCAAGATTTCAAGGAACTTACATAGCAGCTTACATAGATGAAAATATAGTGGCAGTTGCAGCCCACTTTTGGAATGGGATGATAGTAGTCCAAGCCCCTATACATTTGCTAGAGGTGGTGCAAGCAGCTGTGGCACAATCTGGACGTGCTATTTCTGGCATTAGTGGCCCAGCAGCACAAGTCGAAGCGACAAAAAGCATTTTGGGATTTAGCAACCGACCAACTCAGCTTGATGAGCCGGAGATATTCTTATCTTTAGCACTGCGTAACTTGCAAATACCTCAAGCTTTAGCATCAGCAAAGGTACAGTGTCGTTTGCCACATCCAAATGAATTGGAATTACTCACTCAATGGTGTGCTGCTTATAGTGTAGAAACTTTAGGACAAAGAGATATCCCCAGTTTAACAACAGCTAGCCGTCTCGTAATTGAAGCACGTCAAGCTACGGCTATGCATTGGGTTTTGGTAGCAGGAGATACCCTAGTTTCCTACTCTGCTTTCAATGCCAGCTTACCTGATATTGTGCAAATCGGTGGAGTCTGGACACCACCAGCGCTGCGGGGTAAAGGCTACGCCAAAAGTGTAGTAGCAGGCTCATTGTTAGATGCGCGATCGCAGGGAGTAAAACGTGCCATCCTGTTTACAGGTGATAATAACCAAGCAGCCCAAGCAGCTTATCGAGGAATTGGCTTTTTGCCTACTGGCAATAAGTATGGCTTAGTCTTATTTGAAGAGACTCAGGCTTGAGGAATATTGGGTTAAACGTTAGAGGCGTAACACCTTACGCCCTTGCTACCCATTTATAATTTCCCTTTTTCTGGATTTGCTGGAATTGATAGTAATACTTCAAGTATGAGCCAGTATCGTTTCAAACAGTCATTCTCTGACGATCCCAGCTTAAGCGATAAGCTTTTCGACTTGGTGGAAGTTACATTTCCCGGACTCAGCAGTTTAGCAGAATGTGCAAAAAAACTAGGTGCATCCTGGGAAACAGCTTCAACTCCGTTTATGCGCTTTCATGATGATGTAGCTATTACCCATGTGGGAGTGTTAGAAATTCCTATGCAAATTATGGGACAAAGGCTCACTGTGGGAGGAATTCATGGAGTAGCTACCCGTGCAGAATTTCGCAGAAGAGGGTATTACCGTGAAGTGATGGAGGAAGTGCTAGGGTATTGCGATCGCGATCGCCTTTACGAAACCCTAGTACTGACGACACCACAACCAGAGTTTTACTTACCTTTTGGCTTTCGTGTTATCGAAGAACATATCTTCAAGGTTAAGTGTAACTTCACAGGTAGCACTGATAGCTTCAGAATACTGGATTTTACAGATACCAAAGATTATACATTGCTACACAGACTTTTAGAAACACGCGCACCTGTCTCTAATATAGTTGGCGTAGTCAACGAAAAACCTGTGTTTTTTGTCAATGAAGGAAGTCGTCCCTTATACTATGCAGAAGATTTAGATTTAATCGCCTGCATGGAGATAGAAGATAACCGACTTCATCTTTTCGATTTAGTTACAACGCAGATATGCTCTTTGAAGAATATTCTTAGTAAGATACCTCAACCCATTGAAGAAGTAGTGATTTACTTTAGTCCAGAACTTCTGGATGTCAAAGATGTGCAAGCATTCACCCATATTTTTGATGAAACTGTGCTGATGGTTCGCGGTAAATTTGCAGCAGAGGGCGAGAAATTTATGCTGCCCCGTTCTGCAAGGTGTTAAGTTAATCAAAAACAATTAAATCATAATAGAACTGAGAGTTTGATCATCAGGACTGCTTTATGATGTATCAAACCGACCTGCCGTGATGGATAATAACTATTTAGCATAAGTCACTGCAATGTTTCCAGATAAACTGCTGTCTGCAATGCGCTATAGTTTGGTGGACATCTTGAAGAACATGCGGAGATTTATATCATGACGGCTGCCACCACGCCCCAGGTTTCTGTTGAAGCCTCAATCCGTCCGGCAGAACCCTGTGTGCTCGTTATCTTTGGAGCAGCAGGAGATTTAACCAAACGTCTGCTGCTTCCCGCCCTCTACAACCTCAAACAAAGCAATTTGCTGCCGCAAGAATTTGCGATCGTTGGAGTCGCACACACTTCAATGAGTCAGGACGATTTTCGTAGCAAACTCGCTCAAGACATTCATGAGTTCGCAACGGTTCCCGTAGACGAGAAGCTCTGGCAACCGCTTGAGCAGCGACTGTACTATCTTGCTGGTGAGTTTCAGGAGGCTGACACTTACCATCAGTTACAAGACTTACTAACTCAAATCGATCGAGACTGTGGCACTCAGGGAAACTATTTGTTCTACCTGGCAACTGGCTCTAACTTCTTTTGCGACATCATTACACAGCTTGGCGCAGCCGGATTAGTGCGCCAAGAGAGCGATCGCTGGCGGCGAGTTATCATCGAGAAACCGTTTGGGCACGATTTGGACTCGGCTCGTGCCCTGAATAAATCTATCGCTGCTGTCCTTCAGGAAAAACAGATTTACCGCATCGATCACTACCTGGGCAAAGAGACTGTACAAAATATTCTGGTGTTTCGGTTTGGTAATGGCTTGTTTGAACCGATTTGGAATCGCGAACATATCGATCACGTCCAGATTACCGTAGCCGAAACGGTTGGAGTCGAAGGCAGAGGCAACTTCTATGAAGGTACAGGCGCAGTGCGGGACATGATGCAAAACCATCTGTTTCAACTGCTGGCAATGACGGCGATGGAACCGCCGGTTTCGTTTTCAGCCGATGAGGTGCGTGATGAAAAGTCAAAACTATTGAAGTCGATCGTGCCGCTCACTGCTGAAACTGTGCAAACTCATACTGTACGGGGACAATATGGTGCGGCAACGGTGAAGGATACCCAAGTGCCTGCTTATCGCTCAGAGCCACGAGTTGCGTCAGACTCTACCACTGAAACTTATGCTGCCTTAAAGCTGAACATCGACAACTGGCGCTGGGCAGGAGTGCCGTTTTATCTCCGAACGGGCAAGCGTTTGGCTAAACGTGTGACTGAAATTGCAATTCAGTTTAAGCAAGTACCTTCACTATTATTTCGCCAAACCTCGATTGAGCGTCTCACGCCTAATTTTTTGACCATCCGCATTCAACCAGAGGAAGGAATTCACCTCCAATTTGGTGCAAAGGTGCCTGGTCCCGCGATGGCAATGGATGCGGTAGAAATGGACTTTTGCTACACTGACTACTTTGGCAAGATCCAGAGTACTGGCTATGAAACCTTGCTATACGACTGCATGATCGGTGATGCGACTTTGTTTCAGCGATCGGACAACGTAGAACTGGGCTGGAGTGTCGTCACTCCTATTCTAGAGGCTTGGGCAACCACGCCACCTGAAAACTTTCCCAACTATGCAGCAGGCTCGTGGGGGCCATTGGCAGCAGATGATTTGTTGGCGCGCGATGGTCGGCAGTGGCACAGGATTGACCTATAGTCTAAACATACACTTATGTGCTAAATCTCTTAACATCAAGTTTTTACACAATTGAGGTGACATCAGATGCCAGATATTATAGATACTGCAATTAATGCAGGTTCTTTCAACACCTTAGTAACAGCTATTACTACCGCTGGTCTTGATACTGCACTTAAGGGAGATGGCCCATTTACTGTCTTTGCACCAACAGACGAAGCCTTTTCCAAACTCCCATCAGGAGCCGTAGAAGAACTCCTAGAGGATGTGATTAAGTTAAGACAGGTTTTAGAATATCATGTGGTTTCTGGCAAGATTAATGCAAGTGAACTAAATCAGTCGCAAAAGCTAACAACAACCCAGGGAACAGATATCAAAGTTAATACTGAGAATAATGTTAAGGTGAATGATGCTTACATTGTGACTCCGGATGTGGAAGCTGACAATGGTGTTATTCATGTTATTGATAATGTGTTATTCCCTGAATAACTTTGTTTAGATGACTTGCTTTCATTGAATTTTGTCATTCAGATCGGATGAGCATTTAATTTTTTGCCTTTGTTGGCAATCAAAATCACCCAAACTAAATATGTTCATTCAGATTGAGTAGTTAATGTTGTATATTTGTTGCTGATCATTGGATTTAAATAGTTAAATATTTCCAATGAATCGTCAATAGATATACAACATATTTATATCGCTCAGTATTTACCGCCCCTTTTGCCCAACCGTCGGGAGCAAGTACTCAAAGGCTGTAATTATAGCAAAAGCCTTGGTGATTAGGACATCGATAGATGATAAAACTTAGACACAAAAAGACTTTTCACCCAGTCCCCATTAACCCTTATCCCCAGAGGGGGCCCCACCTTCCCCAGTCCCTTGCTATATCATTTGCCGTTAAACACAAATCAATTGCGATCGCAGCGTCGCAATCTCAAACCCTGACGATTCACTCCACTTTGTTGCGATCGCAATCACATATTACAAGTAATTCACCTCTAGTAATTAAACGCATTCGGTTCTCCAATGAACCTCATTACACAGGGACAAGCAAAACAAGGAGGACAAGGTAAAATTTTCTCTCTTATCTCCCCTATCTTCCCCTGCTCCCCCTGCTTCTCCTGCTTGCCTCATAGCCCTGCAAACCACTCATAGCCTTGATCTTCCCAATAGCCTTTAATAGGTAACAAATTACTGACAAAGGTAATTTGAGTTACCCACTTGCTTTGCTTATAGCCCAGTTTAATTGGGGATGCTAGACGCATGGGCGCACCATTATCAGCCGATAAAGGTTGTCCATTCTTTTGATAAGCCATGAGAGTTTGCGGATGCACAGCAGAGGCAATATCCCAGCTTTCATAGTAGCCATCAGCAGATTTGAAGTAGACATAGCGGACGTTTGATTTCGGCTGTACCAGCGCTACTAAGTCTCGCAATCGCACGCCTCCCCATTGAACGATCGCAGCCCAGCCTTCAACACAGACATGGCGAATCACCATTGAAGTCAAGGGAAGTTTTTGAATATCTGCCATGCTCAATTGCATCGCATTATTGACCTCACCATCAATTATTAAGCGAAACTGTGCCGGATCGATTTGTGGGGTGAAGTCAAAGGTATTAACCAGCAATTTATCTGCTTCTATGGCACTGACAGAAAATTCAGGTATAGGTTTTTGAGTTAATAAAAGTGCTTCTAGACGTTCATTCAGTGGCTCAGATATTTGCCGCAGATTATCTGAGAATAAATTTGTCCCACAGCCACTAAGAAGAAAGCCTACCCCTGAAAGTCCAGATACTTGCAGTAACCGACGACGGGATAAGGTACGTTTGGGAAGAATCAGACTCATAAAACCTCTACAAAAACATAGATTTCACTAAACGGATGCTTCCTACCTTCAGGGCAAGTAAAGAATGAGCAACTGTAAACAGTATGACAGTGGGAACAGTGATAAAGTGAACAGCGCGTAGAGTTTGCCAACTACCAAACAGCCCAGAAAGCCAATGCAATTGGGCAGGTTTGTACATCGCCAGACCGCTCAAAATTGCCAACAGTAGCACTGGAATGATAGCAGTATAAACTAGCCGATGCCATGCGTAGTTTTTGCGCTTTGGGTTCTGGCTGACTTGCAATGCTTTTAAGTCACCGCGATCGGCAAACCGACGTTGCCAACGACGAGTTATAAAGATATAAAGTCCATACCAAAGTAAATTTAGCGAAAACAGCCACATAGCAGCAAAATGCCAGTTTCTGCCACCTGCTAGCCAGCCTCCTAGCAACAGAAAGTCAGGAAAATGCCAACCTTCACGCCCTCCAAATACCGGATTAGCATTATAGATTTGCAGTCCGCTAGCGATCATCAAGATGAGACTGATGATATTAATCCAGTGAAAGGTCTTTGATAGGAAAGTTTGACTTGGTGTTGAGCGGACTTTACGTTTAGATGAGGTCATAATAATTCGTAATTCGTAGTTAAAAAACCGTATGGATAAATCCGTTGTATCTGAAATAAAGATGCTATGCCTTTTTTATTTTCTATAACTAAAATTAGTTGCTCTGTTCTTCAATTACGAATTACGAATTACGAATTACAAATTATTCCCTCATGGCTGTCTTACAGAGATTGAGTAGGAAAGAATGGAGCCAGCCAAAGTTGTATCTTGACATCCCAACCGAGAAGAATCGCAATTGCTGTAGCCGCGATCGCCACGCCACCAATCCGTTGCAAAGCTGCACTATGGAAGCGGATATTGAGGATTCTTTGGCTGAGTACTCGCCCACCGTAGGCGATCGCCAACAGAGGCAAACCTGCTCCGATTCCATAAGCAACCAGTAGCCAAAATGCACTTGTGACTTGATGATTAACTGCTGCTAGTACTAAAATTCCTCCCAAAACCGGCCCAGCACAGGGAGTCCACAAAAGCCCCAATTGAGTCCCTAGCCAAAACTCTCCCATGAGTCCGATTCGTGCAGGTTTTTTAGCCCACTTGCCAACTGGAATATAACTAAATATTCGGTAACTCCAGGTGGGAAAAATTGCCAGTAATCCCAAAAATAAAAGCAGTGCGATCGCTCCATTCCGTAATAAATTAACCAAGCCTGTAAACCAGTTTGCTGTTACACCTAGCAAACTACCTGCCAGTGCAAAACCAGCAATTAATCCTGCTACCAGTGCTACTGGGCCGTAAGTATAGGATTGGAACGTAGACACAGAGCGGCTTGTCGTCAGACATCGCCCCAATAGCACAGGCAAAATCGGTAAAACACAGGGTGAAAGCACATTCAAAACTCCTCCCAAGAAAGCCAGACTGATTGATAAAGTAGAAGTCGTCATCATTCCTTCTACCCCAATAGCTGACGAATAGTTTGCTCTATTTTTTCGTATGCCCCTTCACCAATATGGTCATATTGCAACAAACCCTGACGGTCAGCTAAAAACAGATGGGGCCAATACTGATTTTCGTAAGCGTTCCAAGTTTTATATTCGTTATCAACTGGAACCGGATAGGTAATTTGGTGTTGTTGTAACGCCTTTTTAATGTTGTTCGTATCTCGCTCAAAAGCAAACTCTGGTGCGTGGATGCCAATCACCTTGAGTCCCTGTGACTCATACTGTCGATGCCATCTAGTGATGTAGGGCAGTGTACGCTGGCAGTTAATACAAGCAAAAGTCCAAAACTGTATCAACACAACACTACCTTTGAGGTCAGCTATTGACAAAGGTGTAGAATTAAGCCACTGACTTATCCCTTGAAACTCTGGCAAACTCTTGCCTGCGGGAGTTTTCACGGCAATAGCTTCCGAGTTTTGCGTATTATTACTTTTTGCAGGAGAGATAGAAGGGGCATTCACTTTTCTGAAGTTGGAAAATGTTGTGGCTGCACCGATTCCAACAACCCCTAACCCAAGATAAAAAAGTAACTGACGCCGATGGAGCAGATTGTGATTCATCAGAATTTCTCCTGTTGATGTCAAAGCACCAAAGTATAGGGATTAGAATTAGGATTTTCTTGGTTTACCAGTCCCTAGTACCTAGTAGAAGAAAAGTGAGATGCAAAGCTAGTTGTGGCTAAGGCTTGGTGGAAGCAGGCGATTGCTTCATTGCATCACCAGCTTTATCTTTACCCATCGCATCTTTGCCCATTGCACCGCCAGCTTTATCTTTACCCATTGCATCACCAGCTTTATCTTTGCTCATGGCAGGAGAGGCTTCAGGAGCAATTTGATTCTTGCTTGCAGGACTGCTAGAGCAAGCAGTGAGACTGGTAGTTAAAATCAAACCAGCAATTAAAGAAAGTGTTTTCCAGTTCATAGTCTTTTTTCGTCCTTTGGATAGTTCTTTTTGTATTGATTGATCGGAGGAAACTAAGTTACAAGCAGATTCATAAAGGCTATTGGGGTAAAGAAGATGCTTTCTTGTAGAGAACTCATCAGATTCTTGCTACTGCGTAGCTTGCCGCCGTAGGCATCGCATCTACATTGAAATCAAATAAAACCTTCGGTTCTAACACTACTGATGTTTGAGTTATCCCGAACATCCAAAGTATCTCTGTTAGGACTGAAGCCTATCTGAAACGAAGCCATAATTTTCATAAATTTATCCCTTGAGAAAATTTAGTTAATTCTCAGCTTTTTCTCAGGTATTTATGGTAATCAAAGCCACGATCTAAGTTAAGCATTTTCTTAGCTAAACCTCATTAATGCTGCAAGTTAAATGTTTGACTAATTCAACGATTAAAGCAAAGGTAAAACTTGATATTTCGCATTTATCGGCCTTGCGATCGTGAACCTAAAGATTGTAAGTTAGTTACATACATATAAATCCCCACGCATTTCTTTTATACTAGTACTATTGTTTACTACGGGTATTGAATTTGTCTTAACCACTATTTTAAAAATATAAAAAGCTTGATTAGCTACAACTTTCAAATATGTCAAACAACAAAGAATTTTCATCCGAAAAAAGCTCTTCCGTTAAAAATGTCTTGATTGTAGGTGCAGCCGGCTATATTGGCGGAGCGCTATGCCGTAGGTTTTCTCAAACACAAGATTTTGTCATATTAGCACTTGTGCGTCCGAGTAGTGATATTGAGGGTATAAAGCCTTTTTGCAAGAAAATAATCCGCTCTCAAGAGGTAGAAATTTCCAGTAATGATGTTGCACAAGCAATTCGCAATCATGATATTACAACGGTAATTAATGTAGCGTGGCACAGGGAGCATCCCACTTTTTATTTAGGGAGCAAAGATTAATCCATTAAGGTAGGCA
>NZ_CAXTTT010000070.1:0-40298 GCF_964247315.1 uncultured Nostoc sp.
GCCTACCTTAATGGATTAATCTTTGCTCCCTAAATAAAAAGTGGGATGCTCCCCTGTAAAAGATTGTTGTAGATACAAATACCAACCGACACAACTAACAAGTATCAGAACAATTATATTTGACAAAAGCTCGGCAAAGAATGGGTTATTAGGGAATAATCTTGGACCCACAACCATCAAATCGAGACGACTGATCGAAATATAAGGGTTAACTGATGGATCTTTTAGCCAGAGTGAGAATCCCTGAGTGGAATCTGACAGGAATTGTGTCAAAGAATTGCCCGTCAAAGCTAGACCTAAAAGTGCTAGAAAAGTGATTGTGACAACAGATACAAAAACTAGAGAAAACCGTTTTTTAAGTAGAAAATACAAAATGAATAATGCAGCTAATGTTGGTTTACAAAGGGCAAGTCCCAAGCAAATTCCTGCTGGAATATCTTGATTTTTTCTAGCCAAGATAAACATCCATAAGATCAGAACTGCGATAAAAATAGCAATATTACCAACTTGAAAATCGCGAACTAAGCCATAAATCAAGGCAACCGAGATTGTACAAATAGTTCTCAAAGCTGGCGACTTTGACTCCAGCAGGATATTCGCTCCCCATAAGGCCAAACCGATTGCTAATATATGCATCACAATCGAGATTGTAAATGCAGTATTGATCGAAAAATAACCGAGAAACCAGACCAGAGGAATAATATTAGGTGGATAGACAAACGGTGGAATAAATCCACACACCTTAGTTATGGTACAGAAACTTTGGTTAAAAATCTCGACATTAAAGGGACTCAAATGCTGATGAGCCAATTCACTCGCCACATAATACGACTTAAAATCCCATAAGGGTGGATGTGGTTGATTTAGGAAATAAACTAGCCAACCTGTATAACAGAGAAATCTTGTAACGACTAATACAACACCTGCTTGGACGATAAAGTTAACAATTGGTTTACGAAAAAATTTTATCAACTGTTGAATCACAGAAGATTTTAAGAATAAAGAATTTTTCCAGGCTACCTGTTCATCATCTAATCCCCAGTTCTTTTTAAGAACCCAAGCAACTAAAATTAGTATAATTAGGTTCCAAAAGCCAAAGCTGATCATCAGAATTATCTCAATAATTATTTTAGTGTTTACTAAATAATATCGCCGAAATCAATTTTGATGATAAATACTTAAGTATTTTCATAATTACCTTACAAAATTTTTACAATTACTCTCTTCCTACCAAAATAATCATTAATAAAAGGCTGAAAAAAAGGTATTTACGTTGATACACAACATGATTATTTTGTACAGTGCATAATTTATAGAAGTTTTGCATTTTCTTCGGTATCATTGCTTAATCTTACTTATTACATAAAGCGTGGCTCAATAACTCGCGGTGCATTAATGCCCTATCTACTAAAGATTGTATTTGCTCAGGTGATAACGGATCGCCATTAGCGTAATGCTCCATCCAAGTCAGACTAATCAAATTGGGGTCATCTGGTAAACTAACTAAATCCCATCCCGGCATTTCCAAGTCTTCCATGAGGCGATTTACTTTGGGGTCATAACTGAGAGCAAAGCAGCGACAACCAACAGATGCAGCCATAATTAAACTGTGCAGGCGCATCCCAATTGCCATTTCTACGCCACGAAACACACCTTTTAAAAGTTGCGGATCTTCCAGACATAAAATCTGGCTAACATCTTTAAGATGTGGTTGAATGGCTTCAGCAATACTTAAATCTTCACTTTTTTGAAACGGCAGTAGTAGAATAAAAGTCTGCGTAGCTTTTTGAAAATCTACCAAAGCGCGAGTTAAGTTTGCTAGACGTATTTCTGTAAGTTGGGGATGCGATCGCAACGTTACCGCAACTCTCGGCGCAGGTAAATCCCAAAGCCCAGGTACTGGTTTAGATTCCAACGCCCAAACCGGGTCAGGAGCTATAATACAAGGAATTTGCCAATCAGATAATAAAGCCGCACTGGCGCGATCGCGGACACTAATTTTGGTACAATTACTAAAGGTTTGCTTTGCCAACCAACGAGTTTGCGGACGCACTAACGGGCCAATACCCTGCGCCCAAGCAACAGTTTTCAAACCCATTTTCTGCGCTAATGCCATCAGCCCCCCATAATAAAATGGGCTAATAGTGCTGGTAACATCTTGAATGAGACTCCCGCCGCCCCAAATCAAGGCATCACATGAGCGTAAAGCTTGTAGTACAGGTAAGGGAGCCATGCGATCGTAGGTTTCTACATTGTAGCGATCGCGCGTTTCCTCTGGATTACCAGAAAGCACCACAGGCGTTACATCAGGTGGTAACATTTGCAAAAGCGTTGCTAACAAAGCTTCGTCACCACCATTACCTTTACCGTAATACCCAGACAATAATGCCCGCATCTTGACCATTTTAGATTTTGGATTTTGGATTTTGGATTAATAGCTATTGTTAAATGAATCTCTGTCCCCGATACAGATGGTAAACTCATTCTCAAATTCTATTTTGCATAGTGCAGAAGATAGTTAGAACTCCCTCAGATATCTAACGTTGAGCTTCTCAACTCGGAAGTTGAACCTTTGAACTCGGACGTTGAGCTTCTGAACTCGGAATTTTTAAAATTCTAAAAGAACAAGTAAAGATTTTGTTTAAATAAATATAAAATTCAAGCTACATATCACCTTGACAGTGCTATTCCCCACTCCTAACTGTATGCACACCCTTTCGATTCCCACCTGGATTATTCATGTTTCTAGCGTTATTGAGTGGATTGTTGCCATTTGGTTAATCTGGACTTACGGCGAGCTCACTAATAACCGCAGCTGGTGGGGATTATCCCTTGCCATGTTACCAGCTTTAGTCAGCGCTATGTGTGCTTGTACCTGGCATTATTTCGACAACGCCGAATCTCTGGAATGGCTGGTAACGCTTCAAGCTACCATGACTTTAGTTGGTAATTTTACGCTTTGGGCAGCCGCGTTTTTGATTTGGCGTTCTACCCAATCTGTCAACACTGTTGAACCAAAACCTATTAAATCAGAGCAATGATTTCTAAAGAAACCCTGTTTGCACTTTCACTGTTTCCCTATTTGGGTTTCTTGTGGTTTATCAGCCGCAGTCCGCAAATGCCGCGTTTGGCGCTGTATGGATTTTACGGCACTCTCGTTTTTGTTGCCATTACCATCCCGGCGGGGATTTATGCTGTATTGCATTATGGTAAGTCTTTAGCCAATGTGGATTGGTTGCACGCTGGTGCAGAACTATTTTTGACGCTTTCTAACATATTGCTTGTGCTGGGTTTTGGGCAAGCTGTAAGGCAATTAAAAATGAAAAATGAAAAATAGTAAATTCAGCGATAGATAGCGTTTTGATTGCAATGAGGAAGAGTTAAATGGACGTAATTCCAGCGATTGATTTACTAAAAGGTCACTGTGTGCGACTGTATCAGGGAGACTACGATCGCTCGCAAGTTTTTAGCGAAAATCCTGCTGATGTTGCCAAACAGTGGGTAGATGAAGGTGCGACTAGATTGCATATAGTTGATTTAGACGGTGCAAAAGCAGGTAAAGTAGTAAACCTGGGGGCAATTGAAGCGATCGCTCAAGCAGTGTCAGTACCCATTGAAATTGGTGGAGGATTGCGCGATCGCACCAGCGTGCAACAAGTCTTCAATCTAGGCATACAGTGGGCGATTCTCGGCACTATCGCCGTAGAACAACCCCAGTTAGTGCAAGAACTCTGTGAAGAATTTCCCGAACAGATTATTATCGGTATTGATGCCCGTAACGGCCTAGTTGCAACTCGCGGCTGGTTAGAAACCTCGGAAGTTTTAGCAACTCAACTGGCTGTACAAATGCAAGAATTGGGTGCAGCCGCCATAATTTACACAGATATCCACCGGGATGGTACACTCACAGGCCCAAATTTAGAAGCTTTGCGAGAACTTGCAGCAGCAATTTCCATCCCGATAATTGCCTCTGGCGGAGTAAGTTCTGTCACCGACTTGTTGAGTTTGTTGGCGTTAGAACCTCAAGGCGTGACTGGTGTAATTGTTGGACGTGCTTTGTATACTGGGGATATTTTACTTAAAGAAGCATTACGAGCGATCGGGCCTGGGCGGATTCAGGATATTCCACCGAATCTCGGTTTTTCTAGCTTTGCTTAACATTTTCTTGGGAAGTCCGCTATCAAAATCTAGAATTACCCTGGTTGCGCTGGTGGGATAATCAGGGTAATTTGCTACAAACAGGATGGGAGCGGTCGCAACGCTTGGCTACTAAACTAAGAGAATTAAATATTAGCCTCGACTAGTTAGTTTAATTATTTTGGCAACTATCTTTAGATAGATAAGGTAAACACTACGCGATTTATCATTATAAATCCCCTGCTAGTAGTGAAAAAATCTAAACTGCATATTGATTTTATTTTGTCAAGGTGCAATTCCTTGTATAGTTTCATAAATCAGCAAGGCCCTCTATGGACTGAATCTATATTCATGCTTTCAGTAGATGCAGTTATGACTTTATAAATGCGATTATATATATGTTCTCAAACAATAAATAGTTGCTGTTGTTTAGATAAAAAATTAGATTTCATACAACTTCAGTAACTTTGGTTTTTAGCCAATTGTTTGATGTTTTGAGAAGGTAAGATAATGAATAATATCCTAAAGCGCACACTTCTACCCGGTCTGATGGCTGCCAGTTTAGCTGGTGTTACCTTAGTTCCCGCAAAACCCGCTGCTGCTGATGACCATATACTAAAAGATGTAGGTATTGGGGCTGCTGTCGGTGTAATAACGGGAGGTATTAGGGGACATGGTAGTATATTAGGCAATGCTGCAAAAGGTGGTGCTACTGGTGCAGCTGTCAATGGTGCGAATGGTCTCAGAAGCAATCGTCATCGTCGGAACCTTGGTCAAGATGCCGCAGTCGGGGCAGGGGCTAATGCATTGACTGGTGCAATTACTGGTGATGGCAAACATACCGTTGGCAATGCTATTGAAGGTGGAGTTATAGGTGGAGCAATCCATGTATTAGACAAATAATTCGTAAATTCATCAACTGAAATACTTTACCAGCAGTTAACGCACTTATCCCTCCCTAATTCCTCTCCTTCCTAAAAGCAGCAACCTCTTTTCCCTATTAGGGAGGGGAGGTTGCTGGCTTATATTTATTTGAGATATATGCCCCGTCAGATCGGATGACGTTAGGTTTAATAGTAATCCCTAGCCCTTCAACGCCTTTCTAAAGTTTCGACGATAAGATTGATTTGTAATAAACAAAGCTGGCCATAGCAAAGATAAACCAATCCGATTGGTGAAAGTTGGATTAAAATTAGTCCGTCCAAACCCATTCCAAAACTTCCAAGCCCCGCCTCCGTAAACCACTATCAAGCCAATAAAAATTAAGGTACCCATTCCTATCAACTCCGTTAGTAACTGACAGAATTTAAGTTAAGTTTTACCACAGGAGGTAATCACCTCATCAGCGACACCGAGAAGGTATGACAAAACTCCCCAGTTTTTCATATCTAAGTAAGTTAAACACACATCTCTTATTCCAGTGTAGAATAGCCTCATGGATTGCAGCCAGTTTGAGCCTCATGGATTGCATTTTCTTGCCTAAACACTAGAAGTGTTGGTCTAAATGCACAAAGCCACAGTTGTTACTGAAAGCTTGCTGGAGTTTAAAAAGCGAGAAATTAAGCTTAGACATGACCAAAACCTCATCTGAAATTTAGAGGTTTTTGATTAATTGCTCTTAAAAACTCATATAAACACCTTTCAGTTTAAATGTTGCTACAAATGGGCGACAGAGACATTTATTCTACTTATCATAACTTTCTGGTACACCTACTGGTGATAAACCTGCGATCGCTCGTAAGTTTTGGCAACGAATCAACTCAGTAAAATTGAAACTGGAACGCCCTTCAATTTTGCCTACAGCTTCAATTGCAGATAACAGATGCTGTGCTGCTTCAGCTTCTGAATAACCGCGCCGTTGTGCGATCTTAATTGCGGCTGCATCGGCATTTAACTCTGACTTTTGAGATTTATTAGTACGCCAGATCCTCCAAGCAGCGATCGTACTTAATCCCCCAGCTACAGCAACGCCCACGACATCTGACTGTGCTGCTTCCAAGAATCCGCCTAACAGTCCAGCTAATACCACGCCTTGATAAATGTCGGGTTTAAACCACTTCACCCCCGTCAACCAGCTAACCATCTGCAACAGCAGCAAATCTCGTTGTGGCTTTGGCAAACGACGCCACAAATCAAAATTAATATATATCGGTCGCGCTTGGTTCCAGGGTTGGGGAAAGGAAGCATCAATCACTTTTGCTTGCTCTGGCTTACTAACGATTTTTGTCGTCATCCGACCCGAAGCAGGCATCACATCTAACAAACGGCGAATTTCAACATTTGGCTCCATAAATTTAATTATTAGCCATAATGTGCATAGTAACTAGTACCGCAAGGCGGAAGTCAAAAATCAAAAGTCAAAAGTCAAAAGTATTATGGAATAAGCTCTTTAGGGATTTTAAATGGTTGCTCTATTTACGCTGTAGCGTACTAGGTGTGTAAAAAATAAACTTTTCATGTTAACCTTTGATTTATGAGATGCTCTGGCTGTCTTGAATAAATTCAGATCGAGCCATAAAAATATTGATGAAGCAGTTTGATAGTGTGGCGGGATTTTATAGTATTCGTTTGCCGCCAAATTGAAAATCTCGAAGTTTTGGCTTGACATTAAGACTATATTTGTAACTACATGGACGCTTTTGCTACCCTCCCACCTGAATGGACAAATAAGGCAATACATGCATACAATTTTTGCTGTCCTAACTGCCACTCAAGTAGCCTAGAAGCTGAAAAAGTTTGGCTAAATCGGCGATCGCCTGTACTTACAGAAGACCGTCGTCGCAAATGGCAAGAGTTCTACTACTGTCACTGTGGTTCTGTGTGGTGGGCTTGGAGTAGCGATCGCCCGCCAAAAGATATATCCAATCAGCCAGATTATAATCCTACATAGCTAATTTTCTTCCTAAACAAAACCCCACCTAAAAGTGGGGTTTTGTTTATCTAATTCTGAGCTTTATATCTCATCACCAATTTTAGAAGGTGAAGGTAGTACGTAAAGTACCTACATATTCAGTGTCGTTAGCGTCGTTGTGCTCTGGATTGAAGATTACCAACAAGCCAGGTGTTACTTGAATATTATCGGAAACCTTGTACTTGTAAAGACCCTCTAAGTGATAAGAAGTACTGTCGTCGAAGGTAGTATTGCCGACAACATTTTTGATGCTACCACCAGTAACTTTGGGTGGTTGACCAAATATGATACCTAAAACATTGCCTTCTCCACCAAAGTCTTTCAAAGCAAGCGATCCAGCCCAGTACCAAACATCTGCGTCTGTACCCGCATTAGCACCTGTAAGAGCATCAGCAGTTGTATAACCCCCCCAACCACTAATAGCCAAGGTAGAGCCTAGTTGGAAGGTAGCTTCTATACCATAGTTATTGGATTCAGTGCGAGTACCAGCCCCAAAGGGATTATTGGCAAAAGCGCTACCTGTTCCTTGGAAGAGACTATTAACTGCATTGCCAGCGAAGTAACTACGGGCGTAGGTGAGACCAATATTGAAGGCTTTGCTAGGTTTGAAAGTTAATTGACCGAAGATGGTGTTATCACCATCGAACAGCCCATTATTAAGACCGGGATTATTAGCACCAAAGACATTACCAGCACCACTTGAAGGTGCTAAATAAGCACCAGTCAAACTGATAGCTTTGTTAGGATTTAAAGTAACAGTCAAAGCAGCAGAATTTTGACCTTGACGGTAAATCGGGCTAAAACGTCCGTAGCGAGAGAGTGCACCTCTAGCAGAGCTTGCAAAATCAGGGTTGAAGGGGTTTACGTTTTCCCATAATTCACCACCACTAGCGTCAACTTTGACACGCACCGCGTCAGAAAAGTTGAAAGCGTAGTTGATTTTATCAATCACAACAGCGTTGCCGTTATCTCCATCAAAAGCCAAGCGGCTCATGTTAGTACCAGTACCGGTTGCAACACCACCAACAACGCTACCAACATTAGAAACGGTATTGTTAGCACTCAAGCGGATTTGCAACTGGTCTGTACCAGTGAAACTGCTCAACAAGTTCAAACGAACGCGATCGCTAAAAGTGGTGTTAGAATTCAAGTCTTGAGTAGGAGCACCACCAGGAACTGCTCTAGTGTCACCAAAAACATCAGACACGGCGAAAATTGCTTCTCCAACCAACTTGGTGGTAGTGGAAAACTGATTAGCTTCCAACTCAGAAGTGCGGGCTTCTAGTCCATCAACACGACCGCGCAGAGTTGCTAATTCAGCAGAATATTCTTCTTGTAAACGCTGTAAAGTAGCTAAATCTTGTTTGCTGACTAAATCGGCAGTAGCTGTAGCAATCAGTTCGTTAACCCGGTCTAAACAGGCATTCAAACCTGCGGCAAATTCATAACGGGTTAAAGCACGGTTCCCACGATAAGTACTGTTAGGATAACCTGCAATACAGCCGTAGCGCTCAACAAGAGATTGTAAAGCTTGGAACGCCCAATCTGTAGGCTGCACATCCGAAAACTGAGAAACTGATGTTACCTGACTCATTTCGTTAGACTCTTGAGTTTCAGATAACTGGCCAACATTTGTTACCTGTTCGTTGACTTCAGCAGCTAAAGCACTATTAGCAACGAAAAATGTAGCAGCTAAAACAAAAGGACTAACCTTAAAAAGATTCCAGAATCGTTTTGTCATGTTTTTAATTTCACTCACACCTACAAGAATCCAGCCATGAGAAAATGCTTTAAGCACTTCTGTTTTGTGGATTTCACACACAATCACAGCAATGATTATACCTTTATCCTGTGATTATTACAAGCAATTAGTTAGCATACTGCTGAACTATAATTTTTAATTAATTTATTTGGTAAGCGCAAAATAATGCGGCGTTTGTGACGTAAAACTGTTCCTTCTTCCTCTAACTGCTGTAAGAGTCGGGTAACTGTTACTCGCGTAGTATTTAAGACTTCAGCAATATCTTGATGGGTAACATTTAAATCAATTAGCTTGCCCTTATCTACGTCACGTCCAAATTTTTCACTTAACCATACTAAAAACTGCCATAAGCGTAGCGAAATTGGTTTTCGATGCATAATGCTTAGTAGATCCTCTGCTTGTTGAATATGAGATAACAAAGCATTAATATTCTGATGCCACAAATGAGGTGGCACAATGCTTACTTCCACACCCGTGAGACATTCAATCTGGTAGGGCTTGACTCTAGATAAAGGATAGCCAATCAGATCCCCTAATCCCCAATAACCGAGAGTGATGAATGTTCCATCTTCACTCCACGTTAAGGTACGAACTGCACCGTATTCAATCCGCCAAAGTACATTATTTTGAGGTGGAATTACCTCCCGACGGGTAAATATCTGCTGGGGTAGTTGTCTGCTGAAAGCAGAGCTATTTGACAAGGCAGAAGAGTTTGAAGTAGAACTGAGGGAATACATCATTAACCGTAAATACATAATTATCAGGGAATCTCGCTATTTAAATGATTAAGAAACTCTAATAATTTGTATCAAAATTTACCTGTATATCTGAAAGTCTATTCTGCTCAATCAGAGCTAGGGACTAACTTAAAATCTTCTGATGGCAACAACTTTTGCTTAAGGTATCTATCAGTGAGATAGAGCCAAAATTTTTAGTTATTTATCCGTTACTTTAATTGTGTAAGTTTAAGAATAGGTAAGCTTTTAGTAAAATATTTAGTTAACTTATTTTTAATTATTTGGTATTTTCTAAAGACCAAGTAAGTATGGAGGCGCAAATAATTATGAAGATAGTAGGGTGGAATGGCGCTTACGAAATCGCTGGATTTAGATCCCCGACTTCTTGCAGATACTTGGAGGGTAGAAGTCGGGGATTTGGGCGGCATATCAATTAGGAGCGTTGACCGGTGACGATATATGCTACCCTTTGACCGATATTCGTAGCATGATCTGCCATGCGTTCCAGACAACGAATTGCCAGTGCTAGCAGCACAATTGGCTCGACTACACCAGGCACATCCCGTTGTTGAGCTAAAGTCTGATAAACGCGATCATAGGCATCGTCTACAGTATCATCCAGATGCTTTAAACGGCGTCCACCGGCTTCATCAAAATCTCCCAAAGCCTTTAAGCTGGTTGCTAACATCGCTTGTGCGTGAAGGGACATAGCTTCAATGTCGGGCATTGACGTATGAGGCGCGTAAGGAAAAATTTTAATCGCAATTTCAGCTAAATCCTCAGCATAATCGCCAATGCGCTCTAAGTCTCGCACCAGCTGCATAAAGGCACTCAAGCAGCGCAAATCTGGAGCCGTAGGCGCTTGTAGCGTCATAATCGCCGTACAGTCTGATTCGATTTGTCTATAAAAGCGATCAATCTTTTTATCTAATCGGGGGAGTTCCTCAGCTGCTGTTAAGTTACGAGCAAATAACGCTTGGTGGCTGAGGCGAAATGATTGTTCTACCAAAGCACCCATACGTAATACATCCCGTTCTAAGCGCCTAATGGCGCGTGCGAGTTGTGGTCTTTGCGGATTGGGAGTATAATCGATAGCTTTCACACTTGTTGTCTCAAAGGTGAAGATATTACTAACTATAGTCTTGGCTTAGGGAGTTTGCCATAACTTCAGGAAATTGGAGTTGCATCCACGCACCGCCAGTTTCTGGATGGTTCATCGCTTTGATTGAACCACCGTGAGCGAGAAGAATTTGCTCAACGATCGCTAATCCTAATCCATTACCAACGATCGCTCCTATGGAGTTACTATCTTGGGGGGAATGGGTTCGCGCTTTATCTCCTCGATAAAATCGCTCAAAAACGTGGGGTAAATCTGCCTCCGAAAACCCGACTCCAGAATCAATAAGACTTATTTCCAAAATTGAGGAAGCAGAATCATTATCCTTTGTTGATAAGATTTTCGCTTCAAGGTAAATGCTTGTACCAGAAGGACTGTACTTAATGCTATTGTCTAGCAAATTGAGAAAAACCTGGTAAATCCGGGCTTTATCTGCCTTAATCCAAAGATTTTCTGGGCCAGAATAAGAAAAAGACAGATGTTGACGCTGTGCTAAGGGTTCTAGTGTTTCCCAAACAGATGTAATGAGCGATCGCAATTCTACAGCTTTAGCTTGCAATTGCATATTTGGGTTTGCTTCCATTTGGGTAAGTTCTAACCAGCTTTGCACCAAGTTAATCAGCCGATCAACTTCTTGCATGAGGCGGTTAACCCAACGATTTAAAGGCGGTTCTAAACGGTTTTGTAAAGTTTCTACAACTAAGCGAATCGAAGTTAGCGGCGTTCTGAGTTCGTGTGCTAAATCGGAAAAAGAGCGATCGCGTACTTGATTTATATCTAATAGGGGTTGACGATTTTCTAAAAAGACTCCCACTTGTCCATTGGGTAAAGGCAAGCTAGAAGCCCGCAAAGCTAGAGATTTGATTGTTGCCATCTCTGCTGCATCATCACAAGATGGATGAAATATCCATTCTCCCATTTGTGGTTTTTGCCTATCACGAGTTTGCTCAATTAAATGGTCAAGTTCGTAAGACCTTACCAACTCCAATAACAAGCGCACCTGTTCTGGTTGCCACCTTTGCAGATACAAAATTTCCTGTGCCTGTCGATTACACCACAGCAGTTGATTTTCCTCATCCACTTGCAAATATCCCACTGGGGCAAAACTTAGGAGGTCTTGGTAAGTTTGCAACGACTGCTGCAAATCTTGCTGTTGCTGTTTCACCATTGCTATTTCTTGCCGCAACCCAGGAATCAACAGCAATACCATCTTATAAGAATGCGAGGTTAACGGTCGGAGTAAGCGCCCCAGGTAGCGACTAAGTTGAACCTGTTGCCAAACCCAAAACCCAATGCCTACCGCTAAACCTAGAAAAAATCCCAATAAAAGCATTTGAGTTGTTAGTTTCTTGGTGACTACTAAAAACTAACAACTATCCCAACTAATTATCCAAACCTATAGCCAAAACCTCTTACAGTCACAATATATTCGGGATGACTGGGGTCTTGCTCTAATTTTTCGCGCAACCACCGAATGTGAACGTCTACAGTTTTACTATCGCCGACGAAATCCGGCCCCCAAACCTGATCGAGCAATTGTTCCCGTGACCATACCCGGCGAGCGTAACTCATAAACAGTTCCAGCAAGCGGAACTCTTTGGGAGAAAGACTCACTTCTTGACCGCGAACCAGCACGCGACATTCTTGGGGATTCAAGGAGACATCCTTAAATTTTAATACAGGTATTTGTGGCAAATTACTTAGGCGTTGGCGGCGGAGTAAAGCGCGACAACGAGCAACTAACTCGCGCATACTAAAAGGTTTGGTCAGGTAGTCATCTGCACCCACCTCTAACCCCAAAACACGGTCAGTTTCACTACCCTTAGCACTGAGCATTAAAATCGGTACTGGGTTGCCTTGATGACGCAGCAAACGGCAAATATCTAGCCCATTGATTTGCGGCAGCATCAAATCAAGAATGACCAGATCGAAGGGAAGTTCCCCTGAATTGGTTTCAAAACTTTTGAGATACTCTATAGCAGACCGCCCATCGGGGGCAGTTATCACCCCGTAACCTTCTTCTTCCAGAGCTACAGCTAGCATTTCCTGGATTAATTCTTCATCTTCTACTACTAGAATACGGCTGGTTTGTCCAATATCCGTTCTGGCAGAGTATTTGGTCGATTCACTGGTATACATTGATATCACAAAAGTCTAGGACTGTGCTTGTATCAATTAGGATGATTAATTCTATTATCTCGCCTTACTGCAACCGCGCTTCTACTAGGGTTAATTCTTTTAGATTTTATTTACAAAAAGTAACATATACCACAGCAGTCTCTTAAATCATAAATCACTGTGCCTGCAAGCTTCTAAATAGTTTTTTAATTAAGGACTTTAAATTTTCAATTTTGTCTTCACAAGATCCAAAGACATTATTGCATGAAGGATTATCTTGACAGAGGAGATTAGTTTAGGTATATTTGCTTTAGTACAAATATACTACTAAACCTCAAAGGGAAAACTATACCTGAAAAACAGAAAGACATATATGTGGAAAATTCGTACCCACTAAGTCTTAGATGCGATGATTTCAGTATTTCCACCGCGTTAAAAATGTTGATTTAAAGGCTACTCTGATGTCTGCATAGGGTAGTCATTGGTATGGCTTGCTACCCAATAAAATTTGCCTATTGAAGGGAGTTGGAAGATGACTACAGTTGGAGTCAAGGACAGCAAACAACAACTAATGCAAGCATTTCAACAAATTATTATCCAAAGAAAAAAACTTGAATCTAAAATAGCAACCAAACAAGAGGAAGCAGAAAAAGCAAAAAGTCAAGGAATTCTGCAAGCAGCTTCTGCATATACAGTTGATAGTATTGTCAAAGGTTTAGCTGATTTACAATTGGAGTTTGGCAGTATTCTCAACGGATTATCTGAAAAACTAACTCAGGAAAATTCCAAGTTAGATGAATTGAACCGAGCTATAGAAATTGAAACTCAACGTCTACAAGAACTGCAACAAATTAGAGTTGTAGCGGATACTCTAGACATTTTAAGTCAAGAACACCAAGAAAAACTAAAAATTCTCGAACAAGATACTATTAGCAAAAGGGAAGCGCTAGAGAAAGAAATTACAATCAGGCGGAAAGAATGGCAAAAGGAACAAGCAGAGTATGAAGAAAAACTCCAAGTATATAATGATTTATTAGCCAAAGATCGCCAGCAAGAACAAGAAGAATTTCAGTATAAGTTAGAAACTACTCGTAAACTCAATACAGACAGCTACGAAGGGATAAAGCGCCAACAACAAAGGGAAATACAAGAAAATTCTCAGAAAAAAGAGAAAAATTGGGCAGAACGAGAAAAAATCCTCGCTGAACGCCAACCACTCTTTGCAGATTATCAACAAAAAGTAACTATATTTCCTAACGAACTTGAAGAAGCCGTTAAGAAGGCTAGAGAAGAAGCAATTAAAGAAACAAGCCAGAAAGCTAAAATTGAGGCTGATTTACTTGAAAGAGAATGGGAATCGAACAAACAGAGTTATGAACAAAAAATTCAATCTCTGGAAGAAACAATTAAGAAACAGTCTGAGCAAATAGAAGGCATTTCTGCTCAATTGCAAACTGCATTAAAACAAGCACAAGACTTAGCTCTGAGGGCTTTTGGTAGTTCTAACCCTAAATAGTTGTGAATTCGTAGCATCTTAACAATTTTGAATTCCTGAAGAGGAGGTTTGTTGTGGTGGGGAAAAAACCGACTGATAAGAATACTAAAGTAGAAATTCTTCAAGCGTATGAGGAGTTAGCAAAAGAAAAAGCAGCACTGAAATCAGAACTTGATAAAGTTGGCAAAGAAAACCAGTCTGGAACTAAAGAACAGCCTAAATTAGAACAAAAAATAGCTATGAATCAGCTTTCTAGTATCCAACAAAAAATGAACAATACAATTGAAAGCTTGGCGAAGGTTCAATTAGGTTTTGGCAGTGCTGCTAATGAATTATCGGAACAGCTAACCACAAAAGCCTCTAAATTGGAAGAAATTAGGCGAACTTTAGAAGAAGAAATCCAACAATTAACACAGCTGCATAATTTAGAAATTTCTGATGATATCTTGGATACTCTCATCCAAGCCTATGAAGATAATACTAAAGCTTATCAGGAAGAATATAGCCGACGTTCTGAAGTGTTATTCCAAGAAATACTAGAGCAAAGAAATACTTGGGGAAAAGAACAGGAGGAACAGCAACGGGCGATAAAAGAACGGAATGAAAACTTGAATAAAACTCGGCAACGCGATACAACAGAGTATAAGTATAATTTAGAACTCCAGCGTCAACTGCAAAATGACGAATACGAACAAGAGCAGAAAGCGCTGTATAAGCAACTAGAAGAATCACTACAAGAAACAGAAAAGCTGTGGGCTGAACGAGAGAAAGCGATTTCTGAGAGAGAGAAACAATTTGAAGAGTTAAAAGCTAAGGTAGAGGCTTTTCCGAAAGATAAAGAAGCAGCCATCAAAAAAGCTACAGAAGAAGGTAAAGGCATCGCCCACTACCAAGCTAAAGTCAAATCAGATTTATATTCTAAGGAAGTGGAAGGGCAAAAGCGTTTCTATGAACAAAGACTGCAATCTTTAGAACAAACTATTACTAATCAAGAGACACGAATTCAAAATCTTTCTAAACAACTTGAATCCGCTCCTAAACAAGTTCAGGATTTGGCAGTTAAAGCTATTGAAGGTACTTCAAATGTTAATTCATATCAGGCAATCAAAGAAATAGCTTTAGAACAGGCAAAGACTCAAGCAAAAAATAAATAAGCTGATTTATTTTTGATGAAAATTGCAGAGAATTAATTGAATTTAATTCTCTGCAAGTAATTTTAATGCTTTTTATTCGGTTTTATTTGGTTTTTTGATGTCTGAGGGAGGTTGTACTTTCTTCTTTGTTGGGCTAACCTGCGTTTGCTTAAATGCTTTGTTGGAATTTTGTTCTTGACTAGACATAATACTAAGTTTTAATATTTACATTATGGGTATTATTGATTACATAAATATATCACAGAGAATTTAAGTTTAACTAAAAAAGTTGGTAAATAATGTTACCTCTGTAGGAACTTTCACTTTTAACAGGATAAATACAAATCTTAATAGGCATCTGCTGAAAAAGAGACGTAGTACTGCTACATCTCTACAAGGGTTCTGGATAATGCATATTTAATTTCTGGAGATGTTTAATAGCGGGGGTGCGATCGCTTTAGTTACCTACAATAGATTGAACTTCTATCAGTGGTTCAATCTCTGTTTCAACTTGAGCCTCAACAATAGACGTATAAATTGAAACATCGGTTTGTATCGCTTCAAAGCTTATAACTAAAGAGTATGGAACGCTAGCTTCTGGATCGTTATTCCAACCTTCATGTCCAACTACCGCAATAGAAAATGCTTCCGTGAGTTCAAATGAATTTACAACAGCCCAATCCTTCTGAAGGGTTCCTGCACTTCTAGATACACCTTTAATTATTCCGTGATGATTTTGTTTGCCGAGCATCCATTTAAAAAGGCCTTCTCCCTTCTCTACATCTTCTGGAGCAACAAACTCTTCCAAAACTCTAGCCTTAAAAAGTTCTGGATCTTCTCCTTTTTTACTACATTCCCAATCAAGCCAAGTTGAAAGATATTTTCGGCGATTTCTACGGGTTCGACGTGGTTGGGCTTTGTACGATAAAGTAACCTCCAGAAGAATCTTAAATGCCTCTCCTTGAGAACGTAATTTTTCTGGCAGTTTTACTTGGTAAATATGAGCTTGTTTAGCTACAATACGGCGCTCTCCTGTTGTCATCAAAGTGATTCTATTGGGAGCATTACCCAAAGCACGATCAACATCGGGAAGACCATAACCAATTTGACGTAGGATGTGCAGTTTATCGCCACCATATCCCACTATCCATTCTGGCCATCTTGCTGATTGTACTATTAATGCACGGTAAAGAAGGCAACTTTCATTAGGTAACTCAGCAGCAAGACGTGCAGCAATATGGCTTACTTTGGGTACTGCAAAAGAAGTACCAACTTTATCAGCCCCAATCGCTGGGCCACCGTTCAAAGTTGATCTTACTAATTCGGGACAAACATCTTTAGGGAAAGTGATATTTGGTGGTGTAGCTTCATCTTTCACTAAATCCCCACCATATTCAACTACTTCTGGCTTAATTGTTTTCCAAATTCCCAATCCAGAGCATGAAAATGCTGATGGTTTATCACTTTGTGAAATAGAAGAATAGGGGGGTAAGTTATAAGAAATTGAAGCAATAGAACCAACCGTTAAAGCTTGAAAACTTTGTGCTGGATCAGCAATTCTACAAGAACTATCTAGTAAATAATCTGGATATATTCTATTTGCAGCAAGATGTTCTTTGACAGATAATCTTGTAAAGCCTATTTTACCATCTAGAGGTAAGTTTCCTGCTGAGACAATAAAGAGAATATCATTTTGCCATGTTAGATTATCAATAGCTGACGCCCAAGCACTCATATATCGAGTTCTACAAGGAACAGAAGCATTGATAGAATGATTAAATAATCTTGTTCCGGCTTGTGTTTGGTAAATTCCTACAATCTCATCTAGAAGATTAGGTGGAAATAGTTGCTTAGGTAATTTACATTTTTCATCTAAAACTCTTGCATTTTGAATCCAGAAAATACAGTTTTTACCTTCTGTACGAGGTATAGTTCTTGGATAAAGAACAGCACCGGCTACACTAGTTCCGTGTCCACCATTAACATAATCAGCAGTTTTATTTATCTCTCCAGTAACCCAAGATATAGAGTTTACTGAGTCAATCGCTGCTTTTAGTAATGGATGTCTTTCTTGAATACCACTATCTATAATACATACTTTGGGAGCATTCAATTCTGGAGGTTCTAGTTGAAATAAGGGGAAGAAAGAATCATATAATTTTTCTTTTTGAAGAAGTTCTAAAAATTCATTTGGTTCACTGACATCAAAAATATATGGGAAACTGAAAACTAAATCTTTTATTCCTTTACCGGAAATTTGAATTCTACATAAGAAACAGTCTGGTATATGAGCAGATTTAGAAATATGTCCATCAATATTTTTTATGATTACTCCATTATATGTTTTATCTTGAACAAAATCTAGAAATTGCTCCTCAATTTCAGATTTTATATTATCCCATTGTTCATAGGATAAATTACGTTGGTTAATCCAGTTATTAACTCTTTGAATAAACTGATAGTTACTTTCATGAGTTTTTTGTACTGGGTAGTCAGTAAATTGATCTTTATTTCCTATACAGGATAATCCTACATCAACAGTATATATTTGGTCATCTTTAACTTGATTCCAATGTTCTATTAAATCTTGGGCAAGAATATATTCGGGTCTTCTACTTCCATCTATAATTTCCCAAATTTCTGCAATTTTATTACCACCACGTTCTTTATTAATAAATTTTTCTATCTTTTTTTGGAACTCACTTAGTTCTATATCAAGGGAAATACCAAGAATATATCCATCCTCCAATTCAGCAATTACTTCAATGCCAAATGTTCTAAGTCTATCTGCATCGAAATAAGAAGGATCTATCTTTAAAATAAGCGAGATAGGATAGAGAACTTTAGATTTGTTCTTTTCTTCACGTTTTTCTTGAGTATCTTGCCAATCAAATATTAAGGTTTCAATAGAAACCTTTAGTTTATTGCCATGTTCTTGGCGATTACCCAAATTAGCAACTGTTATTGGATTTCTTATTAATGCACCTGGTAGCGATGCAGCACGTCCTTCTGTTGTCAACCTAAGCGTAATATGCGGAAAACCCTGAGAACTTTCAACCATTTATTTATCCAGACACCAAAAATTAATACTAGGAAACTTTGATTTCTGCGATCGCTTCTTCTAAGTGTTCATGAATCACTAGCTCCTCCCGCTCAAGGATTGCTCGTTTAGCTGCATCTTGTGCAACCCTCACAGCTTGAGCTGCAGAAAAACCTCTCATCTGCTCAATGATCCTTGGCCAGTTGATAGATCCCACTTCAATTGCAGATAGTGTTTCCTTTAGTATAAATTCTAGCTCCTGTTCTCCGGGTTTGGGTACTGCGATCAAATCATCAAATCTTCTCCAAAGAGCAGTATCTAGAGATTTATTCAAATTCGTTGCTGCTACCAAAAGCCCAGAAGATGGTTGATATTCGTCCAAAATTTGAAGAAATGTATTTACTACTCGCTTAATTTCTCCTACTTCTTGAGAGTCTTCTCGTGACTTAGCAATCGAGTCACATTCATCAAGAAACAGTAAACATGGACTTTTTGAGGCATCTTCAAATACAAGTCTCAAATTGGTTGCAGTTTCGCCTAAAAAAGACGATACCATTGCATCAAATCGAACTTTCAGGAGTGGTAAACCGGTATTCCAAGCTAAACGTTCTGCTCCTAGCGTCTTTCCACAGCCAGGAGGCCCATATAGAAGAATTTTTTGTCTGTAACGCAATCCATGATGAGCAAGCCTATCTCTTGCCGCATACTCGCGTTCAATTCGGCGAAAACGTTTCTCAATATTTTCAGGCAACACCATATGATGCCGCAAATTGTCCCTTGGTATAATAGTTACCAAAGGAAGATTAAATCTCTTACTGGTTGGTAATTCAGTTAAAGCCTGTAAGTTTTCTGGTATTGAAGAAGCAGGTTTGCTGATGTTAGTAGGCTTCTCTTTCTGGCTTTTTTTAGTGATATTCTCTAACTGGTCAGCTAAGAGAGTATGCCCCTTAGTGCGTTCTTCCTCAATCACTAAATATGTCAGCTTGTCAATCGCCTCTTGATCTGAACTAGCGATCGCCCTAAAAAATCTCTTGAGAAGCTCTGCTTTCATACTGCCTCTCAGTATAAATAGTAACTTTTTATCTGTATAGTACTATTGTACTACACAAGCTAGTGCGTTTTAGATTATAACGCGATCTGTTTATCGCTAATCATTATATTAAGTTATATAAACTGAAAATCATTTTTCTGCTTAGGAATTTAACATATCTAACCATAAGACATTGCTTTAAGGTCTATATCATCTTCCCCTTCGATCAATAACAAAGTTATCATATGTCCCTCAACAAACCCTGTTAATCTGAAATCAGACATAGCTTTTAGTTCTTCCATAGAAACTTTCTCTGAATAATATTTAAATATCATTTTAATTGCTTTATCTTTATCTAGATAATACTGATAGCTACTATCCTATTGCATCAAATGTTCTACAGTTTTTGTTATCCGAGCTAGAAGTACGTCTTTTTCCTCAGAAACTTCCTACCAATTAGTAACTTATTACTCCAATTATAGTTAATCTTCCTTTACATAAAAAAAGGGTAGACTCTTTAGCCCACCCCACACTATTTTGAGAAGATTCTGTTGCTATTAATCCAACAATTGTTTAGCCTTAGCTAACACATTATCAACACTAAAGCCAAACTTCTCTAAACAAACACCACCTGGAGCCGAAGCACCAAAGCGATCAATACTAACACAATCGCCTTCAGTACCCACATACTTGTGCCAACCGAAACTAGCGGCAGCTTCTACAGACAAACGCTTGGTGACAGCTTTCGGCAGAATGGACTCTTTATAAGCCGCATCCTGTGCTTCAAACAGTTCCCATGAAGGTAGCGAGACAACACGGACTTTCTTGCCTTCAGCCTTGAGTTTTTCGGCTGCGCCGACGGCGAGGCTCAGTTCTGAACCAGTTCCAATCAGGATGATATCAGGTGTACCTTCGCTATCTACCACGGTGTATCCACCCTTCGCCACGCCTTCAACCGATGTACCTGCCAAGTTGGGGACGTTTTGACGAGTCAACGCCAACAGAGACGGAGCGTTTTGCTTCGCTTTCTCGATCGCTATTTTATAAGCGCCAGAGGTTTCGTTACCGTCTGCGGGACGAAACACTAATAAATTAGGAATAGCTCGCAAGGAAGCCAGAGTTTCAATGGGTTGGTGCGTGGGGCCATCTTCACCTTGTCCAATGGAATCGTGAGTCATCACCCAAATCGAGCCAGCTTGGGAAAGGGCGGATAAGCGGATGGCAGCACGCATATAGTCTGTGAAGATCAAGAAGGTAGCACCGTAGGGAATTAATCCCGAAGCGTGCAGCGCTATCCCATTACAGATTGCGCCCATAGCATGTTCCCGCACCCCAAAGTGGATGTTGGGGTTTTCGTAGTGTCCTTTTTGGAAGTCGCCTTTGCCCTTGACTTCGGTAAGGTTGGAGTGGGTCAAGTCAGCCGAACCACCAATCAATTCAGGTAAAACTGCCGCCAGTTTGTTGAGGCAAGTTTCTGAGTGTTTGCGGGTAGGCAGTCCTTTGTCTTCGGGGGTGTAGGTGGGTAGTACCTTATCCCAGCCGTCGGGCAGTTTGCCGCTAATGTAGCGTTCAAATTCAGCCGCTTCTTGGGCATACTTAGCTTTGTAGTCGCCAAAGGTCTTGTTCCATTCCTCTTCGTAACCTGCGCCGCGCTCAACTGCTTTGCGGGTGTGGTTGAGGGCTTCTTCTGGGACTACGAAAGGCTCGTATTCCCAACCCAAATTTTTCCGAGTCAATGCTATTTCGTCTCCACCAAGGGCAGCACCGTGAACACCAGCAGTATTTGCTTTGTTGGGGGAACCGTAACCAATAATGGTTGTTACCTTGATGAAAGAAGGCTTATCGGTAACAGCTTTGGCTGCTTCAATTGCTTTGGCGATCGCTTCTAAATCCGTGTTACCATCTTCGACGTGTTGGACGTGCCAACCGTAAGCTTCAAAGCGCTTGGAAACATCTTCGGTGAATGCCACATCTGTGGAACCGTCGATCGAAATGTGGTTGTCGTCGTACAGAGTGATGAGTTTGCCTAATCCCAAGTGTCCTGCAAAAGAACAAGCTTCACCAGAAATTCCTTCCATGTTGCAACCGTCACCCACAATCACGTAGGTGTAATGGTCAACAATCTTGCTATCGGGTTTGTTAAATTTAGCGGCAAGGTGGGCTTCGGCGATCGCTAAACCGACTCCATTGGCAATTCCTTGACCCAAGGGGCCAGTGGTGACTTCCACACCTGGGGTCATGAAGTTTTCGGGGTGTCCGGGGGTTTTGGATTCCCATTGGCGGAATTGCTTGATATCTTCAATGCTTACACTGTCGTAGCCTGTCAAGTAAAGCAGGGCGTACTGCAACATCGAGCCATGACCGGCAGATAAGACAAAGCGATCGCGATTAAACCATTTGGGATTCTTGGGATTAAACTTCATGAAGCGATCCCAAAGAACAAAAGCCATCGGAGCCGCGCCCATTGGTAGTCCTGGGTGTCCCGATTTTGCCTTTTCTACGGCATCAACAGCCAAGAAGCGGATCGAGTTAATAGCCAGTTCTTCGACGGACAATTCTTTGGCGGATTGGGTTGCAACAGTCATAATCTCTTGTTTTTAACGACGGGTTAGCACTCTTCGTAGCTTCTCTTGCTGGGGTTATTTTAGATTCCCCACAGTATCCTTATCATCCCACTCCTGCTTGTCGATGGACAAGCGGGATCTCTTGAGTTTCTGGTGATAAATCAAGCTGATAATTGGGTCATGCCGAACGCTTACTTTATATCGGAATGATATTTTTGATACTTTGGGTATGGGGCATGGGGGAGAAATCAATTCAAAATTCAAAATTCAAAATTCAAAATTAAAGAATTCTGACTCCTGACTTTTTTTAAACGTATTTCTTAAAGGCCAGTGTGACATTATGACCGCCAAATCCAAAGGAATTGGATATTGCCACTTCGACTTTTTGAGCGCGGCTAGAGTTAGGCACGTAATCTAAGTCACACTCAGGATCGGGATTTTCCAGATTAATTGTTGGTGGAATTTGGTCATTAGCGATCGCTAGTACTGTTGCAACTGCTTCAATACCTCCAGAACCGCCTAATAAATGACCTGTCATCGATTTGGTGGAGCTAATTGCCACCTTATAGGCATATTCTCCCAAGGCTTTTTTGATTGCTGAGGTTTCAGTTGAATCGTTAGCTGGGGTACTAGTGCCGTGGGCGTTAATATAGCTAATTTGTTCGGGAGTTATACTGGCATCTTTGAGAGCCAGTTCGATTGCTCTAGCGGCTCCAAGTCCACCAGGTACGGGAGAAGTGATATGGTAAGCATCACAAGTCATGCCATAACCGATCATTTCTGCATAAATGTGAGCGCCGCGACTGATGGCGTGTTGCAGTTCTTCTAGAATTAAAATTCCTGAACCTTCACCCAAAACAAATCCGTTGCGATCGCGGTCAAAAGGACGGCAAGCTTTACTTGGGTCATCATTGCTAAAAGAGAGTGCCTTGCAGGCGGCGAACCCAGCTATCGACAATGGTGTGACAGCTGATTCCGTTCCTCCGCAAATCATCGCCTGGGCATATCCCCCTTGAATTAAGCGAAAAGCATCTCCAATGGCGTTAGAACCAGCGGCACAGGCTGTTACAGAACAGGAGTTTGGCCCTTTAGCACCCGTGTGAATTGCCGTTAATCCTGCCGCCATATTGGCGATCATCATCGGAATCATGAATGGACTACAGCGATCGGGGCCACGGTTGAGGTAGATAGTTTGCTGGTCTTCTAATACCTTAATCCCACCAACGCCAGAACCGATCATCACACCTACCTGTTCTGCATTCAGGTCATTGATTACTAACTCCGCGTTAGCTAGAGCCTGTTTTGCTGCCGCAACCCCAAATTGGGAAAATCGATCCATGCGCTTGGCCTCTTTACGCTCCAAGTAATCATGCGGATCGAAGTTTTTCACCTCACCAGCAATCCGGCAATCATGGCGAGACGGATCAAATAATGTGATGTAGTCAATGCCATTGCGTCCACTCAATAATCCATTCCAATATTCTGTTGCTGTGTTACCTATAGGTGTAATCGCGCCAACACCAGTTACAACAACGCGTTTACGTGTATGATCTGTCATGATTCAGTTAAAAATGGCGAAAAAGCTAGCAGGCAAAAAATTTGAGGTTAGCGACTAGGTACTGGTGAGCCAGCGCGATCTTAAAGGTTTCCTTTACGAGCGACTGGCATCGGATTTGCTGACTTCAAGTGATTGTCGTTAACGTCAGTATTGGTGACATTAGCAGTGTCAGGCGAAGAGTGGCTAGATATTAGAGAAAAATCTCTCCAATCCCAATCCTCAATTCCAATCCTCAGTTAAGCTGAGGCGGTAACTTTGTTATCGATGTAATCTACTGCGTCTTGAACCGATGTAATCTGCTCGGCAGCTTCATCGGGAATTTCGATATCAAATTCTTCTTCCAAGGCCATCACCAACTCAACGGTATCGAGCGAATCTGCTCCCAGGTCTTCCATAAACTTGGCTTGTGGTGTGACTTTATCTGGGGGTTCAACACTCAGCTGTTCGATGACGATTTTCTTGACCTTTTCAAAAAGTTCCGTTTGGCTCATAAATAAAAGTCCTTAACCACTTGCTACGATCTGCTCTTTAGAGGAGACATTGTTTTGAGCATATACATCTTATCGTCAAGCGCGATCGCCCGCATACTTCCAAGGGTTTTTCTGTTAGAAAACCTCTCTCATTCCTAAAATAAATCGGGTAAGTTTTCTCTTAACACTTGAGCAGTGGAGCGTACTACGCCATCGCCGATCCCGTGTAAATGCTTTGGTTTTTCAATTATTGCTAAAATTTTTTACAATGTCTCGATCGGTATTTACAGCCTTGCTAGCAATTAAGAATATGTAGATGCTGCGACCCTTTAATCTAGAAGCTTAAAGGATAGCTAAACGTCAAACATCAGAATAGTGCTAACAAGGAATGATAAAACAGTTATTGTTTAGAGCGATCGCTCTAACCCAAACATACTTCTATGCTACCTCAGACACTCAAATACGCTTACTTCCCCGGTTGTGTTGCTCAAGGGGCCTGTCGGGAACTTTACCAATCAACTCAAGCACTTACCCAAGCACTGGGTATTGAACTAGTTGAACTTAAAAAAGCTGCTTGCTGCGGTTCAGGCACATTTAAAGAAGATTCGCAACTGCTAGAAGATACAGTCAACGCCAGAAATATTGCCCTAGCAGAAGAATTAAATCTGCCCTTACTTACCCATTGCAGCACTTGTCAAGGTGTTATTGGTCATGTAAACGAACACCTGAAAGAATGTAAGACTTCTAACCCTGTTTACATTGAACAGGTTAATGGCTTGCTAAATAAAGAAGGCTGTTCGCCTTATCGCGGCAGTACTGACGTTAAACATCTTCTTTACGCCTTAGTAACAGATTACGGTTTAGAGGAAATTACCAAACGTGTCACTCGGAAGTTAACTGGATTAAAATGTGCAGCTTTTTATGGCTGTTATCTCCTCCGCGCTCAAAAATCTATGCCTTATGACGACCCTTTCCAACCGGAAGCGATGGAAAATATGTTTCGGGCAGTGGGTGCAACACCAATTTATTATCGAGGGCGGACACAATGTTGTGGTTGGCCCCTTGCTAGCTATGCCACTACCCAATCTTTCAAAATGGCGGGGATGCATATTCAGGACGCTTTGACATCTGGTGCTGATTGTATAGTTACGCCTTGTCCTCTGTGCCACTTAAATTTAGATTCGCGTCAGCCAGAGGTAGAAAAGGTGATTGAACAGAAGCTAGGTTTACCAGTGTTGCATTTACCCCAGTTGATTGCTTTGGCACTTGGGGTTAGTCCAAAAGAACTGGGTTTAGAACGCCACGTTGTTTCCACAAAGCCAGTGTTGGAAAAATTAGGATTTTAGTTTTAGAACTAGTCCTTTCAATGTAATTGGTATAATCTCTTTTTTCTCTCTGCGTCCTCCGCGTCTCTGCGGTTTAAAAGTCTTTTATTTAACCACAGAGGCACAGAGAACACATTAAGAGGTTAAAGAGAGTTTATTGAGCAAATTTTACCTACCTTGAAAGGCCTAGTCCTAAGTTTATGGAGTACAAGGGGCTTAAGTCCCTTGTCTGGTTCGTAATAATAGCTATTGGCAGCAGTCTACTATCGGTTCTGAAGCAATGTTATTTAAACCAACAGCTTGTAACATGGCAGCCCAATCAGTATGTTTTGGGTTTAGGCGGCGAAGTTCGGCTGAAGCAGTTAGGGAATCGTACCAAATACCATTGGTGGCATAAAGGGCAATGCGCTGGTTTGGTGTTGCTGTCTCTAACTGACTTTTCAAAATTGGATTTTGTTCCACCCTTTTAATCCAACCATTAACAAAAATAGGTGATTGTTGTAAATTACAGTAAGTATTGAAATACCAATGATAACGCTTGCCAATTTCTAATAAGGAAGTTGTCGATGGCAAAGAGAAGCGAACAACTCCTGGTGTCCCAGATAGTGAAACAGGGCTTTGATATATAGTTTCCCCCGCTTCATTCTGTAGGACGAATTCTGCCAAAACTGTGGCTACCTTATCAGGAACGTAAAACCAGAAAGTTGGATGAGAAGTAGTCGTTAATCCAAAGACTAATTCTGCATTGGCAAACTGATAAACCGGAACTAACGCTGTCAGTCGCTTTTTTTTAGATGTATCAAGCTGCTTGTCCATACTTTCGCAGCCGCGCTTTCCTCCGCCAACGCGATTACCGGGGGCGTTAATATCATCTGGTGGAGGAGGTGCGTTAAAAATCAGCGATGGAAGAATTTCAGATTTTACGGATTGTGCTTGAACTAGCGTGAAGCATAGCGATACTAAACTGATTACAAAAGTAATTTTCAGCTGTCGAAAACCTAATTTCATTTCTCAAAGCTTTTATTTATTTTTATTAGCAGGTGTCTAATTTTACAGATATAAAATCTGACTTTTTACAATGCCTCTTCAGAGTAGGGTGTGGGGTGTAAGGTGTAGGCTACACCCTTTCAGAGCAGAATAAGCCGACTAACGAAGGCTATTTAGATATTCAAAAGCATGAAAGGTATTTTCGGAAATTATACTTGCTCATAGATAGCAGTTCTCATTTAGATGTAGTTACAACATTAGATCGCAAGATGTAGGGGCACTATCTACAACAGTTTTCTTTTGCATGAAGTACAAAGCTACGGGTTTTGAAGCAGGAGGTAGAAACTTTTTATGAGTCCTGCATTTGTACCAATACAGTTCAGTTAAGAAAAATTGCTTTGTTGGGTTGCGCTTTGCTTAACCCAACAAAGCTCAGGAAATGTTGGGTTTCGTTCCTCAACCCAACCTACACAGTTTAAAATTTTTGGCGCTAACCCAAGCGTATTGGCATTTGTACCTCATTTACTTGCAAACTGCTGTAAATTTAATGAAAGTATTGTGGAATGGGCATCTTGCCCGCCCTAATTATGCAAGTTGAATGTAGAACAGCTTAGTAATCTTATTTGATTTGTGAGAATTGCAAGCCGCATATACCTGACGGGCAAAGTTACGGTAAGTTTCTTTGTTTATGCAGCCGCCATTTTTAATCGTCAGGTATATTTGCTGATTACTTTATCAAAATACCGAATTGCTTTATCAAAATGCCTGTTTGCTTCCTCAAAACACTTAAATGCTTTCTCAAAAGTTCATTTGACTTACTCAAAAGGTCATTTAACTTACTCATTTTGGTGTTTTCCGCAAGCAAAAGCTCATTTGACTTACTCAAAAGGTCATTTGACTTACTCATTTTGGTGTTTTCCGCAAGCAAAAGCTCATTTGACTTACTCATTTTGGTGTTTTCCGCAAGCAAAAGCTCATTTGACTTACTCATTTGAGTAATTCGCACGCTCATAACCGCTACACGAATATAGATGCACAGGGAAGTCTAGTCGAACCAGGCTACAAAACCCTTATTTTTCTCGGACTAGTAGATTGAGATGAGAAACGCTGTAGATTAGTAGACTACCTGTAACAACCAGAGTCAGCACGGCGGGAATTAGCGGTATCCAAATACCTTTCAGGAGCATAACAAAGCTAATTGCGGATATAACCCCAACTACAGCAACTCCGGCTAATCCCAAAAGCCAGGAATTACGAATGCGCCATGCTAATATTCCTCCAAAAACAGACCAGAAAAAGACCCACACAGCCTCACCCCAAACTGGCCAAACCCACAACAGGGTTCGCTTATCTAAAACTGCACTGAGAATTTGACTCACCATTTGAGCATGAACCATAACTCCTGGCATTTCCTGCTTATGCTCAGTAGTGTAAGGGGTAGAAAAATAATCACCGGCGCTTTGGTTAGTAATGCCGATCAGTACGATCCGATTCTTGACAAGATTGGGATCGATCGCACCCCTAAGCAAATCTTTTAAGGTGATTTGCTCAACAGCCTTTAAGGGATCAAAGGAACGATAATTTAGCAATACTTGATAGCCCCAGTCATCCAGTTGTTGATAACCACCTATATGCGATTCTCCAAAGGAGACACTTCGTGAACGCAATCGTTTAAACACAACTTGGCCTATCTGTAAATCTTTTTTTTTGGTGTACTTGACAGAAATGCCCTCAGCCTCTAGATAACGAAATGCCAATTGAGCGCTGAAGGCGTAAGGCGTAGTACAAGGGGATGAGTTGCTTGCTTTCATCGCAATCAAATGGCGGCGGAGAATACCATCGCTGTCTTTGACAAAATCGCTAAAGCCTTGACGCGCGATCGGAATTTCTGGAGGGGGTGAAACGCCGGGTTCATTAATTTGGGGTTCGCTGACTTTGCAAATTGCAATGAAGCGATCGCTGCGCCGCATCCAATTAGCTAAAGCTGTTTCCTTGGCATCTACAGGGAAATCACGATAAATATCTAAACCGATGGCTCGTGGTTGATACTGCTCTAATTTCTGCACCAAGAGAGCAAGGGCCCGATCTGAGAGCGACCCTTTTCGCTGCTGCTGTTCTGGAAGCTGAAAATCATCTTCAGCGATCGCTACTACCAAAAGGCGGCGATCTGGTTGTTCGCTAGGGCGCAGCCGCAACAGTTGGTCAAAAGCTTTTAGTTCCACAGCTTGTAGGAATCCTAGATACCGTACTCCCATTACCAAAGCTGTTACAACCACACTTAAAATCAACACAGTTTGAAGACGGCGCTTGCTGGGCAATGTTTGAGGCGGCTCTACTGATTTTGAGCTTGATAAGGTTTTATCAACCCAATTTTGATTAAAAACAGCAGCATAAATGCGGTTATAAACTTTTAAGAAACCCTGTTGCTTGACTACCAATCCTGATAGGCGCAATTCTATTTGCTCAGGACTGCTATTTGCTGTGATTTGACCTGTTTGTAAAATTTGCTGATAAAGCTCCAGCAATTGCTGAGTGCGTCGATAAAAAATGCGATCGCGAATCGTCCTCAGATGCTCCGGTTCATCTTGAGATTCCCAGTTGTCAATTATTTGAGAACGTACCAGTTTCTCAACATACTCGGCTTCAGCATTTGGTGGAATGGGAGAAGAAGATGTAATAACTAACTGGCAAAGTTTCTGAGTCAGAAAAGGTTGACCACCACTCCAAGTTAATATCTCTTGCAACACTTTTTGAGAATTACCGATACCTAATAATCCCTCAGCTAATGGTTGAGCTTCATGCCATTGGAAGCCGTTTAATTCAATTGCTCGACCAATGTTAAAAGGTGTCCGGTGTTTATCTTGAATCAAATCGTAGGGAGTTGTTACCCCTAACAGTGCAAAGGTAAGGCGCTGGTAAGCTGGATTATCAGCTCGTTTGTTATAACAAGCTCGAATCAGAGCTAAAAAATCATCCTTGAAGTTTAATTGGAGAATGCTATCAATTTCGTCTACAAAAATCACAATATTTTGAGACACTTCTAGCAGCAGCACTGACTCGATAAACTCACTCAAGCATTGTACAGGTGATAATGCAGAGCGATCGCTCCACCAATTCAGTACTTTAAATTTGGGAATGAAGCTACGCGCTAGCCTCCGCAGTACGCCCAAATACCACTCAGATGCAGTGATGTCTTGGCTACTAATTGCCGTAATATCGATAACACCACAGGCAATACCCTCTGCTTGCAGTTTACACATTGTTTGCACTCGCAGGCTAGACTTGCCCATCTGCCGCGAGTTGAAGACATAACAAAATTCTCCAGCCTTTAGGGCATCATAAAAATCTTTATCAGCTTGTCGCTGCACATAGCTCGGAGCATCAATTTGTAGACTTCCTCCGACTTGATATTTGTAAGCCGAGTTTTCTGATTTGCTCGTCCAATGCATCCTAACTTCCAGCTATCAGCAACATATCATCTAATTCCCTTGCCGCTACAAGATTACCTATTTATTCTTCTCTCTCTTCCTTGGCGTCCTTCTCTAACGAGACGCTTCGCGTTGGCGAAGCCTCTCGCAGAGAAGGCGTCCTTGGCGGTTCGTAAAAAAATTAGGTATTCTTCCCGCACGATAGGAGTAATTAAAATTTATAACTAACTGAGACGATTTTGAAAATATTGGCGGTACAAATTGCAGCGTGGCATCACCTTATTGTCATTACAATATACCACTAGACCCATGCTATGTAATTTAAACGCTGACTCCGAATCTAATTCTATCGGTACTAAACTCTTGACAACCTGGCTAAAAGCTGCAACTAAATTTGGATGATCGTTGAGATTACACAAATGCCCTCGGAGATGGTCTTTGTAAATTCCAGCTTCAGTTGAGGCTGTCTGCAACAACTGCTCAAGTGTGATGTCTTGATGTTGAACATGATAAAGAGCTAGCCGGACTAAATAAGGATGTCCTCCTACCATATCCATCAGTTCTTCGACCTGAGTATCAATCCAATTTAGTCCCTGATGACGCTCTACCAAAATTTGGACTTGTTCTTGATTAAACTCTTGTAATTCAATGCTCAACCCGACATTAAAGGGAGATTGATTGATATTTAGCGGAATATAAACTTCTTTAGAATGTACCAAAATTAGCCGGAGTTTTTTCCAGAGTTCGCTACTGCGATCGCCATACTTAGCATACTCATACCAAGCTCGTAATAGGTTAAAAAAGTCTTCAGCAATGTCACGATGTGGAAAAATGCGATCGACACCATCCAAGCTAATTACTAATGGGCTGTCGATTTCTTCTAACAAACACTCTTCAAAGTAAGCAGTGGTTTTATCCTTACTGCCATAAATGTTCCAATAATCATCTAACTGATGAAGCTGCTTCAGTTTCCTGCCAACACTTTCACAGAACCAACGTAAAAATGTATCCAAGCTGGCGAAAACTGCTTTATCTGCTAAATGAAAGCTTAAAGCTACTGTTTGACAGCCATGCTTTCTAGCTTCATCAAGAATCCTTGCCATTAGCGAGGTCTTGCCCATCTGTCTAGATGCTTTAATGCGAATTAGCGCACCTGGCTGCAAAATCTCTTGAAAACAGCGATCTTCAATTGGAGGGCGTTCAATATAAAAGTGAGAATTCAGAGGGACTTGACCTACCGGGAATTCTGCTTCTGCATTCAGTTGGGATGGTTCATTAGTTAGTAATGGTTCTTCATTTATTTCAAAACCTGAGTTGAGAGATATTATTTTCTCCCTTTTTAGTTGTGAATTAGATGACATCAGGTTTTGGGGCTGTAAAATAGCCTGCAATTGCTTTGATGACGCGGCAGTGCCGGAAAGCCGCTGCCGCTCTAATGCTGCCTGAAAATTCTTTTTACTAACCTTTTCACCAAATGCTGCTGACAGCATCTGCCAAAGCTTTGGGTCAACATCATGCTGTAGGTATTCGGTAGTGTAGCCATGAATTTGGGCAATTTCGTCATACTTCTTTCCTTGCCAAGAGCTACGAAGTATTGTTACTTCAATATCTTTCAGATGTCTTTTTGTCTGGGCAAAAACTGCTGCATCTAAGATTTTGAATGCTGTTTCAAAGTCCATTGCTCAGGGATGAATAACAACTATTGATCTATTCAGCTACAACTTGAATTCTCAACTTTCCAGATTTTTCACCAAATTCTATTCAAATAGCTGTAATTCATCCCTTAACTAGTTCAGCAAAGATTACTCACCTTAAATTTTCTTACCTAAGCTTAAATTGACCTCTTTTGTCATTTAATTTTTGGGAATCAAACTCCTTAAATTATCCATATTTACGTTCCTGAGTTCAAAAGGCAATCTGGTAATAACAGCAACCACAGTTATTGGGTTTTGGACAAATTTAGCTTTGCTGTTGAAATGTCCAAACTCTAAACCAGCGAAATAATACACAAACTCATAACCAAATCAAAGGAAACTTAAAATTATGGCGATTATTAGTGGAACCATAACTCCTGCTGATGACAAAATTATAGCTAATGGGGACAACGATAAAATCGATGCTCTAGCGGGTAACGATACGGTTAATGGTGGCGCGGGTAACGACACTTTAATAGGCAACTTTGGCAATGATTCTTTATTTGGCGGACTTGGTAACGATTTCCTTGATGGTGGATTCAACAGAGATACTCTCAATGGTGGCGCGGGTAACGACACTCTCAACGGCGGCGATGACAATGACACTCTTATAGGTGGAACTGGCAACAATCGCGTTAATGGCGGTGCGGGTAAAGATATTCTCATCGCTCAAAACGGGAACTTTTCGGCTCTAGGTGATGTTGGCGATACCCTGATTGGCGGTGCAGATGATGACGAACTGCGTGTCGAGGGAGCCTCAAATTATTTCTTGACCAATAATCAACTGTTTGTCAGTAATTTGACCCATCAGTTTTCTGAGGTTGAGAATGTCAGGCTCACTGGTACTTCGGGTAATGACACGATTAATGCCTCTCAGGCTCTGTTGTCAGGGCGAACCTTTCTCTTTGGTGGTGCAGGTAATGACACCATTATAGGTAGCCGTGGTCTTGACCAGATCAACGGTGGTGATGGTAATGACAGCATAGTAGGAGGAACAGGATTTAACTTCCTCCGTGGCAATAATGGCAATGACACCCTGATAGGTGGAAATGATGACAATAATCTTAATGGTGGGGAAGGAAATGACTTCCTCCAAGGTGGAGCCGGGACGGATAGTTTTGCCGATGGTGCCTTAGATGGAGCGGGTGATGACCAATACATCGGGGGAGGAGGTCAGGATTTCCTATTCATAAATGGCGACAATAACTTTGAGCTTTTCTCATTTGCAAATGACCCTAACAAAAGCCAACTCAAAGGTGGTAAGTTTGGCCCCTTTGCCAATCTTGACGATTCAGCCACAGGTACTGATACCCTCCAAGGTATTGAAAGCGTCGAAATCCAAGGAGGAGATAGCAACAATCGCATAGATGCCAGTCGTGCCAGCCAAAACGTCAACGTAATCCTTAATGGTCGTGATGGCAGCGATATTCTGCTAGCTGGTAGCGGTAATGATGTACTATTTGGCGGATTGGGCAACGATCGCCTTAACGGAAACGCAGGTAACGATCGCCTAAATGGCGATCTTGGCAATGATATTCTTTCCGGAGGCGCGGGTAATGATACCCTCTCTGGTGGTGGTAGCTTTAATAGTGGAGAGATAGATGTTTTAACAGGAGGAGTTCTATTTCAAGGGGTTCAATCTGTTGATACGTTCAGCCTAAATGACTCCTATCGGCAAGCTGGTCATGCTATTATCACAGATTTCTCTCTAACAGATGGGGACAAACTTAATCTTCGCGGTTCTGCTAGCGATTACACATTTGTACAGCAAAACTTCAATACTAATAATAGTATTGGTAGTGGTATTTTTTCAAATGACTCATCTATCTTAGATACAGTCATCTTCTTCGGTTCGCCAATTTTCGGCGACGTGATTGCTGTGGCTGAGGATGTCAGTTTGAGTGCTATCACTCCTGGGATTACATTTACTACCTAACGTTTTTAGTAATTAGCGATCGCTAATTTTTCCAGTTGGGAATGTATTTGCCACACCCAAATCAAATTCATTTAAACCTCCAAAAGATTCCCACCACTTCTTTACTCAGATTGGTAGTGGGAAGAATGGAGGTTTAAATCAAGTTAATCATTGCTATTTTTGAATTTACGTTGCAACTGTTTTAATGATTGATACATATCTGGCAGGCGACCATAAACAGCAGATACCTTGAGATATAGTTTGTAAGGAAGGGCTGGAGTTCCGCAGACAACTTCTCCTGGTGCAACATCGTTGTGAATTCCAGTTTGAGCAGATGTCATCGACCCATCTCCCATCTTCACTTGATTGACTATTCCTGTTTGTCCAGCTAAAATCACGCGATTTCCCAGTTGAACACCTCCCGCCATGCCAACCTGACCAGCGATCGCACAGCCAGAACCGATTTTGCAACCGTGACCTATTTGCACTAAGCTGTCAATTACTGTATTGCGACCTACTCGTGTTTCTCCAACGGCTGGGCGGTCAATGCCACTGTTGCAGCCAACTTCCACGCCATCTTCTAAAACTGTATAGCCAGATTGTTCCATTTTGAACCATCCAGTCCGGGTAGGAACAAAACCAAAGCCTTCTGCACCGATGACAGCACCACTGTGAATGACGCAATCTGCACCGATGTGGGTGCGTTCGTGGATGGTACAGTTAGCGTGTAAGGTGGTGCGATCGCCTATTTTGACATCTGGATAAATTACCACATTCGGATGAATGATTGCGCCATTGCCAATTTCTACCCGTTGTTGAATTACAGCATGGGGGCCAATATAAACATCACTACCAATTTTTGCGGTGGAGTGAATCACAGCGGTGGGATGAATTTCTGGGCTGGGGCGATATGGTTGGTAAAAAAGTGCGATCGCTTTGGCAAACAATAATCGTGGATCTGGGGTTGCTAGCCAGACAATACCTCTTTCTTGTGCAACCACCTGTAATTTTTCGTCCTGGGGCAAAATTAAAGCACTAGCATTGGTATTGCCGACAAAAGACCCAAATTTTGCACCTTCTACGTAACTGAGCGTACCGTTGGTAGCTTCATCAATGGCTGCTACCCCTGTAATTTCTGGGTCTTGGTCTGGGTTGCTAGTCAGGCTATGATTGGTGGCCGCGTCACCAAATTGACGGAGGATTTCGCTGAATTTCATTGTTGGGTATGTTCAAAATTGATCTACAATCGCAAGATAATTTTCCCTCTTTATGCTCCAATACAATAATTTTGTAAACGCGTAGCGATCAAACAATCAGACTGTTCCTAGATTAGCTTGGGGTTAGATTACTTCACTGACATTCTTCTGTTGATGGCTCTGGTTGTAAAGATGAGCCTACTTTCACAGAATCTTGTCTCAATAGCGTCTTGAGGCGTTGATTATCTTCGGTGGCAATCGTTTCACCATAGTGATGAAGTTGAAAAAGCTGGCAATAACGGTTTTGTTTGGCGCAAATCAAGCAGCCATAGGCATGATTGCCGTTAGTACCGCATAGCCGATGTCCCATCACCGGGCCCAGAGAAATATTTTGCTCGCTAGCAACAGTGCTGAGAATTGAGCGCAGTTTTGACTCGAACTCCAATGACAAGTATTGCTTACGTCCTGGTTGTGTACGATCCCATTCTGGAACGATTAATTCTTGTTTTAACAGACTCGCTTCAATCTCTTCAGACATCACAAGCCCAGACAGAATAACGTGACGGGAAACATGAGGCAATAATGTCCGTGCTAATTGCCACATTAAAGCTTCATCAAACCACTCTTCAACTAGTGGACGCAGATACCAACAACAGGGAATGCCAAGGTTTACTAAATCTTGCAGCAACTCTACCCGGCTCTGAATTGAAGCTTGCTCATAGCCTGGTTTCAAGGGTGGTAGACTAACAAAGACAGTGACTCGAAGTGAATGAGGCCGTTCTAAAGTTGTTTTGAGACGCTCTAGAAAAGATTGACCAGGATGGACTTTGGTGGTGATGTAAACGATGTTGGCAGCTTTGCGGTCAATAAGTGCATCCAGAATTGATAGTACGCGTTCTCGATGGACTGGAATAAAAGGGTCAGAGTAATCGCATAGTGAAATCGGAAAACCTTTTTGTCCCTCCTGGGTAGCAAAAATGTAGTCTAGCAAAAGATGGAGTAGGTCAACCGGGGCTGAAACATCCTGAAAATTTTCTGGATAATGATGCCATTCACGGTCTTGATGACAGACACAATAGGCACATTCGATCGGGCAACGATTCTGAGCGTTTGGCAAAAATGGATTAAGGCTAAAGTATTTGACAGCACGCTCCTCATCAGGAATACCAAGCACTGGAAAGCCATGTAGCATATACTGGCTTCCCTGCAACCTAATTTCAGACGCAGCATTTTTAACAGTATTCATATATTTTTTATGAAAAAAGTAATACACCCAGAAAAATTTGTCTTCTCTAGGGTGGCTGGTGTAAATGTAGAGTGGCAAGGTGGGAAATGCTGGAGGATTAATAAGAATTTTGATAAGTAAATATAGTTAAGTAGCGATCGCTTATTCCTAAAGAACTGGTAAATGGGCTGAGGTTAACACGGAGACGCCTTTCTAACAAGCTTTAAGAGTAGAGGTATACTACGATGTACACACAAATGCTAAAACTTAACTTAATAAGTCTTTATTTGCTATTTTTAGCCCTTTTTATGCTCTAATATAGTAATTTTAAATAATAGCTTTATTTTTGCCACTTTGTACTAACCAGATAATTATTAATTAAAATAGATATTATTTATCTTCTAGTAAGTTTGAGTTTTGAAATGATTAATAATATACAAGAATTAAAAGAGCGTTTATTTACTAGTGGAATAGTAAAAAATGAGCAATAACTACAAGGATGTACCTCAGAGTAAATTGCATACATTGAGAGTAAATATGGAGTTTTACCAAGGACTTACAGGGAAATCTTAGGCTGACTTGGGCATAGTGCCAGAAAGCTTGTTAGAGGATCGGAATTTGAGTTTTACTTCGACCAACTTATCAAAATGAATGAATGGCAGCAAGACGTTATCCTTGAGTCCATTGCTGAGGGAGAAGAATGTACACCCTTACTAGAAAAAGCTTTCTCTATCTGTGCTTTACATGGAGATCCGTGGTTTATTATTGCCGATGGACAAGATGACTGTTCTGTTTATTTTCTAGATGATAGTCGCACAATCAAAGAGTTTAGTAAATCTGTGATGGATTGGATAGAGGAATTTGTAGAACAAGTTGAATATTTGATAAGGAGAGGACTGAGCTAACATTTCAAAGTTATCTTTTTGAGAAGAAATAAATTTTAACGATAAGGGTTATAGGATTCTGCTATATTAATTTTTCTAAGTTCGTAGTAAGGACTTTAGTGCTTACTACGAACTCTTTTAAGCTATCTGGCTAGTCGCCATTGCCACACCTGCTAAATACCCAGTTGTCCAAGCACTTTGGAAGTTAAACCCACCGGTAACGCCATCAATATCTAAGATTTCTCCGGCAAAATAAAGACCAGGAACTAACCTACTTTCCATCGTCTTGAAGTTGACTTCTTTGAGCTTGACACCGCCACAGGTAACAAATTCTTCTTTGAAGGCTCCTTTGCCGTTGATTAAATATTGTCCTTGAGTAAGTTCTTGCACCAGTTGATTTAAGGTTTTACTAGATATTTCTGCCCAACGATCATCAGTGGTAATGCCTACACGGGCAATGATATATTGCCAGAGACGATGGGGTAGGTCAACGCCGCGATGCAATGCGATCGCTTTCTTTCCCCATTCATCCTTAACTGCTAAAACTTTTTCTCGCACTTGTTCTTGGTGCAAATCAGGCAGCCAATTAATCAATAATCTGGCTTGGTAGCGGCTTTCGTGCAGAACTCTCGCACCCCAAGCAGAAAGCTTTAAAACAGCCGGGCCACTCAAACCCCAGTGGGTAATTAGCAATGGCCCAGTTTGTTGCAATTGGGATTTTCCGCCCGCAGATAAGCGCAATTGAGCAGAGTTAACGCTAACTCCAGCCAATTCCCGCAGCTTTTGATCGACAATGTTGAAGGTAAATAACGAGGGTACTGGCGGTTCAATTTCATGACCTAACTCTCGGACAATTTTATAACCCGCAAGGCTACTACCGGTCGCCAGAAGTAGGCGATCGCATTTAATCGTCTCTCCCGACTTCAGAAGAATATCAAAACCCTCATCTGCGGAAGTTCTCACTGAAGTTACGTGTGTACCGATACGGAGTTTTACCCCAGATGTCGCCACCGCTTTAATTAGACATTCCACAATGGTTTCTGAAGTATTGGTGACAGGAAACATCCGGCCATCAGCTTCCGTTTTGAGATAGACTCCACCAGCAGCAAACCAAGCTACTGTATCTTGAGTCCCAAACCGAGTCAAAGCACCCCGCAAAGCTTTTGCACCTCTGGGGTAATTTTGCACTAACTCCTCAGCATCAAAGCAAGCATGAGTTACGTTGCAGCGTCCGCCACCAGAAACTAACACTTTCGCTAGGGGTTGGCGACTGGCTTCGAGTAAAGTAACTTGGGCATCAGGATTGGCTTTAGCACAAGCGATCGCGCCAAAAAATCCTGCTGCCCCACCCCCAATAACTACAATTTGTAACGGTAACAATTTCAAAAATGTCTCTTTTACAGCACCTACTTTCTAGGCTAGCTGTTATTTTTACTATTCATCAGGTTCAAAGTCGTCTTTTGTCGCACCGCAAGTTGGACACGACCAATCTTCTGGTATACCTTCAAAGGCTGTTCCCGGTGCTATGTCGCTATCTGGATCGCCTTGTTCTGGATCGTATATATAGCCGCAAACAGTACATTTATATTTTGCCATGTTCGTTTCCCCTCGTAAATTGTTGGCATTGCTTCCCTATTAAATACTTTTGCCAGTCAGTCAAAATAGGCAAGCTACAATTCTTAAACGAGACTACGGTATGAAAATCAAACCGCTTCGCAAAGTCATTAGTCCAAGAGAAACCACGCCCCTTGTGAGCGTAGTTTGAATTAGTCTGATATCATTATTTTTTTCACCCACAAGAAGCGAGGTATGTACCAAAAACTCTTGTATCTTAGACTAATAACCAATGACAAATGACTAAAAACGCCACCATGTCCTTTGGGCATAACTAATAATCGCGATCGCGATCGCCCCAAGTAGCAGTAGCCAAATAATTCCACCTGGGATAAAAGTGAGAATACCAATACCTCTGAGTACCCAGACGGCAACGCTAATGCCGAGAAGTATACCAAAAATCTGGATTAATCTACGATTTAAAGAAGATTGACTCACCTAATTTTCCTCTCAACTCAACAGACATTACACTTGATATTGATAATTAAAATATGAAGTTACGATGAAGTTGCAGTTTCATCATAAATACCACGTAAAAACCTAGAGATACTATCCAAACGTTAAGGTAAGGTACTTGATGTTAAATCGTGTTTGTGCCATTCTAGCTGTTAACAACGCAGTTTTTCATCTACAAGTATTACTTTGACAAAATTCACTGGAGTATTAATTATGTTAATTGTGATAAGAAACACAGCTTTTACAGTAAAGTAACTGAAATGATTAGCAAAGAATCATCCTTTCTGGAAAAGATAAGTATTAAACTGGAACTAATTTAATGGGTTGGATCTAAATCAAGTTTTATGGCTTGTAGTTTTAACTCTATTTAGGTGGATGAGTTGAGGAGTAACTTAATGATTATGTCTGCGTCTTATATATCAGATTCAATTATTGCAGGTTCAGATATGGCTTGGAGTCAAGACAAGCAAAAGTTGCTGGTACAGGGTGAAATTTTGGTAGAAACGCGATCGCACAAGATATCGGGTGGTTCAGTGACAGCCTGGATGTATTTGCCGATGGTGCGATCGCACGTTTGGCAGCAATTAACTGATTATCCCCGCTGGGTACAATATTTTCCCGATATCACCAAGAGTGAGGTAGTACATAAAGGTGAAGTCAAACGTCTGTATCAAGCAGCACAAAAAGCTTTCTTCTTTTTCACGGCTCAAGTGGAAATTTACCTCAATGTTGTAGAAGTGCTGGGTCAGCAAATCCAATTTCGCATGGTAAATGGGACTTTTGAGGATTTTGACGCTAATTTAGAACTAAAAGATTGTGGTAATGGCACAATACTTGCTTATACTGTGCAAGCGACACCTCTAATTCCAATTCCATCTATTTTAATTCAACAAGCGATGAATTTAGAGTTGCCTGCAAATATGCGTAAAATGCGACAAGTTATGTGTAAGACTCAATAAAAAATTCCGGCGTTGCTGATTTGAAGGATGAATTTGGTGGCTACGCGAACAAAACGCTGTCGAAGAGACGCTGCGCGTAGCTTGCTTTTATGCAGGAATAAACGGACAATTCTGAATTCTGCTGTATATGCCGTTCCACTACCACTTCTTATTTACTATTTAAATACGAAATCAATTTCATGAATCGATTTTTAATGATTGAGGTAATCGTTGCGGATACTTCTAAAAATAGAAAATTCTTAATGTAATAAAAATCATGATTCGATTCAATTAGAAATCCAGCGTATCTGGGAATATTGATTGGCGTAATATTTGATAATATCTATTGTTTTGTCAGTTGAGCCACCATCGACAATAATATGCTCAACTTCTGCAAAATTTTGGTTAATGACATTTTGAAGGCAAGATTCTATAAATTTCTCACCGTTATAAACTGGTGTAATTACACCGATCATTAGTTATTACTTCGCAAAAGAGACTGAGGATTGGAAAATATAGCGGTTCCTGATTGAGTGCAATACAGTATGGGATAATGGAGTATAT
>NZ_CAXTTT010000071.1:0-8981 GCF_964247315.1 uncultured Nostoc sp.
GATATTGTACGTCAGTCCCAGCCCAGACCCACCCCCGATCGCATAAATGGGATTTCGCTGTGCAAATAATGAAAGAACGCCTATTTCATTGAGTCCACCATCCAAAAACGGATTGAGGGTCGGAGCATAATCGAAATGTGAGCCTCCAAATGGGGCGATGTACAGTGTCGCTTTGTCGCCTAAAGGCAAATAGTAGCCAATCCAATCCACATAAAGCGAATTACTACCTGTATTCCCAACACTAAATTGTTGTAGTCCCTGGAAATCGCTACCACCTGGCGTGCCAGGAACATCGAAATTGAAATTATTGGCATTGCCAGCTGCTAATCGGATCAAAAACAAATCCTTGCCTGTAAAATCTGGTATTGAGATAGAGCCGAATTCGATCTTGAAAGACAGTATTGTTAGCATCATTCCCTTTTTGAAAAGCAGTAGCAACAGCAAATATCGCTTCTCCAGTCAGCTTAGTCGTTGTAGAAAACTGCTGCTGCTCTAGCGTAGAGGTTCGAGTTTCAATGGCATCAACTCGACCCCGAAGCGTTGCTAATTCTGTTGCAAACTCTGATTGCAACTTTTGGAGTGTTGCTAAATCTTCTTTCTTGACGAGATCCGCAGTTGCAGATGCAATCAGTTCGTTAATGCGATCAAGACAAGCATTCAATCCGGCGGCAAACTCATATCGGGTCAAAGCGCGATCGCCACGATAGGTTCTGTCAGGATAACCAGCAATACAACCATACCTTTCGACAAGCGACTGTAGCGCTTGAAATGCCCAGTCAGTGGGGCGAACATCTGAAAGTTGAGAGACAGATGTAACTTGTGCCATCGCGTCTGCTTTTTTAACAGCAGCATAATTTGGCTGGTTTTGGGACTGTAATTCTAAGCTGAGTTCTGTTGCATTGATTTCGCTCAAAGGCAGAGTCGATTGCTCTACGGCTTGAGCATGTGTAACAGTCAATAGGCTAGCAGCGATCGTCACAGGTGCGATAACTGTCGATCGATAAAAACGCGAAAGAAAAATTCGCAAAACTATTTGCATTTCTACCACAGAAGTCATTCCTCAAACTGTAAAAACAGATAATCTGACCAGAAAGAAAAAGGTACAAGCCCCGAAATTTATTTATGGGGTTCAAAATGTTTGACTTTTGACTTTTGACTTTTGACTTCCCCGAAGGGGCTAACTGCTCCCCGCATTAAAAATGGCGGGGATTCTAAGCAGATACTTCGCAACAAGGTAAAGGTGGTTAAGTTACTGTAACCTGCCTACTCAAGTTCTTGATTGCGGCGATATTGCGAAAGAGAAAACAGCAGATCCTAGCGCCACCAAGATAACTAACAAAGCGCGTCCACCAAACTCTGCATGACTTCCAAGAAATGCATAATAGATGCTGAGTATCGTCAGCACAATTCCTGCGACAGCCATTGGTTGGAACCACAAGCCAGAGAAGGCTTGGGAAGTCTCAGGTTTTAGTCTGCGATTAAATAGTGCTAGCAGATGATACACGACGTAAAGAATCGCCCAAACATAAGCCGCTGAATAGACCCACTTCACAACTTCTCCACTACGGAGTGCAGGTACACTGTAAACAAATAAGGTAAAGAGAGTCGCTATCCTGGAGTGCCGTATTTAGGATGGAGTTTACTAAAAGGATTAGACAAAGCGCCAAAGAAACTACCATCGCGAGCAATGCTGTAAATAATCCGCGGCATTGTTGAATAAGAAACAACTAAGGTTCCCCAGGTTGCCGTTACAGTTGCCAGTGCCATCAGAGTATAGCCCGCCTCCCCAAGCATTGCCTTGCCCACTGCCAATTGAGGACAACTCCCAGCACAAGCTGCTTCCTCGTTATTAATGCTTGCCAAGTAGACAGTGATTGAGTGCCTGCGATCCCGAAGCCCATCACTAACGAAGTGACTAAAATCGCGAGCAGACCCAGAACTATTCCTCTAGGCAAAGCTTTTCGAGGCTGATGCACTTCTTCAGCGAGGGAACAGACAAATTCAATTCCCACAAAAGTCCAAAATGCAAGCGCTATCCCGCCTGTGACAATGCCTCCTTTCCCGAACCAATCTAGAGAGGCTCCTTGAGCGAGGTTTGCAAAAGACCAAGTTCCGGTTGCGCCTATCCCCAGGAAGCCGACGATTCCGAACAGCCATCGAATGCCCACCATCAAAACCAGCAGAATCCCATTAATCCAAGAAGCCGTTTTCAGTCCAAAAATGTTGGGAACAACTCCTAGTAGACTGATAGCAATGATAAAGAAGTTGATGTGCAGATCGGAATGAAATAGAGCGCGTAAGCCGAAAGCTCCTGCTGCCGTTTCTCCTGATGCTGCAAAAGCGATCGTTCCAAAGAAAGTCAAGCCGAGAAATACACCGAGGAATTTCCCGAACCGACCGCCAAAGATTTCTTTGGCATAATCGTACAGTCCCCCCATCGAGGATAAGCAACGCTTAGATCGGCCGCTGACATTCCCAGAAACAAATTAACGATAAACGCAAGCGCTATGGCGATCGCAAACCCAATTCCAAATGTGAAGTAACCTGTTATATCGCTGATGAGAGTGCTGGCAGCTACAACTACCGCCACCCCAGCAATAAAAATATCCCAGCTATTGAGCGATTTTAATAGTCCATAAGTGCGATCGCTAACTTTCACAAAGTACCTCCAATTTTTTGATTACTCTTAGAGGATGTTTGAAAAGTCTTGTTGTTGCTAGCAAAACGTTATAGCTCCCCTTTTATAAGGGGACTTTGATTCCGGTTCCCCCCTTAAAAAGGGGGATAGTGGAGGGATCTAAACGCGTCCAAAATCACAGCGAAACACTTTTCAAACAACCTCTAACCTTCTTGTGTCACTCTCCAAAAAATTTTGCCATTTCTGAATTCTAGAGCTTTTGTATACGAAGCGATCGCAAGATTTTTTTCTAATAACAAATACAATAACTAAGTTTTTGTAATAGGATAGATTGTATTGATTCACTGATAAAGCTTCTAGAGATTGCCCTCTTGGAAAGTGACAGAAGCTGTTTACGGAGGCGCTCGCTTCAGTTCTGGATGGAAGAAACAAGTCAAATCCTCTTCCCTTAAGCTAGAAGAATATCTGGTTTGGTTATGACTGGAACTACCTCAGTTCTAACTGATAGTAAAACTATCAAACGGTTTTCAGGCTGTATGGATTTGTTTTTCTTATACCTTGAGTGTAATTTTATTCCTCATTACCTACACTGATTATACTTTCATCCTAAACTTGGTAACATCTTTATTGAAGTGCGATCGCAAAATTTGATTATGCATTCAATAACCTAAAAAGCCTGTTTTATCAGCTTTCTACCCAATGCCCCGTTATATTAGTTTGATTCAGGCTGCGGGAGTTTCCAAAATTGCCAAATTACCCATACTGCAAAGGTTGGCGCACCAATTGTTGCCGCGATTAATAACGGTTCTAGTCCATTTAGTAAGGTAACTATGGGAAACAAATACAGTACGTCTTCAATGTCAAACCCGGCGAAATTTGGTTGACGACTGGCATCTTTACCTAAACGCTGTTCCATTTGGTTTCGTAAATGAAAGATGCAAGCAACAGACACCCCAGATACTATCCCCATCACCAACGCCCACCAACCAAATTTTCCTTCCCTAATACCATATCCAATACACACAAATAAAAGAATGTGGATGATAGCGTCACTAGCGAGGTCATATTGATGTCCCCATTTGCTGCTTTTCCCACTCAAACGAGCTAATTCACCGTCTGTGTGGTCTAGAAAGTTGGATAAAGCAAATAGCCATGCCCCAACGTTAACCCAAATAGTATCGCCAACTGCGATCGCCACAGTAGCCGCCAAACCAGTTACAAGTCTCACTGTGGTGAGATGATTGGGGCTTACCCAACTGTCTTTTAGAGGTCTAACTAGCCAGTGAGCAAGTTGAGCATCCCAAGGCTTTATGGTCATAGATGAAATTGAATTTGATATGGTCTTTTAATGTTCATAAGACTGTAAAGTACCACATCTACTTATAGATATAGATTTTTATTTAATAACTGGCGGTTTTAAGATGCCCATATTTGGATACCAACGCTGTAGCTTGACACTAGGATTACAGCAATTAAAAGTAAGCACAAGACTAGTACTGCAAGGCGGAAGTCAAAAATAAAAAGTCAAAAGTCAAAAGTATTATGGAATGGTCTTTTTAGGAATTTTAAATGGTTGCTCTATTTACACCGTGGCGTACTAGGGTTAGACCTGAGTCGAGTAGATAGGGGTTGCTTGACGCAACTCATGCAGTTCTACGCATGAATCCCACGGCTTTAAGCCGTGGGCGCATCAAAAGGTTTTAAGTGGACTGACCTGGCTTGAGTACGATTTTGATACAGTTGTCCTGCTTGTCCTTGAAAATTTGGTAGCCGTGCGGTGCTTGATCTAGCGGCAGACGATGAGTAATCACGAATGATGGATCGATATCGCCATTTTGAACGTGATCGAGCAACGGACGCAAGTACCGATGAACGTGTGTTTGTCCAGTTTTCATCGTCAAGCCTTTATTCATGAAAGCCCCCATAGGTATCTTGTCTACAAAACCAGTGTAAACACCGGGAACGGACACAGTGCCGCCTTTACGGCAGGCAACGATCGCTTGACGCAACACATTGGGGCGATCGGTCTCTAGACGCACTGCTTGCTTTGCCTTGTCATAAAAGCCTTCCAAACCCAAACCGTGAGCTTCCATACCCACCGCATCCATTACTGAGTCGGGGCCGCGTCCACCCGTCATTTCTTTCAGGGCTTCACCTACCTCGACTTCTTCATAGTTGAGGATTTCCGCCCCACCGGCTTTTGCCATCTGGAGGCGTTCGGGAACGCGATCAATGGCAATCACCCGCTCTGCACCTAGAAGAAAGGCGCTTCTAATCGCAAATTGCCCTACAGGGCCACAGCCCCAGATCGCAACCGTATCTCCAGGCTGGATATCACAGTTTTCCGCAGCCATGTATCCGGTGGGGTAGATATCAGTCAGAAACAAAACCTGTTCGTCTGTCAATCCATCGGGAATCTTGAACAAACCAACATCGGCAAAGGGAACGCGGGCATATTCGGCTTGACCTCCTGCGTAGCCGCCTGTGAGATGGGAGTAGCCGAAAAGACCAGATGGGGAATGACCCAGCATTTTTTCTGCCATCCAAGCGTTGGGATTGGAGTTATCGCACAGCGACCATAAATCTCGATTACAGAAGAAACACGAGCCGCAGGAAATCGTAAAGGGGACGACAACGCGATCGCCTATATTTACATTCTTGACAGCCTTGCCCAACTCAACGACTTCCCCCATGAATTCATGACCCAGGATGTCGCCCTTTTGCATCGTCGGGTTGTAGCCATTATAAAGATGTAAATCAGAACCACAAATCGCCGTTGAGGTGATTTTAACAATAGCATCACGCGGATTAATAATTTTGGGATCGGGTACTGTATCGACTTGGACATTGTTAGTACCTTGCCAGCAAACTGCTTTCATTTGTTGAAATTTCCTCAAGTTAAGTTGTTTATTAATAGTAAGATACGTCTACCAAGACTTTTGCCAATTACCTTTTGGTTAAGCCGTGTTCACCGCAGCAGAACTGGTTGAGCGTCAATGCGGATGCAAAATAGGGTATAAGGCTTCTGCCGCAGGTCTTTTCCTTTTTGGTATTTCGCCTGACGATGCAACTGGTTTGCCGTAATGTAAAGATACCCATCTGCTGCAACCGAGAGCGTATCTGTCCACATAAGATGCGGATCGTGCACTACCGTTTCCCACTCTCCACCGGAACGGCGGCGAAGGATTGCCTGGTGTTCGTAATTTGTCGCGTAAATATATCCTGCCGCATCCGATTCGAGTCCGTCTGCACCGCCGCCTTTGTCTCCTTCATCAGTTACGGTTGCTGCAACGGCGCTATCATCTATTGAGCGATCCACTAGTGCGTCAGTAGCAACACTGTAGAGCCGTCGGCTGGCGAGTGGACAGTAGTAGAGGCGTGACCCATCAGCGCTAATTGCAATCCCATCTGCCCCCATTTTGAGTGGCTTGGTTTTGCCATCCGGCTGACGCTCCATAAACGGACGACCCTCAACGATTGGCAGAAAGCTGGTTGGCTCCTCCGCCTTGGTTGATGGGTGATCGTGAAGTTTGCGCCAACTCTCGCCCGATGCTAAATCCACTACAATAATTCCGTTCGCCCCTTGGTCAGAGGAATCTGTGATGAATGCTACACCCTCGACACCGCGCCGCAAGTCAAAGCGGATATCGTTGAGATAAGTCGTTGGCAGAGCAACATCCTGGGGAAAGAGAATTGTCTTGATGACGCGATCGCTTGCCAAATCCACACAAACCAGCTTTGGGCCGCCATACTGCGTTGGCTGGAACATTGGACTGCCAGTGTCGAGAATCCACAAGCGATCGACGGGATCAACGACAACACTCTGTACAGATACAAGCGTCGAAGCCAGGTCGTTTGGATTGGTGCGATTGATCGCTTCATTTGGATAAGCCACAGGGCGACCCTCCCGGATCTCAGCTACCGTAAACGCCACCTCATCACCCCACTTGGGAAAATTGACGAAGATCCGTCCTTGATGAGATACCGTTACACCGGTTGGCATTGCACCGTCGAAGTGAGTAACTGGTTCCAGTATGCCTAGTGACTCATCCGTAGGCAATTTCTCTAACTGAATAACCATAAGTAATATCTCCTAAATCGGGCTAGGATTTGCTTAAAAAGTCAGCAGTATGAATCAGTTCTGGTTTGGACATCGGTCTTACTGGCACAGGCTTCGTAAATAAATGATGAAATTTCTAGTTTTGAGAGCCGCTAGATTGGTCAGCGAACGCTTTGAACTCCAAAGCATCGTGACTACAGAACAGGCGCACGTTTTTATTGCGATTGCTCGATAATGCGTGTAGCCGATCTTGATTGAGCAACCGAGCCTGACGATCCACCTCCATCATCCATTGGTAAGCACGCAAACCTGGCGTGCAGCGTCTTTTGGCTGAGTCCATTTCGTGCCGATAAAAGTAGGCATCACCTGCGTGCAAAAGCCAACCCTCTGGTGTATCGATGGCGATACCAGCATGACCCCGCGTGTGACCTACAAGCGGGATAAAGAGAATCTCCGGCGGTAGTCCGTCGAGGTCACGTACTGCTTCAAAGCCGAACCAAGGTTCGCCTCCCGCCGAATAATACTTCCAGTGCTTAACCTCGTCCCACTGTTCTGGACGATAGCGCCTTTTGGCGATAAAGCCGTGCCGATCCTGCGCGGTTTCAATCTCAGTCTGCATTACATGCACAGTTGCTTCCGGAAAATCTTCCAGACCACCGGCATGATCGAAATCGAGGTGAGTAAGCACAATATGACGCACATCTCGCGCCGAAAATCCCAGCCGCTCAACTTGATCGAGTGCCGTGTATTTTTTATCAAACTGGATGCCATTGAAATGAATGAAGAACGGGCTGAGGCGGGAGTAAGGCGACTTGATATCGCGCAGTCCAAAGCCAGTATCAATTAGAACAAGTCCCTGCTCTGTCTCCACAAGCAGACAGTGGCAGACGAGGTGAGCCGTCGGCCCCCGACTGAAGCCATCGAAGAGGGCCCCGCCAATCGGGCACATGCAGCCGCAATTGAGATGATGAATTTGCATGAATCCTCCGTTACGACTCTGATTCCTCAGAACCAGCCTAAATGTATGAGATTGCCGACTGCGCGATTAGCTTCGCTGATGCCCTTAGCCCAGGCGATGCCTACGGCGGGCTGCGCCAACGCCCTCCATTTCAAAAGAGTGTCAACTGAGCATATTCGCTTGATTACGTGTAAATTACTAGTTGGCTGACCCTGGCTCACTAAGCTTGCGATGCAGTTCAGCACTTACGGTATCAGGTAAGACCTTGCTGACTGTGCCCAGAAGCTTCGTCTTCAGTGAACCTGCGATGATCTCATCCTTACCTGCCATCAAGGCTTCAAAACCCTGCTTGGCGACCTCAGCCGGATCGTCCTTTTCATCCGCGCCTACCTTGGTGTCGTCCATATCCGCACGGTGGAAGAAATTGGTATCGGTCGGCCCGGGCATGAGTGCGGTGACGGTAACACCTGTATCCTTCAACTCACTGCGTAGCCCCTCTGAAAAAGAATGCACAAACGCCTTAGAGGCGGCGTAAACTGTCTCGAACGGGCCGGGCATCAGGGCGGCAATCGACGATGTGAAAAGGATTCGACCCTTGCCAAGCTCAACCATATCCTTTACTACTCGTTTGGCAAGATGGACAGATGACACAACGTTCAGATTGATCAGATTGAGTTCGTCCTTCAGGTCGGTTTCACGAGCGAAGTCGCCGCTCACACCGACACCCGCGTTGATGGCGATCGCATCCACTGGTCGCCCAGTTGCTTTAATTTGGTTATAGAGCGTCTCAACACCGTCATAGTTAGCGAGATCAGCCTGTACCGTCTCAACCTGAGCACCTAGATTCTTGAAAGCTTCAGCAGCTTCGTTGATACTCGATCCGGTGGCTGTAACTAGAAGGTCAAAGCCGTTTTGAGCAAACTGTTTGGCAAGTTCGTAGCCAATACCGTTTGAGGCACCCGTCACGACAGCAAGGGGTCGGGTCAAAGAACTGTTCATAACCGTTTTGTTCAAACTCCTATATAACTGCTCCACGCTCCTAAGTCTTGGCAAGCTTCTGTCTCACTACCAGACCGTCTGCGTGGACTGTAGGCTTTCAATTCTTATAATCTTAAAGAGGCAGCAGTGTAGTTACGTCTTTCCCAGGAAATATCACTGCTGTGTCTTTAAGGTTACTTTTATGGAGTTTTGGATATATTTTTAGCCTTCATTTAGTTGGATAGACTGTGCTTAACTTCTACCTCTGGCAAACCTCAGATTTTAAGGGACTAAGTACGGTTTTGCATAATAATCGTATCGTTTTTAAATGCAGAGGGACGCATTGC
>NZ_CAXTTT010000071.1:9081-40078 GCF_964247315.1 uncultured Nostoc sp.
TGCAGAGGGACGCATTGCCATTGCCAAATTTAATTCGCTACGAATTAATGAAATGCTGTACTAAGTAGTGACAGTCACATCTAGGATTCATATTTGATTTTTTAAATATATGTAGGGTGCGTTACGCTACGCAATAACACACCCTACACATACTTAGATTGTTTCATAAATCAAATCGGATTCTATAGCAATGGTGAAATAGGACTTTTAGCTAGCTTTGATAGTCAATTTTTTCCAAAATATCTAAACAAAGCCTTAGCCCTATTTGCAACAAACTTCGGCTGTATTATACGTGAGCTATCAAATTTAGATGTAGCACTTGTAGCAACCGATGATTAGTACCTAATATTGACAGTTAACTACGAACTTTGGTAAGGATTTTTTGAGAATAAAACGAAGCTGATTCTTCGTTTTTGGCACAATCTTGGGCGAACTTAATTAAATGGTGTCCGACAAGTCCAACGTGAACCAAGTTTTCAATATTACCTGCTTTCAGTGCTGGCTTGGCCATTTTCCAAAAAGTTTGACGATAGTTACTAAATATGCCTATCCGCAACAAAATATTAGATAAATAAGTTAAACCTTTGCGAATATTAGCCGCAGAAGTCCGAGCTGGGCTGTTAGGTATTTCGATGCGGTTTGGATAGGTGTGTTCCATGTTGTAAGCAAACCGCTCATATAAAAATTCTGGCTCATAAGCAGTTGTGATGCAGCGCCGCCACATTTCGACAACTTGCTCGTAGGGCATCAAAAACTCAACATTTGATTCGCGGCTTTCATCAAAGAGAAGTCGCCCTTCTGCTTCTAACCTGCGCCATAAAGGAGTTCTCGGTAGTGCATGAAGTAGGTTAATTGTCAACATGGGAATTTGCGATGCCCGAATAAATTCGATAATTCGGTCTGCTGTTTCTGGTGTATCTGTATCTAACCCGATGATGATTCCTGATACTACTTCCATGCCATAGCTATTTAAAACCTGAATTGCTTTTAAGATTGGCATACTCAAGTTTTGGTCTTTGGAAATCGCATGGAGAGCATTTGGTTCAGGTGTTTCGATCCCGCAAAATATTGTGCAGAAATAAGCTTCGCGCATCATCTCTAGCAGCTTTGGACTTTGAGCTAAGTTCAGCGTTGCTTCACAGGCAAACTGGATGGGGTAGCCATTGCGTTTTTGCCAGTCAATCAGATGAGGAAGCAACTTCATAGCGGCGCGGCGATCGCCAACAAAGTTATCATCGACAAAATACACTGCCCCCAAATTGCCAGATTGTCGCATTGCATCTAACTCGGCGACTACTTGCTCTGGTGTTTTCATCCGGGGACTGTTGCCATAGAGTTCAGGAATATCACAAAACTCGCAGCGATAAGGGCAACCACTAGAAAACTGGACATTTGCCAAGAAATAATCATTGATATTCAGCAAATGATACGCTGGAGTGGGAAACTCTGTTAAAGGGAGACGTTCCTTGGTTTCAAAGCGAATTTGCGCTTGGGGACGTTCTTGGTTTTGGTCGAGATATTCGATCATGCGATCGCTTGCATCTCCCAATTCACCCAAATGTAAAATGTCAAACTCAGGATAATATTCTGGACACCCAGATACCGTGGGGCCACCAACAACAGTAATTTTACCGGCTCGATGGGCAAGTTCGTTAATTTGATTAATCTGTGGTTTCTGGATATGCATTCCACTGACAATCACCACATCAGCCCATTGATAATCAGCCCTCGTTGCTGATTTGACATTTTCATCAATAAACCGGACTTCCCATTCTTTGGGTAAGTAGGCAGCCACAATTAAAATACCTTGGGGTGGCATAAAAGCCCGGACATTACCCATGAGTGGGTAGGCGTAATGAAAAGTACCAAAGGAGCGGCTGTACTTGGGAAAGATACACAGAATGCGTCGATGGTGCGAAGGAACGTAGCGGGTTCCTTGAGTCACAGGAGCGGTTTTGGAATCGCCCGTTAGATTAATTTGGTTCTCTAAAGACTTTAAATTCACAGTCATCGCAAATTTCACCCTGGAAAACTGAGCAGGTAATTTGACAGTTTATTGAGATAATTAGCTGTAATTCCAACTAGCTTACCAAAGAAAGGTAGGAGGCAGAAGGAATTAGGAATGTATTTTTGCTCAAAGCAAAGTCTTAATGATTATAAATGGCCCCATCTTGCCTTCTGCCTGATTCATCGTCATATTTTAAGGGGAGTTTAACTGGTAAAATATAAAATCTACCCTAGCAATGCAAATTTAATTGGTTGGCAAACAACTATCATGGAAATCGCGCATGGGACATAAAAAGAGAGATTTTCATTTTTTGTTGTATCCAACTGGGTATAGGCATTTGTCATGAATTTGATTTACTTTCTTTTGCGTTCTTCGTGGGGGATGGTAGCGATCGCGATCGCTACCGGATTTTTGAGTGGCGGTAGTAGTGCTGGTTTGATTGCCTTAATTAGTCATGCTGCAAGTAGCGGTGGTGCTTCTCGCCTGACATCGATAATTTGGGGTTTTGCGGGGCTGGCAATAGTTGCATTAATTACCAGTATCATTTCTCAAGTGATGCTGATTCGTCTTTCTCAGAATGCAGTCTTACAATTACGGATGCGTTTAAGTCGCCAGATTCTCGCTTCTGAATTGAGTCATCTAGAACGCTTAGGGAATCCTCGATTATTAGCAACTTTAACAGAAGATATTCAGGCGGTTGCTAATGCTGTTTATCAGATGCCTTTCATTTTTATTAATTTAGCGATCGTCCTGGGTTGTATAACGTATATAACCTGGCTTTCTTGGTTAGTATTGTTGATGATTTGTGGGATTTCAGTAGTTGCGATCGCTAGTTGTCAGTGGCTACTCAACAGAGGCGGGCAATTGCTGGCTCTAGCTCGTGAAGATGAAGATCATCTGTTTAAACATTTTCGCACCATTACCGAAGGAGTTAAGGAACTCAAACTAAACTACAAGCGGCGTGAAGACTTTTTAGAAGAAAAGCTGCAATCAACTGCTAACGAATTTCGTCATCACAACGTTAACGGTCTAACCCTTTTTGCCATAACTTCAAGCTGGGGTCAACTCATATTCTTTTTTGCCCTCGGTTTTGTATTGTTTATACTGCCTAATCTGCTTACCATCAATCCCAAAACTCTCTCTGGCTACATTTTTACTTTCACTTATTTGGTGTTACCAATGGATAACATCATTAGTAAACTTCCTCTCTTAAGCAAAGCCAGCATTGCTTTACAAAAAATTGAGTCACTGGGTTTATCTTTAGCTAGTCGAACTGAAATATCCACTGTTCCACCTGCTCTTAAATCTGACTGGCACAGCTTAAAATTTAAAAGTGTCACCCACACTTACTACACAGAGCAAGAAGACAATAGCTTTATTTTTGGCCCCATTGAATTGACACTGTATCCTCAAGAATTAGTCTTCATTGTCGGCGGTAATGGTAGCGGTAAATCTACATTAGCCAAACTAATTACTGGGCTTTATGTCCCAGAAGACGGCGAAATCTGGTTTGATGACGAGTTAATTAGCGAACCGAATCGAGAATGGTATCGCCAGCATTTTTCCGTGGTATTTTCCGACTTTTATTTATTTGAAGAACTTTTGGGATTAAAAAATTATCACTTGGATGCTCAAGCGACAAAATATTTACAACAACTGCAACTAGACCATAAGGTGAAAGTTGAAAATGGACAAATTTCTACAACTGCTCTTTCTCAAGGACAACGGAAACGGCTAGCTTTACTCACAGCCTACTTGGAAGATCGACCAATTTATCTATTTGATGAGTGGGCAGCCGATCAAGATCCAGTATTCAAGAAAATATTCTACACTCAACTTCTCCCAGAACTGCGATCGCGGGGTAAAACAGTGCTGGTGATTAGCCATGACGATCGCTATTTTCATTTAGCAGACCGAATTATCAAACTTGACTATGGAAAAATAGAGTACGATAAAACTTAATCTGTCAAAACAATTCATAATTGTTAAAAGAATATTTGGAGTTTGACTAAATAAAACTAATGTCTGAACAAAAGCCCATAAATCCTTGGAACTACAAACCTTGGTGGTGTCAACCCTGGTCTATAATTCTCACAGGTGTAACACTGATTGGTGGTAGCTGGTTACTATTTAAAACTATCTGGCTAACAGTTCTCGTTTCCATCCCTATAGGAACGTGGATGGTATTTTTTGTGTTGTTTTGGCCACAACTAATGATTCGCAGTGGAATTTTGGAGTCGTATAAAGAGTAGTTTGAGCTTGATGTAATGCTGGAAATTAGTCCAGGTAGAGAAAATTATTACTTGTAATAAAATCTATCAATGTAGCGACTGTCTTAAAAGTCAAGCGTAGGCGTAGCCCGTCGTAGACATCGCTTTGTTTGTGGAGATTTATGAAAGCGATGGCACCTGTGTACTCGATCGCGGTGCGACAAAGTTTGAAGTACTCCAACACGATTTTGGAGTACCTCAACACGATTTTGGAGTACCTCAACACGACTTTGGAGTACTTCAACACGACTTTGGAGTACTTCAACACGACTTTGGAGTACTTCAACATGATAAGTCTTTAACCGAACATGATATAACCGGACATCGTATCATCTCTGCGTAGACGTGCAGAGATGAGCAATACTGTGCTGCAAAGTTAAGCGATCGCTCAAGCAAATTGTGATATGATATCCGGTTTAACACTTGTCATTGCCTTCGCTCTTAGCGTTCCCGAAGGGTACGAAGTGAAGCAATCACAAAACCTCTGCGATTGCTTCTCTACGAGACAGCTTTGCAAACGCTCCACTTCGTTGCGCTCGCAATGACAGATCGTAAGTGATTTAGCGGACTTGATATGAGAAGAATTTCTCCAAATCGGTTTCTAACCCTCAGAACTTATGTATGTATAAAAAAATATAGTATCGAAATATTAATCTATAATGAAGAACTCTAACAATATAATAAGTTTTGATTGTTTTTGGCTAAAATTGATATTTTTCAAGCTGCCTTTGGGCAAAAGACCTTGTAAATATCTAGATACTTAGGGAATTTGCACAGGGAAAGTTAGGTGACATGAACAACAGAGCAAACCAAAGGCATGAAGAACATCATGTAATACAATATTTCTGTAGATTCAACCGAATGTTGATTTTCGTTGCAGAGATGTTAATGTTACGCAGCCTTGTTGCTGGAAAGGTAATGCTGCGGTTGTTCCAAAATTTCCAGCGTCCTAGACTTTCCTGGTTAAGGCTTAGACACTCATCTGTGAAAATCCAAGCTGTTCCTCTACCTGACAATGAAGCAGAAAGGCTCAAAGCATTGGCGGACTACAATATGCTAGATACCCCACCCGAACAAGCATTTGATGACCTAACTGCTATTGCTGCCTACATTTGTAAGACTCCCATTGCTTTAATTAGCTTAATTGATGGTGATCGCCAATGGTTTAAATCTAAGGTTGGACTAAAAAGTAGCGAAACACCCAGAGATTGGTCTTTTTGCTCCCATGCCATTCTTCAACCAGAGAATATATTAGTGGTTCCCAACGCCATTAAAGACGATCGTTTTAATAACAATCCCTTAGTCAAGCGTAATCCCAAAATTCGTTTTTATGCTGGTGCCCCTCTAATTACGCCTGATGGTCTTCCAATTGGGACATTGTGTGTTATGGATACCATTCCTCATCACCTAAGTTACCAGCAGTTAGATGCACTGCGCCGCCTAAGTCGTCAGGCGATCGCTCAAATGGAACTCATTCAGGAAGTTCGTAACCGCAAACAAGCAGAGATCGAAGGAAGACAGTTATTGCTGACTGATGAACTAACAGGTTTGTATAACCGACGTGCTTTCTTGCTGATGGCTACACAGCAGTTGAAAATTGCTCACCGCATGAAAGTGTTTTGCTGGGTTATGTTCATTGATTTAGATGGACTAAAACAGGTTAACGACACCCTTGGTCATGACATGGGAGATGCCTTGATTATTGATGCTGGTCGATTACTTAGGCAAAGTTTTCGGAACTCAGATATTGTTGCCCGTTTGGGTGGGGATGAGTTCATTGTTTTCATCTCTAGCTACTTTAAGGACGCTGATAGTATCCAAGCGCGTCTACAAACAAATATCGCCAACTTTAATCAACAGCAAAACCGTAGCTATAAACTTTCGATGAGTATCGGCATAGAGCGTTACTCACCAGAGAGCAATATGTCACTAGAACAACTAATCACTAGGTCTGACGAATTAATGTATACTCAAAAACGTCTCAAGCGGCAATCTTTTACATGAATCATCTTGTCTGAAGATTAAGTAAATAAGAGTAGTGCTGATAAAAATCGAGATTCGTTATTGAACATCAGATATTAATCTATTAAACAACTAGTAAGCGTAGGTTGGATTGAGGAACGAAACCCAACATTATCAAGACTTTGTTGGGTAACGCTTAAGCTAAACCCAACCTAGTAGCACGGCAAGCTTAATTTATTGGGTTGAGTAATTCTGTTAATTATTGAATTTTGGTTTTCCTAAGTTTTTGAAACCCAACATTTTAAGCATGTCGCGCTACTACTATTCTTCCCAACCCAAGCGTATTGGGTTTAATTCTCCTTCTCCCAACGGGAGAAGGTAACGCCAACGTATATAATGTCGAAAGTTTTAGTCTGGATCTAAATCCCATTAAATAACAGTCTTTAATTACGAATTACGAATTACGAATTACGAATTATTTTAATTTACCACCTGGCTGCCATGACTACGGGGATCATCTTGATTCGCCGTTGGTGCGACTGGGGCTGAAAATTTGGAAACTTTGCCGCTAGCTTGGGCGTAAGGGAGAGAGGAACCAGTAACCAAAGCTTCTAAGTTACTAGCCATAATCGTCCGGGGTTGATCGCCGATCGCTTGAGCTACGGTTTCCCCTTGCTGATTCAAAAATACAAAATGGGGAATCCCATCCACCCGATATCTCAGCATTTCCGGCAACCACTTGGTATTATCTACATTCAGCATCACAAAATTCATCTTGTCAGCATACTCTGTTTCTAGTTGAGTAATATCTGGCGCCATTTTTTGGCAGACAGTACACCAATCAGCATAAAACTCTACTAGAGATGGTTTGCCGTTGCTGACGGCTACTTCTAATGGTGTGGAAGTCTCGCTTAACTTGCCTAGAGTTGCTGAGGTTGTTTCAGTTCGCAATCCTAAGACGAGGGAAACGCTAAGAGCGATCGCTACCATTACAATTAAGAAGTTTCTCAGACGCTTCCCGAATGTGGATTCAAGTTTTTCAGGAGAATTAACAGGTGAATCAGTACTCATAACAGCATTATTAAAACTTAATTAGGCAATTTCTTCTTTAGTTTAGCTGACTCCAGGCACTCTATAATTTCTCTAACTTTGGAAGCTTGGATTGGAAATTGGGCATGGGCACAAGAGGAAGAGGGGCAAAGGGGCAGAGGGGAAAGACTTATTACAACTTCTCCTCTGCTCCCCAATCTCAAAGCGCCTATTTACTTAACTCACAAAATCACTCCAGTTTCCTTTAAATAAACCCGTGTAAATGGTTCATCTTCACCCAAAGTATAATCTTCAATTAACCCTTTGCGACGAATAGAAATATCGTTACCTTTTCTAATTACCACAGTCGAACCATCGAAAACATCCCGCACCAAAATCATCTCCGTTTCGGTGGGATTATCCAAAACTACGATATTACTATTCTGGTAAAATACGCCCTGTTCTTCGAGGATTTCTTCAGGGTACTCGGCAATTAGCAAATCAACTTTGGGATGACGCAGCAAAGTTTGGACATTACTGTTGTAATCTTTGCTTAATACTTTTTTCGAGCGATTCACAAAAACGGCATCACGACAAACAGCACCTATTGTCAAGTTGGGATTTTGCAAAAGGATATGGTCAATCGTTGCTTGCAGGTCTTCAACAGAGATTTTGTTAAAGGTAATAATTGGTATCCTGGCATCTGTACCCGACTCAAAAAAGGTTTCTAAAATATGAGAGGGCACATCAACACTTTCACCAACAGAAGGTTTAAGATGCATTAAAACGCCTGGTGCAGCATTGATTTCCAGGATGGCAAAGTTACTGGACTTCCAAGATTCTGCAAGACTTTTGGTGATAACATCAATTCCCAGGCAAGTTAGCTGAAAATGTTGGGCAATATCTTGCGCCAAGATAATATTGTCATCATGAACTGTTGAGGTTGCATCAATGCTCATACCTCCGGCGGAAAGATTGGCGACTTTACGCAGATAAACAGTGCGTCCTTTCTCAATCACGCTGTCTAATGATAAGCGCTGTTCTTCTAGGTAGAGTTCCATCGCTTCATCGATCTGAATTTTACTCATTGGCGAAGTTGGCGTATCTAAACGTGCAGGTTTGCGGTTCTCTTGGCGAATTAACTCTGCAAGCGTTAAGTACCCATCACCAACAACTGATGCGGGACGGCGTTCTGTGGCAGCGACGAATCGACCATTGACACACAGCATACGAAAATCCGATCCTGAAATACTTTTCTCAACAATTATTCGGGTTTGTTGATTTTCGGGAATCGCTGCTACTGACCGATTATAAGCAGATATCAGTTCTTTTGAGTCTTGTACATCAGCCGTAACGCCAATTCCTTTGTGACCTACCACTGGCTTAACTGCCACTGGGTAGCCAATTTCTCTTGCTGCTGCCAAGGCTTCTTTCTCGGAAAAGACAATACTACCTTCAGGTACTGGGAAACCCAAGGTTTTCAAAAATGCCTTACAATCATCTTTGCGGGTAGTAAACTCCGAATCTAGATGGCTATCACAATTAAATGTTGTTGCTACCCCCCGGACGTGTTTTTTTCCCAAGCCGTATTGCATTAATCCTTCTTCCCACAAATAAAAGGCGGGAATACCTTTCTCGTAGGCTGTTCGCAATAGGGCGTAAACTGTGGGGCCACCATAGACAGATGCGCGAAATCTATCTTGTAACCTCACCAGTTGCTCATCAAAGGCAAAGTCTTCGTCTTGGGTAATGGCTTCAAACCAATCCCAAACAAAGTAGATTACCTCTCTAGTTGTGCGTTCGTGTAGTGATTGGATGCTAATCCGCGTCAGATTTGGATATGGCTTAACACTCCAGCGATTAAGGTGTAAATCCATGTCCAATTTTCCGGCTTCGGACACAACTTGGGCAAAGAGATGGGCATAAGATTCGTAGGTTTGATCGCGAATATTTGGATAGCGATCGCCAATGCTGGCAATATAATCTTCAATGGGCAAAGGCTCTCTAGAGTCAATTAGAGCAAAATCAAATACTAGTGCCCCTACATCTAAATAAGGGTTGGGGCCTAGGTAATGCTTGAAGTTGAAAATATCGAATACATCCGTTCTTCTAGCATTAATGCGGACTAATTCACTGCTTTTTTGTAGAACCATTGATTACAAACCTTCGGCTAAACACCCTGAAATTTTAATGCTGAGTTGTAGTTACTCAGACTTACTGATTGTAGATTGACTCAAGTTAATTTTGGAGAGTGATGGCTTTGCCACTGAGCTAATCAGAACCCACGCTAACTCTATTACTAAGCATTTTTAACTATCTTAAGGCATAATTTAATCCCCTTTCTTCTGCCAGCAATCAATAACAGTCTATTCATCCTCCTGAATAATCAAAGATATAACCTTTGAAAGGTGCAACACTCATCCAAGAATTGTATAAATAAATATAAGGCATTAAAAAGACAGCATAAGAAAACAGCAAAGTTATGAATAGCACACAAGCTGCTCTAAGAGATGAAATTCGAGAACTTGCTGATGAAGCTTTTCACCAAAAGCTGATCTCTGGACATGGAGATGGGGCAGACATAAATGAGTATCAAATTGTCTACCAAGGCAAACCCAGGCATCTCCCACTAGAACAAGCACGTTTTTTCTTAACTAACTTGCTTAACAGAAGTCAGGTTGATTAGGACTTGCCATTAGATATCTATTTGCATCTAGCTAGGGCCAATACCAATTACTTCACATCGCCCAATAAATCTCTCTCTAATCGACAATTAGCAATATAGCTAACAATGCCTCTAGAAAATACTTCTAGAGGCAGTTGACGTTGTGAATTTTATTTAGTAAATGGAAAATTATTTAATTTTTCATAAAAGGATTTTGGTCTAATTGCGATGTCTAACGACAAGCCGTTTCTCTACGAGACGCTTTGCGAATGCGTCTACGTAAATGTTAACCCTACTTTTATCAAGTAATCTATCAAAGGGATGATTTGATACATTGAATTGTCATGTTTTAGTGATATTTATTAACTCAAATCCAGGGGGGCATCATGGTGGAAAGTAATATCAAAAGGCAGTTAGTAATTATTGGGGGAGCCGAAGATAAAGAGGGAGATTCCGTAATTTTGCGGGACTTTGTACGACGCGCTGGGGGTACAAAGGCATATATTGTAATTCTGACAGCAGCCACAGAACTACCAAGAGAAGTAGGAGAAAATTACATCAGAGTGTTTGAGCGCCTGGGAGCGGAAACTGCTCGCATCATTGATACAGAAACCCGTGAAGATGCATCTTCATCTACTGCATTGGAAGCTATTAGTAAAGCAACTGGGGTATTTTTTACAGGGGGAGATCAAGCTCGTATTACCAACATCCTCAAGGACACCGAAATTGATGCGGCGATTCACAAACGGTTCTCTGAAGGTGTAGTGATTGCAGGCACAAGTGCCGGAGCTGCTGTGATGCCAGACGTAATGATTGTGGAAGGCGACTCAGAAACACATCCTCGGATTGAAACTGTCGAAATGGGCCCAGGTTTGGGATTTTTACCAGGGGTAGTAATTGACCAGCATTTTTCCCAACGGGGACGCTTGGGACGTTTAATATCAGCTTTGATACTGCAGCCTGCTGTCTTGGGATTTGGGATTGACGAAAATACCGCTATGGTAGTGATAGATAACCAAGTTGAAGTAATTGGTGAAGGTGCGGTTACGATTGTTGATGAATCAGAAGCTACATATAACAATATGGGCGAAATTTTGAAGGATGAGTCTTTGGCGATTTGTGGAGCAAAGCTTCATATTTTGCCACATGGCTTCAAATTTGACCTAAAAACTCGTCAGCCTATCCTAAATAATGGCTCTGTACCAAATGGCTCTCAACCACTTGCTTCAGTTAACACTTAACTTTTAACAAGTGTATTTAAACTGAAAGTTTTATTGAACAGAATTCAGGAGTCAGGAGTCAGAATTCATTCTGAATTCTATACAACTGGCGGATAGTGCAGCGTCAAACCTTCTTTTCTCCCAAAGGGAGACGCGGCCTATAGAGAGCATCTTGATTCTGAATTTTAAATTCTGAATTCTGCATTCTTCTTCAACTAATCGCTGTAATACCCCCTGCCTCAACCTTTTGTAGGCAGGGAATATCAAGCAGTTCAGAACTTGAGTATAAGCGAAATCAAGTCTGCGTGGTAACTAAGTTTTTAACAATCTGGTATAAAAAAGAGTGATATTTAAAATAACCATTTTCACCAAAGTAAGGTAGAAAGAATATCAAGGCGATTTCGTTAAACTATAAAAACTATCAGAACGAATCTGACTGCCATTTCGCCAAACTTCCACTTTTTCTGGAGTGACTAAATAATAAAAACTCCCATTATCTGCTCGATATCTGCTTTTACCAATATTCAAAGCTGTTATTTTTATAGGCTTGCTTGAGTCTTGCTTCAATTGCCCAATATAAAATAACTGACCATTTTCTTCACAGACTTTTACACGAATGCTTGCTGTCTCACCTTCAATGATGGTAACTCCATTGCATTTAGTATCAGCGCTTACAGGTGCAAAACCTATTGGAATTGGCTGTGAAGGTGAAACTTGATTTGCTGCGGGGGGTGGCGAGACTGGGCGGTTCGGGTTATCCACTTGCTGAACTTTAGAACCAGAGCCAACACTTGCAGTTACGGATGTTAACAAACGAAGGGGGTCAACTGCTACTCGACCATTGGGATGAACTTCAAAGTGCAGATGAGGTGCTGTACTATTGCCTGTAGATCCCATCTCGGCAATAATTTGACCTTGAATGACCTGTTGACCTTTGCTTACCAACAAACGGCGATTGTGGCCATAGACAGTAGTGCTGCCGTCGAGATGTTTAATAGTTATGGCATTTCCTAATCCCCAATTATCCCAACCGGCTTTGACAACTGTACCGGATGCCGCAGCAACAATAGGAGTTCCAGATGCTCCTGCAATATCAATTCCTTCATGTTGATATTTGCGGAAGCCTTGAGAAATAAACCCTTTAGTTGGCCAGATTAAGTTAGAAGTAGGGATAGGAGTTTGCCCAATTGGGGAATCGCCTGCCAATTGTGTTAAGGCAGATGTAGCTGTACTTAATATAGTGGTTAAAGATATTAACCCAATTAGTCCATAAGTACGGTATCGATAAGCAGTAGCTTTTTTCATAAGTTGCAAGTCTATTAGAACAATAATTCAGACACTTTCTGATTATTTGTTGTTTCAAGCTTACTCGCAAAATATCAGGAAATCTTTAGTGAGTTTGTAGCTTTCTAGCTTTTTAGATTTTGAATTCACCAAAGAGGTCTTATATCAGGCTCGGTCAATCACTTAGATTACCGCATCTGTGCAAAAATCCCAAAAGCCTCTTTGCCCTCAGCAAGAACTGCGGTCTAAATGATAAGTCTTTAGCCGGACACGATATTAGTTTTCCCTCATACTTGAATGAAGTTTTAATAAATCCTATGGTTGCAATGCAGATTCAATTTTTTTCATTTCATTATCTAGATATGCTAGTTTCGCCTTTTCATCAAAAATTTGCTGTTCTAATTGAAACTTTTTAGCTGCATCAGTTTCAGCTACTAAAGCGTGACGCAACTTAGATAATTTTTGATGGCACAGATCCCATTCTGCCTGAAGTGTTTCTAGTTTATGCTGCGATCGCCACGAGAAAAACTTGCCATTGCACGGGGTGTAAACTAATAATGGTTCCAATTGCGCTTCAGCTAAAGGTTCAGCAAAGGTTTCCACCAAAGAAGCGAGGCGAAGAATTTCTGTCTTGTCTGTAGAATTGAATTCTGAGGCTGTTAGCTTGGAGTTGACTAAATGCCCGTGCAATTTGCTCGACTGCCTTGCCAGGTTTAGCATACGCTAGTGCTGTCCAATGTTGAGCCTGGGCAAAGTCTCGAACAACTAGTAGATAAGGTTTTGAGTTGAGCATTGAGCAGGCTTAGGATCAACAGTGTCAGCTTATTAATATAGGTCTAAGGTCAAGTCAAGGATTTTAAAAATAATTTCCCGTATATTTCACATAGGGAAAGAGTTTCAAATTTTACTAAAGTAGTTAATTTTTTCGCATTGAAACGGCTGGGTGAGTTAAACTTGCCTAACCCACCCGATAAAACTAAACAGTAGGGAAATTAGCCATTAAAAACGCGACTGCGCCACTTATTCAACCGGGCTTCCCCAATTGTGGCAGACCGTCGAGCATCAGCAACTTGCTCTTGCAAAGCTGCAATCTGTTTTTCTTGGGCGTCAGCTTGCTGTTGCAAAGATGTATATTCGCCTGTGCTGGTCGGGGAACTGGAAGACTCCCAACTACTAGTAAATTTTGTTGTCCCAATAGTGGCAAATGGTCGTAAGTCTGCCAATTGTTGTTGCAAAGTTGCAATCTGGCTTTCTTGCTCTTGAATCTTTTGCCGCAAGCTTTCTTCGGCTGCTGTGGAAGCTGCAATAAAGGTATTAACTGGAGCAGCAGTTTCTGACTTCGGCTTGAATACTTCAGCCAGCAATGCACTAATATCCGTGAGTTTCTGTCTACCGTAAGGAGCGTTGGTAATTAGCGATCGCACCAGTTGAGGTTCATTATTCGTTGCTAAGTTCTTATCACTGCTAGAGTTGCTCCGCACCAGTTGTAACATATTGGTAAATTCCAATATCTTTTTGCCCGTTTGAGTTTTATAACCCCGATAATATGGCACTATGTTCTCGCCAAAGGCATCTAGATACTCGTCGCTATCAAGATAAGAATCAATATCTGCCTCAAAACCTTTCTCATCTAGAATGTTGCTGTGATGTATCGTCTCGGAGTAGTCATCGGGAGCGCGACCCAGCAGGTGCTTAAAGTTCAGTTCAATTGCCCGGTAGCGATAAACGTTATCAAAAAATCTGGAGCGATATAACTCTGATTTGGCAACTTGACGCACAAACTCACGGATATCGATTATGCCTTGCTTGAGTTGGGATTCTGGAACTATGAGCCGCTCACTTTCCATGATGTAGGCATTACCCAACACTTGCCGATAAACTGCCCGAATTACAATTTCAATGTCTTCAACTGAAGCAGTACTCCACAGTTCGATGGGTTCTATTTGGGGAAATGCTTGATATTGGCGTCGTCTGGTTTCTTCGTCTAAGAAAATCTGCATAGTTGGGTTATTGTGGGTAAGAGTGACTAATTTATCAAGTAAAAATAAAATTTCTCTAGTAGGGTGGCAATACTAAATAGCAAAGCCATAACAAGCCCTACTTAAGATTTACTAATTACTGATTACTGATATTAACTTATCAACTTTTGGGGAGTTTTTTAGTTACATTTTCTAACAAACTTAGACGGCTAACTGTTAATAACTAACAGCTAATGATGATAAAAAAATTAGCAATTAGACATTAACAATTAGCCGCCAACCCCCTTGGGGAGTATTTAAAATTCAAAACTTAATTTTGAATTGCAGTGTAGACGCCTGTCAGAAAAATTTCTACAGGATAGTAACTCTCAAGCACGCTCATCAAATCTAGTGTAGAAACCACCGTATTTTATCCAGTATTGTTTCAAATTATGATGAGGCGTATGTAAACTGGCTTTTGCCTGATATAAAATAACTTGGCGATGATCGCCCATCCAAATTTTATTAATCGGGTCAACGGATATTACTGTTCCTCCTAAAGAAGCAACGCATTCAGAGAATCTCTCAATCGTTGTGTATTCTAATGTCTCGAATATAAAAAAGTTACCCGAACAAATCAAGTGGCGGCTGCGAATCCAGCAGCGCATCTTTTTTTCAGCCAGTGGAGGCAACATTTTGGTTTTAATAGATTCAAGCTGAATCAACATAATGCGCTCACCGCAGGTAATTCATCAGCAAAACTTTGCCGTTTTTCAAATTGTAATGGGCCAGCAGTAGATCCCCATATTTGCTTGTGGGTTTCAATATCCATACCTTTATCTAGACTTATCCAAGTACGCTCGGTTACTTCTACTTCGCTGACAAGATATGTCTGGCATCCATTGCGTTTAATCAGACATTGATTGCCTGGTTCCACACTACCTCGAAACATTTCACCTTCTCGTTGGAAAACCATTGAACAGTGATAACGCCGTTCGATGCTTTCTGGGGTGATGGTTTTGAGGATATCTAATTCACGAGCTGCACCTGCATAAAGCATCTGGTCTTTCAAGCTGTAATTTTCGATATAAATGCGATCGCCCCAATCGACAACTCGATGTACTCCTTGACGATAGGGTGTCCATAAATCGTGGTCATAAGCTTGTTCAGAATAGAAACCGATGCCAGAAAAAAATTCAATCGGTAAAGGACGGAAAAAAATGTGAATGTGGGCGTAAAGTTGCGGATTTGCAAAAGATTGCTTGTAGTTGCTAAAATCTCCTGCCATCCAACAGGCTAAGGTGAGCAAATCGCTAGCGTTGGTGCTAGATTCGCTGGGCGCTATCGTCACGTCGCTTCGCTCCAAATTCAAAATTCAAAATTCAGACATTACAATCCCCATAAATAAATTTAGGAGCTTGTATCCTTTTATGTTTTAACCTGATATTTGCTAATTGGTTGAACTTGACAAAGAGCGAATCTCTGAAGAAAAAGAAGCTGTTGTCACACCCTTACCATCACTGGTTTTAATCATCGCTACCCGAAATCGGAGATTTGGATTAGCAAACCAAATTCGCTCCTCAGCAGCAGCGAGTTCATACTCTGTTAGCAGGGTAAAAATACCATCGTCACTCAGATGATATTTAGCCACTGCTGGAATTGTTTCAGCGTACCCTTTGTCCCGCAGGAGTTTTCCTCTAGAAGGATTTTCGACATCGGGAATTGGTACTAGCACACTACTGCCAGAGATTGGTTTATCGTCCCAGTCTGACTCACCTTCCCAAGTCATCCGAAAGGGGTGAGTAATACTGGCGGGTTCAGTGTTATGCAATTGACAGATTGCTACCACCGCTGGATCGTTGGTAGATAGAGACTCAATGTCAATGTTAGACAATACTTCTTCAAAGTGGGCGAATGCTAAATGATGAGCGCTACGCTGCGATCGCCATCGTCCAATTGAAAGTTCAAAAAATTCAGTAATTTCCATTAGAAAAGTGATTTTAAAAAAGTAGCTTAAAATCCAAGACATATCTTGGTTAAAAAGTTATTCTCCTAGTCTATATGTTAGCCTCCCTGACCACAACTGGATTTGGGAGTGCTGAGTTAGGAGTACAGACGCGATTAATCGCGTCTGTTTGTTTTCTTTTGTGCCCTTGTCCCTACTCCCCACTCCCTTACTTAGACAAATCTAAGCAACTTCAGTGATACTGATAATTTTGCCGCCTGTACGATGAATATTTTGCACTTGTCCAGACAGTTGGTTGTAGTTAACTACATATTCCAGGTTGCCCAGACGAGTACGGAGATTACCTGCACCTTTGACAACCTTAATCAAAAAGCGTTTGTCGGTGCTGCTGACACTAGAACCAGCGGCGGGAGGCTTGATGGATGTGGGTAAATTGGAACCGATATCACCGATCAGTTTGGCTTTGCGATCGCCATCACTGCTAGCGAATCCTCTGACTAAGCTAAAGGTGCGGTTAAAGGTAACATTCTTAATTCCTATTTGGGAGCTTGTGCTGCGAACATAAGGAACAATATTCTCCCCAAAATTCTGCTGATATTCCTTGCTATCAATATAGGATTCGATCTCAGCATCATAGCCCTGTTCGTTGTAGATGCGGACGTGTTCGGAAATTTCTGCTTGATCGGCAGGAGGACGCCCTAGTAGATGTTTGAAGTTCAGTTCAATGAACCGATACTGGGAAGAAGAGTTGAAAAACAGGGATTGATAAAGTTCTGATTTCGCAACGGTGTTGACGAATTCGCGGACGCTGATTTTGCGATCGCGCAATTGCGATTCAGCAGTGGCTAGTCGCTCACTTTCCAACAAGTAAGCATTACCCAAAACCTGTTTGTAAACTGCCCGAATCAGTGTTTGTAATTCACTTTCGCTGGTGTTGGGACGCAGTTCAATAGTCGGTGAATCAATAGCCCAAAGTGACATTGAAGTATCTCCTAAAAAACGCTAATTAAATTAAATTTTCGAGCATCCTACCCCTTGTAGAGGTAGAATTGCCTATCAGTTGTCAGTTATTTTTGCTACTGACTAGCTTTTGTAAAACTTTAGTTTGTAAAAGTGTGTTAAATGTCTTCGGATATCACAACCAACGGCGGAATTGGTCAAACCCTAGATTAGCGATCGCTTTGGCTAACTTTTGAGCGATCGGGATTTACGGAAACAATAGCCGAAAAGAATGATTTTTAGGTAAGGGCAGTTGATCTAGGCGCATACTCCTAGATCGAGGCAAGCTACGCAAAGCGTCTTGCACAAAAGTGGCTTGCCGCAAGGTATTGCCTTTGAGCGCGTGTAGCTTTGCATAAATCCCAGAACGAGCGACACTGGGGATTAAAGACTAGAGACTAAGTACAGGGGAAATTATTTTTCAATCCCTAATCTCTAATCCCCAATTTCTATTCTTTAGTTTACAGGGGTAATACTGGCGATCGTACCGCCCTGTTGGTGAATCCGCTGATACTCTTGTGAAAGCTTATTATATGGTACGAAAAAGACTTGGTTACTACGGCGATATTTGGAAATGTTATTTACCACATTTGCCTTGTAGCCAGTGACTTCAATCCGGTAGACCTTACCATCATCACCAGATCCTACACCTTGACGAGTACGAGGAGTAGATGTTGGGTTGCGGAATGCAGCACCCTTGCTGGCTGGTGAAACCACAGGGGTAGGCGTGCTTTGAATTAGCAGACTGTTTAATTTTGGTTGTTTACCAGCTAAGTCACCTTTGAGGCTGCTGCTAGAGGAACCACGTACCAGTTGGAATAAGTGGGTAAACTGAACCAAACTCTGGATAGCTTCGGTTTTGTAGCCCCGAATATAAGGGACAATGCTTTCCCCAAAAGTTTCTTGATATTCGTCGCTGTCTAGATAAGAATCAATCTCACCCTCAAAGCCCTTTGTATCCAGAATAGTTCTGTGTGTACGCGTTTCTTCTAAATCCAATGGCGCACGACCAAGGAAATGTCTAAAATTTAATTCAATCGCCCGATAGCGAGGGGTGCTATCAAAAAACCGCGAACGGTAAAGTTCCGACTTCCCGGCTTGACGCACAAACCCGCGAACGCTAATTTCACCCCGTTTGAGTTGGGATTCAGCAACGGAAAGCCGCTCACTCTCCATTACATAAGCGTTACCTAGAACTTGCTTGTAGACAGTTCTAATTACGGTTTCAACATCCTCATTAGAGCGATTTGGCCACAGATCAATGGGATCGCTGTCTTCAAACAGAGCGACCCCTAATCGTGATGCTGGTCCAAAAGCCATTCAAACTATCTCCCAGTTAACAACTAAATTTTATGAGAAGGATATTCAGCAGATGTTAAAAAACTTTACATCATTTGACAAAGGAAAAACCATAGAGACTTTAAATCCTTATTAGTCGATTTAAGTTTTTGCATCGTTATACCCTTATACATTCTGATATACATTCTGATATACATTCTGATACGATGCCAAAGCCATATTTATTAAAATTTGTTAAGTGAAATAATACTTTAGAGAAATTTCAGCTTTTTTTTAGTATCTGATTGGTGATTGGGGTACAAGCGATGGTAAGGGGATATTCGCTTGAGCAAGAGTATTAATCGTGTTGAGTCAAGGAGTGATAATAGCTGTCAAAAAAAGGTTGCAGAATAAGCCCATCAATTTATTGATGGGCTTGATATAAGGACGCTGTTAACCTCTCTTTGCCAATCTAGCTTGCAATGCCAATGCATCGCCTTACAATACGATTGCGTCGTCTTACAATGCCAATGCATCGGCTTACAATGCGATTGTATCGACCTGCAATGCCAATGCATCATTTTACAATGCGATTGTGTCGTCTTACAATGCCATTGCATCGGCTTACAATGCGATTGTGTCGTCTTACAATGCCAATGCATTGTCACTTACTTAAGCTTTCTTGCGTCAAATACATCTGTGCCCCTACCGTGTCTCGTCGTATATTGCATCCAAACGAGATGCGCTATAGTCTAGCCACCTTTTTGCCCACAGCACCATTCACTCAACCAAGTCCTCAGCTAAACTAGACACTTAGATTCAGAACTTTTTACTTAGGACTACTGAATTTGGAAAGTAGCCAGTCGGCTGATTAAATGATCAAAATAGGGAGCAAGAGTTTCTTGCTGATTGGCTTGACACTGGTTTAAACTAGCAACCTTTATACTTTTTAAGCCTAAGATCATCGCTTCGATTGGAACTTGTAATTCCTGATAAAGTAAGTTCATATAGTACAGTCCTGTCGAACTGGTATACTCAGTGTGGCCACCTGCGATGCCATAGGTAATACAGCGAAGAAAATGCCAAAAATCTCGCCAGCAAGCTTGGGCGCGTTCAGGTGGATAAAGACCACCTCCAGGCTGGATAATTTCGGGATAAGTTGCCAAAACTTGTTCCCTAGATTCATCAACGATTTCGGCTGCGCGATCGCGTAATAACACAGCAACAGGAATCAAGGCTGAATTATCCGGTGACAAGCTTATAATCTGCAATAAATCTTCGTCGCTCAGATACCGAAAAGCATCATCCGCAGCTTGAAATATTTCGATCGCTGCTTTTGGATGGGACTGTTCCCACTCAGCAAAGCTGACAATTCTAGCTTTGGCGATTAATTCTTTAACGGTTTCGCTTAATTGAGTCATTGATTTGGGGGATAGGGGATTGGGAGGGAGCAGGGGACAAGGGAGACAAGGGAAACAATGGGACAAGGAGGATAACTAATCCCCAATGCCCAATCCCCTTAGATTCAATTTTCTTAGAATGCGATCGCCATTTGGTGACATCTGTAAAATAAAGTAAAGAATAGCTGTACTAAATGCACTTATGGAAATCCATAAAATCCAAACTGAACTGAAGAACCCAGATTTTCACTATCGTTTGAAGGCGATCGCTGCCCTCAAAGATTATGAATCAGAAGTTGCAGTTCCTCTGCTTACCAGTAAACTTCATGACTCAGAATTTTTGGTGCGTTCTTTTGTGGCTAGGGGTTTGGGTAATCAACAATCGGCGGAATCTTTTGCGGCTTTGATGCAAATTATGAAATTTGATGATACTCCCAACGTGCGGGCTGAGGCGGCAAATTCTTTATCGCTATTTGGCAGAGTCGCAGTTTCTCATCTAGTTTTAGCATATTATCAGGATGACCACTGGCTAGTTAGGCGGAGCATTTTGGCTGCGATCGCTGAAATGGATTGCCCTGAAGAACTATTTGATATATGCGTTCAGGGTTTAAAAGATGAGGATTTCACAGTTCGGGAATCTTCTGTTGATGCACTTGGCTTACTGGCTAATTCTAACCAACATGCTGCGGCATTATCCCAACTACTAACGTTGGTGAATGATGAATCTTGGCGGATGCGCGTGCGAGTTAGCTATGCTCTCAAACGATTTGACAAACCAGAAGCCAAAGCAGCCCTGAACCAACTCAGACAGGATGAGGATCACCGAGTTGTCGGAGCTGCTTTAGAAGACCTGTTGCCACAATAGCAGCGTGGGTTTGTTCAAAATAATAAAAAGGAGTCAGGAGTCAGAATTCAGAATAGTCTACCCATAAATGGATAAAGTTTTAATAAGAAAGAAATTTTAAACTTTGTTTCTCCCATGAGGAGCTAGGTTTGAAATCAATGTTCATCTAAATATAATCGCACAGAATTTATGCTGAATTCTGGCTTCTAAGTTCTTTTTGATAAAACTTATCAGAGAAAGAGTAAATATTTGATTTTACCTTAAATTTTACCAAATTATCCGGTAATTTACCAAAATATGGAATAAAAGATCAACTTTTTCTAGATGAGGAAGCATTTGTGACTGATATCCAAACGGGTCAAATGACTTGGCGACTACCAGGTTCCTCAGAATGTGCCTTGCATTTGCGGCATAATGCTTCGGAACCTTGGCGATCGTATAAAGAATTTCCACAATATGTCCTGCCCGATCCGCCCAGTTTTTCCGAAGGGTACGCGACATTTTTAGCGCTCCAAAAAAAGAACTGGCAGCCGTTGTAAACTCACTACAGAACAATTGGTCAAACAATTTTGGATTTGGGGTCGCACCTTTAGTGCGTTGTTAGCGCAAATGGGATTTTGGATTTATTTCGCCCACAAGGAGCGCGGCTTGCATCTAAAATCGTTCGACTGAGCGTAGCCGAAGTCTAAAATCTAAAATTGGCACGGTCAAGCACTCAAACTTTCACGAGTTGTTGTGCGGGTATAGGCGTTCCAAACGTCGAGTTCTGAATGTGGACGGCTGGAAAGCATGGCTTTAGTTGCTTCTGTGAGTCCTTGAGCAAGAGTAAAATCTGCCCCAGCGATACTTAGAAGATTCTCCATCTCTGCATCACTGAGATCGGTTGCTCGTAGGTCTGTATCCCGCAAATCGGCTCCTGTCAATCGAGCATTTCGCAAGCAAGCCCCTGTCAAATAAGCTTTTGTCAAATCAGCGCCGCTCAAATAAGCACCTTGCAAATTGGCTCCTGTTAAGTCAGCACCACTTAGGTAAGCTCCACGCAGATTAGCACCTTGTAAATCTGCATCTCGTAAAGAAGCTGTATTGAGAAAAGCACCATTGAGATTAGCACCCGGCCCTACCGCTCCAGAAGCTTTGTAGTTATATTTTTCGGGCCATCTCGTTTGTGAATCATAACGCGCTACTTGGAGTTTGGCTGCCTCCAAATTTGCACCACTGAGATTTGCTTGTTGGAGATCAGCACGGTTTAAATAGGCTCCCTGTAAATTAGCCCCACTCAAATCGGCTCCTCGCAGATTAGCGCCTCGTAAATCAGCCCCACTCAAATCGACATTACTTAATGCTACCTCACTGAGGTCGGCTCCTAGTAGCTTGGCTTTACTCAAGTTAGCTTGTCGTAAATCGACTTCCCTTAGATTGAATTGGTACAAATCTACCGAATCCACAGGGATTCCTTTTTTGAGGGCTGTTAAGATTTCTGGAGTTAGACTGGGGCGAACACTTGTAATAAGTTGAATTTCACTATTTGTCATCAGCTGATTAAAATATCACTTTTGGAGTTATTCTACACTTTAGCTAAATCGGGACTTCATCTGATCACTCAGTATTAATAAAGCCAAAATTTGATAAAACGAGGTTTCAAAACAGATGCATATAATACCGCCTTTGACAATGATCGACTTCTTCGGTAAAAGTGAGGGTACATGGTTTACGGAACGCGCCGTTCATCATTTTGACTCGGCGGCGGATGAGTCGGGGGAGTCGAATTTGATTATAAAAGTTATAGAAAAGGACGATCCGAAAGTCCAAGAAGTTTGTAAAGCCCAAGGAATAGATCCTAGTAAAGCAACAAGCGGTGCTAGCTTTGCATGGCAGGCTAACCTAGATACCAGGCTACCGAATACCGATAATGCTGCGATTTTGGTTGATGTTCCCGACGAAACGAGGCGTTCTGGAAAACTGATTCGCAACCAAGGCTATGTTGAGAGCATTCCGGTTGTGAGCCGATATCGGTTTGCTGATGATGGAGTGCTGACGATTGATACTAACTATGACAATAATCAAGGTCAGGAACGTTGTTGGTTTGTTACGGATGATTTTCGTGTCAGAGTCAGTACCGTGCGAATGATGAACGGAATCAACTTGATGACTTATTGTTCCGAGCGTCGCTGTGTTTCCCAAGAAGTCTTGGAGCAAATGATCGGTCGCAATCATGCTAGGCGTTAGTCGGGAGTGGGGAGATGAGGGAGAATAACTAATGCCCAATGCCCAATCCCCCATGCCCCATTAAGGAATGTTGCTTTGTTTCTAATAAATGAGACGTGCATGATTGCCATCACTTATTTTCATGCAAGGGTTAATAAATCATGCTCCATGTATAAGCCTTTCCTGGAATTTTTAGAAAAAGAGCTATTTCAGCGGTTTGATTTACAAAGTAGGGTCATTCCCCCTGGTTTGGAATTCAAAGTTAGCGATCGCGGCAGAAACCCAGCAACTATTCGCAGTTGGTGTCACCAATGTCAAGAGTTGCGAAAAATTCGCTATACCTACATTGATGCTGGGGAAAGCGCTCAAATATTTAACAGCGTGATTTATCCCAGTCATCACTATGATTTACCTTTGTTAGGGATTGATTTTTTATCCTTTGGAAAAGTCAAAAACCTGATTGTGCTTGACTTTCAACCTTTATTTCAAGATGAAGATTATCAAAAAAAATATATAGTTCCGCTAAAATCCCTTCATGATAAATACCCGGATTTGGCACAAAACTTAGAAATGAAGTTTTATGATGCCAACCAGTATTTTTCTAAATACCTATTGTTTGCCAAAACTGACCCTGAAACAGTGGCAACGCGAGTCTTTGAAGCTTTTCAGGATTATTTAAACTTGTATTGGCAAATGTTAGCAGATGCCAAACCGCTCCAAGACCCTGAAGATATCCAGCGGATTGTCAAAGCCCAAAAAGACTATGACCAATATAGTGCAGACCGTGATCCAGCATCTGGTTTGTTTAGCAGTTACTTTGGTCATGAATGGGCAGAGCACTTTCTCCATGAATTCTTATTTGAAGATGCTGTTCCCCTAGCAGTTAGTGGCAGCAAAAGATAATCGGCAGGAGGCAGAAAGCAGGAAGCAGGGGGCAGAAGTTTTTAAATTTTGAATGCGTGAATTTTGAATTCGGAGCAAAGCGACGTGACACTCTATCAGCCATTTCTCGATTACGCGATCGCCTATATGCGATCGCGCTTAGATTTACAGCCCTATACTATCCCCACTGGGTTTGAGTCCAAGAGTGCTGTTGTGGGCAAAGGAAAGAACCAGGAAGAGGTTGTCACCACCAGTTATGCCTTTCAAACTTTAAAATTGCGGCAAATTCGGGCAGCTCACGTACAGGGTGGCAATTCGCTGCAAGTGCTGAATTTTGTGATATTTCCGCGCCTAAACTACGATTTACCCTTTTTTGGGGCAGATTTGGTGACATTGCCAGGAGGACATCTAATTGCTTTGGATATGCAGCCCCTATTTCGGGACGATCAAGCATATCAGGCAAAATATACTGAACCAATTCTGCCGATTTTCCACGCCCACCAACAACATCTGTCTTGGGGAGGAGATTTTCCCGAAGAAGCACAGCCATTTTTCTCTCCCGCTTTTCTGTGGACTCGTCCCCAAGAAACAGCTGTCGTAGAAACTCAGGTGTTTGCCGCTTTCAAAGATTATTTGAAAGCTTATCTAGATTTCGTGGAGCAAGCAGAACCTGTAACAGATTCCCAAAATTTAGTAGCCATTGAGCAAGCCCAACTGCGATACCTGCGATATCGGGCTGAAAAAGATCCAGCGCGAGGGATGTTTAAACGCTTCTATGGTGCGGAATGGACTGAAGAGTATATCCACGGCTTTTTATTTGACCTAGAGAGAAAATTAACAGCTATTAACTAGAAACTTTTTGACCGACTCAGTGCTGAGTAGAGTGTCAATAAAGACTCGTTCAAGTCACGTTAAACTGGGAAAAGAATCTAAGTTATACCAATTCAAAAAATGTTTGCGATATGATACGCTAACGCGCACCTTTTCCAAGGCATTGGAAAAGGTTGGGAAAAGGTCTTATCTATATATGTGTTGCATTCTTTTTTCAAATTGGTATTAACTGTACTTAAACTAGTTTGTCTTCATAATGATTTCCACCTTTCCCAATCCTTCTTCTGTCGATCTATCTCGCATCCGACTTTCGATCCGCTCATTGCAACCGCAGTTAGTAGAGTGGCGGCGGCGATTGCATCAACAACCAGAGTTGGGTTTTCAAGAAAAACTGACTGCTGAATTTGTATCACAAAAGCTGCAAGAATGGGGAATTGAGCATCAAACTGGCATTGCCCACACTGGCATTGTTGCCACCATCAAAGGCAACAAACTTCTTACTCCCGACTCCCGACTTACCACTCCCCAAGTTTTAGCGATTCGCGCGGATATGGATGCTTTGCCAATCCAAGAACTCAACGAAGTCCCGTACAAATCGCAGCATGATGGAGTGATGCACGCTTGTGGACATGATGGACATACAGCGATCGCTTTAGGTACAGCTTATTATCTCCAGCAGAATCGTCAAGACTTCTCCGGTATCGTGAAAATTATCTTTCAGCCAGCGGAAGAGTCACCAGGAGGCGCAAAGCCGATGATTGAAGCTGGAGTTCTGAAAAATCCAGATGTTGACGCGATTATTGGTTTGCACTTGTGGAATAATTTGCCTTTAGGAACAGTGGGTGTGCGGGCTGGGGCGTTGATGGCAGCTGTGGAGTGCTTTAACTGCACAATTTTGGGCAAAGGTGGACACGGCGCACTACCTCATCAAACTGTTGATTCCGTTGTTGTTGCTGCCCAAATAGTAAATGCTTTGCAAACTATTGTCGCTCGGAATGTTAATCCCATTGATTCAGCAGTAGTGACAGTGGGAGAACTTCACGCTGGAACTAAGCGTAATGTAATTGCTGATACAGCAAGAATGAGTGCTACTGTCAGGTATTTTAATCCTAGTTTGAAAGGCTTTTTTAACCAGCGTGTCGAGCAAATTATTGCTGGAATTTGTCAGAGTTATGGTGCAAATTATGATTTAGAATATTGGTCACTTTATCCCCCAGTAATTAATGATATAAAAATAGCAGAACTAGTACGATCTGTAGCAGAAGAAGTTGTAGAAACTCCTGTGGGGATTGTGCCAGAATGCCAAACTATGGCTGCTGAAGATATGTCATTTTTCTTAGAAGAGGTTCCTGGTTGTTATTTCTTTCTAGGTTCTGCTAACCCCGCGAAAGACTTAGCATATCCCCATCATCATCCCCGATTTGATTTTGACGAAACCGCCTTGGCAATGGGTGTGGAAATATTTGTTAGATGCGTGGAAAAGTACTTTGTTTCATGTCATTAGTCATTTGTCCGTTGTAGTCACAAATGACAAAGGACAAATGACCAAGGACGACCATAACAAAAATTTTCACAATCTCATTTAGGATTGCTATATTCTAATTCTTGACTGTCGGTTTCTGTTTATTACTAACTTCTAAAGGCAGGAAAATCGTCATCACTTCCCCATAGTGTGGACGCTGGCGCACAATTAGTTTGCCACCGATCGCCTGAAACAAATGCTTGGTTGCAGCGATATTCAAACTAATCGTACCTGTTTCTGGTTGGAACATCAGCAGTTGACCTAGAGCTTTGCGAATTGGTGGCGTTGCAGGTATGGTGGCTTTATTTGAATCTTTGCACCTCAATTGCGGCGATAATTGTAACTTGAGTTGATCTCCAGCTGGGATAACTTGTACTTGAATATGGCTGCCAGCAGGTAAGCTGCGAGTAAAATTTTCCATCAAACCAGTAAGAACCTGATCCAGCATGGTGGGATTACTTACCACTGTCGGTAGTTGCTGGGGTAAAACAACATTTAAAGTTAAGTTCCGCCGATGCGCTGCTTGTTCCCAACGGGGAATGCTCTGCTGCAACACTTGATCTAAAGACATCGGCGTGAGTTGAGTTTTTGACGATTTTGCTGAGGCAGTAGTTTCTAGTTCTGCGGCCTTAAACAGCAATTCCATGCGGTCAATTTGCTCGGTACACTCGTGATCGATAATTTTTAAACGATTGATCGCACTAGCATCTAAGTCTCGCCGCTTTAACAGCAGACGAGTCATAGTGCGAATAGTTGTTAAAGGTGTGCGGACTTCGTGAGCGAAGGCTTGGAGCAATTCTACATCAGGATTTGGGGAAGGTGGGGCCTCCTCTGGGGATAAGAGGTAATGGGTATTGGGCATTGGGCATTGAGGGATAACTTTTCTCCCCTGCTCCCCCGCTCCTCTGCTCCCTTGCTCTCTTGCTTCTTCCTCAGTTGCTAGTAAAGAGTCGCTAGTCTCTTCTGGTTCTGTTAATTCCTGAAGCAATAACTGGCTAAAGTGAATCATCATACGGTAGTCTGGTGCTACCGGAGAATACTGTTCTACTAATGCGTCCAAGCGGGCAAAAAATTCTGGATTAGCCAGCATTACCCGTGCCCCTAGCGATCGCCAAGCCTGTTGCACTATCTCTGGCTCAAAAGAAAATGAAAAGGTTTTTTTACCGTTTTTCTGGGTTGCTAAAACTAGCACTAATCTAAATTTATCTGTAAAAACTAAGCAAAACTGTTCTGCGCCTAAAGGATCGGCAGGCAGTAAAGGAAGTACTGATTCATGGGGAGCAATGTCTTCATTTACAGACGCAATCGCACCTGGCATCTGAAATGGCATCAGCGCCAAGGGGTTAAATGGTTTTGCTGTAAAAGTTACTGTTTGTAAACTTTGAGTCAATTTTGGTTGACTAAATAAGGGTGCTGGTGCAGCTAAAACTAATCCTTGGGTTGTGTCAACTGAAGGGTCTGCTAAAGTATTTAATAGCAAATGTTCTGTCGCTGCGAGGCTGATACGCCACTGCTGCTCTGCTTTAGCAGGTGAACATTCTGCCACACTTGATTGATTTTCAGCCAAGATTTCGCTCAGGCTTGGCAATATACATTGGTACACAGGCTTTCACCCCTTAATTCAAGAGCGACTAACAGCGTTTAGGTTAGACATTTCACTACTATTTAAGAGGTTATAGCTATTTGTATACTGGTGACAGTGGTAGAACCGAACAATTCAGGGGCAATTCCCCTCTAACTGCGATGTCTACGACGGGCTACGCCTACACACTTAGGGGCAAAAAAACAATTGGCACTGAACTTTTAGCGATAAGTAGGTGGGTGGGAAAATTTATCGTTGAGATAAGGCAGGAGGCAAGAGAGTTTTAGCCTAGTTAATTTTTATTCACATAGTTTGGTTTTATTGTGCCGACTTACTTAGGCGTGGCGATCGCGAATTGATAATTATACTGATTTTGCTACTCGAATCGGCATTGTAATTATAAACTCTGCACCTGCCCCCGGAGATGAAATGCATTGCAAAGATCCACCATGCTTCTCAGTAATTATCTGGTAACTTATTGATAAACCCATACCAGTCCCCCTACCAATTGCTTTCGTCGTGAAAAAAGGATCAAATAAACGCGACTGGATTTCTTCTGGAATTCCTACTCCATTATCAGCAATCCGAATGATCGCATTGTCATCTACCTGTTCAGACGAAATGTGAATCAAGGGATTTGAACAAAGTTCTTTTTGAAAACAATCTTCTATAGCATCGATTGCATTTGCTAAAAGGTTCATAAATACCTGATTCATTTGCCCTGCAAAGCACTGGATTTAAGGGATTTCGCCATATTCTTTCACCACTTTAATCTCAGGGTGATTATTTTGTGCCTTGAGTCGGTGTTGTAAAATTAACAGAGTACTGTCGATTCCTTCATGCAGATCAGCCGTTTTGAACTCAGCTTCATCCAAACGAGAGAAAATTCGGAGGCTGAGAACAATTTCCCGGATGCGTTTAGCCCCCATTTTCATTGAAGTTAACATCTTAGGCAAATCTTCTGTTAGATATTCAATATCGGCTTCTTGGTTAGCATTTTGAATTTCTGGCTCTGGGTTGGGGTAATATTTCTGATAAAGCTTAATTAATAGCAGTATTTGTTGAGTGTAATCATCAGTGTACTGGAGATTGCCATAGATGAAACTAACTGGATTGTTGATTTCATGAGCAACTCCTGCCACTAGTTGACCAAGACTTGACATTTTTTCCGATTGAATTAATTGCATTTGGGTTTTTTTCAGGTCTTTAAGAGCTGCCTGAAGTTCGGCTTCTGCCTGTAGGCGCTCGGTAATTTTGTATTGTAATTGTTCGTTAGCATTGACCAACTCATCTCTAGAATATTGGAGATCGTCTGCCATTTTGTTGAACGAGGTAGCTAACTCCCCAATCTCATTGGGAGAGCGAATATTAACTCTGGTATCCACTTTCCCTTCAGCCAGATTCATCACAGCTTGCTGGAGTTGTTTAATCGGTTTGGAAATCCTTAGGGAAAGCAGATAACCTGCTGCTAATGCAAATATGCCACATCCAAAACTGATAACTGACGTGACAACAATGTTTTTATGGGCTGTTGCTAGTGCTGCTTTATAAATTGGTGTGTATTCCAAAATTACTGCACCCATTGTTTCACCGTTGCTAGTCTTAAAAGCAACAGCAATCAATTGAATTCCATTTGGGTATTGAGGACTAGCCTCAATATAGGTTCTTGGTATCCCATCTTGAATAGTTTTACCAACTTCATTATTGCGATCGCGATCTAATCGCGTACCGATGTCTTCTGGAACTACATCTGCCAAAATGATTTTGTTGCGATCTACAATCTCCAAATCGCGCTGACGTTGCTTGTGTAGTGCTTGAACATTCTCTTGCAACTGACCTAGCATTTGATCTGGCGATCGCATCTTCTGAGATTCAAGCTCATGACTTATGAAATATCCGAGTAGTCCAGCAACTTCTTCAGCCTCTTGTTGAGCAAGATACTTAGCTATGTTCATTTGCTGATTGGCACTAATTGCACCAATAGTTCCTGAGAGAATAGCCATTCCTAGAATACTCGAAATTAATTTTTGACTAATTTTCATTCCTTCCTCAAAACCTCAAGCGCTGGCTACTGTGCTGATTTAGTTTTGGGGAATTCGCCCCAATCTTAAAATTCCCAGTTGTCAGCCTTTAAGCTACAGAGTCAACAGCCATCAGCAAAATTTTTAATCTTGGTAGGCGATCGCATTTTTTTAGTAGATTAACAATAGACTATCTCAGAGGCACTTTTATGACTTCTTTTGAAACTTCAGTTGAAGATTTGGTACTAGTTGCTGGTGCCACTGGTGGAGTAGGGCAACTGGTGGTAGGCAAGTTGCTGGAGAAGGGCTTGAAAGTTCGTGTCTTGACACGCAATGCCGCAAAAGCTGAAGAGATGTTTAACCAAAGAGTGGAGATTGCCGTTGGCGATATCCGCCAACCAGCTACACTGCCAGCTGCAATGTCAGGTGTTACCCACATCATAAATTGTACTGGAACTACTGCCTTTCCCTCTGCGCGATGGGAGTTTGACCAACCCCCAAACTTGATTGAATGGGGAATTATTTTCCTTAATCCCAAATCTAGTGAAGCAAAAGCAAAGAATAGTCCGGCAAAAATTGATGCTCAAGGTGTGAGCAATCTAATAGCAGCAGCACCCCAGAATTTGAAGCGATTCGTTTTCGTCTCTTCTTGTGGAATTCTCCGTAAAAATCAGTTTCCTTTTAGTATTCTTAATGGTTTTGGCGTGTTGGATGCCAAACAAAAAGGCGAAGAGTCCATTATTAATTCAGGATTACCCTACACCATTATCCGCCCAGGACGCCTCATTGACGGGCCCTATACCTCATACGACCTCAATACCCTCCTGAAGGCAAAAACTGGGGGTAAATACGGTGTGGTTATAGGCACTGGGGATACACTTTCGGGTGATGCCAGCCGGATTGATGTGGCAAACGCTTGTGTAGAATGCCTTTTTCAGCCAAGTAGCTCTAGGAAAATTTTTGAAATAGTCAACCAAGGACAAAGACCACCTGTGATTGACTGGGAAACTCTTTTTTCTGGGATTGAGTAGCTTCTAAGTGCTGAGTGATATTTTATCCAATGCCCCATGC
>NZ_CAXTTT010000072.1:0-4031 GCF_964247315.1 uncultured Nostoc sp.
GCCTACTGCCACGCCTCCCGCCACGCCTCCCGCCACACCGAACCAGTTAACGGGAACATTTATAGTCTGAAAAACTAAACCTATAGCTACAGGTGTAATTACTGTTAAAAACAATCCTTGGAAAAGTAATTGACGTTGGATAACATTTTGACGTAATAACTCCCATTGCTTCTGCCAATTCATTTCCTTTTCAGAAATATACCCACCCCCGAATCTATCCACATACCACCGCAAAGCCTGGGGAAAGAAAAATACCCAGTACAAAAGGCGCAGATTATCTAAAGGATTCCACACAGACAGAGGACGCTTTAATTGGGGTGCTAAGTCTAGGCGGGGTACAGGGGTCAATTCAGCCTCCATCATTAACCGTGAAGAACCTAACCTTCCCAGCTACCTTCCTATAAAGTAAGCGAGAGTAGGAGTAATCTTGCTTCCCTTCTAAGGAAGGGGTTGAGGGAGAGGTGAAAGGGGTATCACTCATCGCACACTCTCCACATACCGCGAATAACTTCGATAGCACAGTTGCATCAGTGTGCGAGGATGTCCCCCACTTTCTTGGATGAGTTGGATGATTTTGTCTTCAATAAAACTCACTGAAGTGTTAGCCAAACGGTTGGTAATAAAAGCACGCATAGTGGCTTCATCCCAAGGATGAATGTGTTCTTCTTGGCAAATACCTGCCAGTGGAGATGTTTTGCCATTATTCTGACTGTCATTAAATAGCTTGTCCAAAGGTTCGCTAGCAGCTAAAATTAACCGCAAAGAAGCATCACGCCCTTCAGCTAAACCGCGCAATTGATCCCTAACTTGGCGAGTAAAGCCGTTTTCGATTAACTTTCCTAAATTATCTATAGCTAATAGTACTTTTTTCTTTTGCAAATTGCGAGTTAGGCTATAGCCTTTGCTTTTAGGAATACCAATTCGATCACACAAAGCAATGTAGAATTCATTTTCATCATAAACTCCATTATTTAAATCTAAAAAAACTGGATCACGTGGGAACTGTAAATAATTTTCTGCCTGTTGGCAAATCACCCATAACAAAGATGACTTGCCAATTCCTTCTTCTCCTATAAGGGCAACACTACTATTACTGTTAAGTACTTCAAATACCCGCGATATTTCACGTTCCCTGCCAAAGAACTGTTGTGGGTCTTCTATTCTGCCGTGTTGTGGAATAAAAGGATTATGATTTTGCTGCAATAGATTAACTAACTGTGATTCATTTCTTAGTGGTGGATTATTTGGTTCTACAATTGGTTCTTGGGAAAATGAAGCTTGTTCTGAATACTTTTGATATCTTACTATTATTGAATTTTTAAAAGTTCTTTTTTTAACTTGTATTTCTAAAAGTTGTGTAATCTTTTTGCATAACTTTGCACCCACATCTCTCACATGTTCTGCACTATAAGAGCCATCATTAACAATCTCTGTATACTCCTTCCCTTCCCACATCCCTAAAAAGAGCTTTTGTTCTAAATCATTTAAGACTTGCTTATCGTTTGCAAGTAGCTTATTAATGAATGCTAATCCTTCTTGTGAGTCCATTAGGTGTAAGTGAATTGGTAGAGCAAAGTTAAAATCAGTCAGTAGTGTAATACTTTACCCTACAAACCTACATTTGCCTACTTTCCCTTATAACAATTTAATCACTCAAACTCCCTACTAGCGCCTACCTATAGAGCTTATGTCTCAAGTGATGATGGTGTTATACCAAAAAAAGTTGAGGAGTTTGAAAAATGGCAACTTTTAGACAACAGCTTGTACTTGCTCTCATCGCTGCTACCGGCGCCATACTAGCTACAGTAGCGCCTGCATTAATTGAGCGGGATAAAAAATCTTCTTCAGAACCAAAGCCTTTTGTCACCGCCACCTCTGCAATATGTGACAAAGTTATTGCCGATAAAGTCTGTGTCGCTAATCTTACAGTGCAGGTTAATAGCAACGAACTTCAGCAAGTGACAAATCGCGATCGCCTATTTCTCAAATCTGGAGATACTCTAAGATTATCAAACCTCAATTATTGCATACCATCTCAAACTCTACTCAATAAAGTAGAAATCAAAGGATATTTATTTAAACATGGAGTTGAGAGTTATAAAAATGGATTTTTCACTCCTAGTAACTTCCCGATTTATGCTGCTTGCCATAATATTGGTAACTTCCAAAAAACTTGGAAGCTTGAACCAGGACAGCACCAAGTCAGTATACCCATTATCAAGTATGTTGGTAGCAACAGAATTGTTGACGGTAGTTTCTACTTTAACTTGGATGTTGGACAGTAATTTCACTCTTCTATTTAAAAGCTAAAGGAAGTAATAGTTTTATGGCTTACAGCGAGTTTAATTTAGCTAAAGCAAAACAAGAATTTAGCTTAACCACATTAGAAAAACGCGATATTTTCGCTACTGCTCCTGAATTAACAGCGAGTAATTTACTTGTAGAAACACTCAATTATAACCTAGATATTGCTTTAGGTAGTAATAGCGAAAAAGCGCGTTCTGAGTTAATTATTGCGCCAATTTTAGTTGATTTACGCCGACAATTACGCGAACAAGTTAGTTTATTTTCTGGGGTAGATTTCACTGTCGATAATAGCAAAGGATTAAACGGCACTTGTGATTTTATTATTACCAAATCTCCAGAAATTCTGATTTTGACAGCACCAGTAATTACAGTTGTAGAAGCTAAAAAAGAAAATATTAATGGCGGTTTGGGTCAGTGTGCAGCCGAAATGGTAGCAGCCCAAATCTTTAATCAGCAAGCTGCAACTGAGATTAAAACAATTTACGGAGCAGTCACAACTGGCAGTATTTGGCAATTCCTCAAACTAGAACAACAAATATTGAGCATTGATTTAAGCGAATATTATCTCAAAGATGTGAATAAAATTCTTGGTATTTTAGCCAGTGGTATTTCTCAAGAAATTTAATAAAATGTCCAACAGCTTAATATCGAATTCGCGGATCTACATAAGCATTTAAAATATCAATCAAAATGCTGGCGCTGACAACGATCGCACCAAAAAATACGAGTACTCCCTGGACTGTGGGATAATCGCGATCGGCGATCGCTTGATACAATCGATTAGCTAACCCAGGCCAAGAAAATGTTACCTCTGTCAAAATCGCCCCACCCAACAGAGACGCAAAGGTTAATCCTAAGACTGTAATTACTGGAATTAGAGCATTTTTTAAGGCGTGGGAAGCTAAAATCTTATTTTCACCAATACCTCTAGCTCTAGCCGCTTCTACATAATCTGCTTGCAAGGTTTGCTTTAAATTCACTCGCACAATTCGTTCAAAAATCCCACTGAGCAAAAGTCCTAGTGTGAGACTTGGTAAAGCAAGATGGTGCAAAGATGCGAAAAACTGGCTAAAATTTCCACCGAGTAGGCTATCAATTGTATACAATCCAGTCACAGGAGTGGGAGCCGGCAGATTAGAGGGAAAGCGGTTGGAATTGGGAAACCAACCGAGTTGGACTGAGAAAATCAACTGTAAAAGCATTCCCGCCCAAAACATCGGAAGTGCGTAGGTGATGATCCCAAATAAGCGCCCACCAACATCAAAATATGTTCCCGGACGGGAAGCCGAAAGAGTCCCAACCGCAATTCCGACGATGAGTGCAACCGCCATACTACATACTGCTAACTCCACCGTCGCCGGGAAATATTGCCCAATTATGTCCCAAACATTTTGTCCGCGACTCATTAAAGAGGTTCCCAAGTCAAAGTGCAGTATGCTTCCCAAATAATTTAGGTACTGTAGCCACAGGGGAAGATTTAAACCGAGTTGTTTTCGCAATTCTTCTTTAGCTGCTTCTGGCGCACGTCCACCGAGAATTGCATCTGCTGGATCTCCTGGTGTTGCTCTTAGTAAGAGAAATACAATGGTGATGATCGTTAATAGCTGAAGTGGCGCAAGAAGCAACCGAGAAACAATGTAATATTGTAAGGCTTTAGAACGGGACATAAGTAATTCGTAATTCGTAATTCGTAATTCGTAATTCGTAATTCGTAATTCGTAATT